>CAUUKX010000044.1:0-16490 GCA_963545585.1 uncultured Lachnospiraceae bacterium
TAAAATCTGCGTCGGCTTTAATTTACTCAATAGTTCTTTCATCATTTTTTCCCAAGATTATTCCTTTATATTTCATGCCATCGCTTTATCCTGCCGCTTTCACCAACTCTTGCAGCAATTTCCACTTTTGTGCTTCTCTATCATAAAATGTACCGAATCGCTTTGACCCCCGCATCAAAAGATGGCAAATCCTTTTGCGGGCAAGCCCTCTTCCAATTTTTAAGACCGGCAGCATTACATCTTGACATCAAAATTATGCGACTTCAGGCTTTCGATAATCTTATCCAGCTGGTCGCTTTCCACGCTTAAAAATATTTCCTTCAGACCCAAAACACCGGTATCCATCAAGGCCAAGTTCTTGATATCGCCGCCATAGCGGTTGATAATATCGACAATTTTTCCCATTTTACCCTTATAATCATAGGAATAAATGAAAAAGCGGGGATATTCGCTTTTAAAAATCTGCTCGTACCGCTCCATTACCGCCTTGCGGGTGATAATTCCCACAAAGTCCTCATTTTCATCAACCACCGGAATAAAAGGATAGGGCGACCGAATGAAAAAGCCAATGGCATCCTCGACAATATCGGTATCGCCCAAAGTCGGTATCTTCGTCCGCATAAAATCACTGACTGGCCGCTGCAAAAAGACTTCCTTCGACTCATCCATCTCAAAAAAGGTCTGGTATACATAGCGCTTAGACAACATACCAATAAACTTTTTGCCGGAAATCACCGGCAGGGACAACAAATCCTTTTCATCAATAATCTTAAGTGCGCTGCCGACGGTATCATCAATCCGAATCAGCTCCAACTCCGCCGCCGGTTTAATCACTGTTTTGATATACATTGCCTGCTCCTTTCATTCTCCATATTTTTTGCTGCCGTTTAGGTAAGCAAATTTTCCCATTTGATATGCCCCGGTGGAGAGCTGGCTCGCCAAAGACATATCAAACAGAAATATCCATTTATTTAACACTCACACTCATAATTCACCGACATTTCGGCAAATTATGACAATTGCAAGCATTTTTTCCATTATGCCTGCTTATTTACATCAATTCATGATGCTGCTTTTCAAAAAAACGACACCGCTACCTAAAAAGTAAAACTTTTGACCTTTTAAGCCTCGGTATCGACTGTGCTGTTCATTGCCCGGCTCATCTCATTTAGAACCGTCCCCAACACAAACCACAGCGCCGCCAATACCACTGCCGCCATCCAGCCGACTTCTAACCCCGCCTGATAGGTCAGGGTAGTCTGCCCCGCCCCATCCGCCAAAGAGTGAGAGCCATCCAGCAAAAGTAATCCTTCTGCCGCGATTCGGCTGGAAATCCCGCCAGCACTCAGCACTCGTTTGGCATTCAGCACCAGTAAATTAATATAGGGCAGTTTTATCGCCAATGTATTGAGCAGTATAAAAATAACCGCTAAAATAGAAGAAGTTTGAATCAACTCCGACCAACGGCCATTTTTATCAAACAACAGAACTGCCGCACAAGCCGCAATTAGAAAATAAAGCAGAATCAAGCCCTTGGCATAATAAATCTGCAAATGACTCAGCAGCCCTTGAATTTCCGTACCCGCTTCGTATTCCTGAACATAGGTTAAAAGCTGATTCGGCGTAAAAGCCGCCACTTTATCGGTCCGGTCAGTCAACTCATTCTTAGAATACACCCGCACGCTTTCCGTTAAATACCGGCCGGTTTTGGCCGTATAAAAATAACCGCGAAACGCCGCCGTGCCGCTGATCGAATACCATTTTAAAAACAGGCTCAGGAAAAAAAGACCCAAAACTCCCAGTGCCGTCAAAGAAACATAGCGGTACTGGCGGTACTGCCCTTCCTTTTTTTGAGCCTCCTTTTTTTTGCGCTTTAATTTCTGCTGAAGCTCTTTTTCCGCCTCGGCTTCTTCATCCGGAATCAGACTTTGAATCGCCTCATCAAACTCCCGGTCTTGGTCGCCCCGGCCTTGCCGCCGAAGCTCTTCCGGGATTTCCTGACCACAGGCAAAGCAAACCAAAGCCTCATTATCAAGCGCTGTGTTGCAATTCGGACATTTCATAAAACTCTCCTCAACTGTTTACTTGCTTTCTAACATACCGCTGACCCGAATTTGAAAATCATCCAATCTTTTCTTCATTTTCAACGCTTCGGTAATATCAAAGTCGCAGTATTTTCCATCCCGGTAAGCCACAACCCGATTGGACTTACCCGCTAGGAGAAGATCAACCGCATAAGCGCCCATCATCGCTGCGTGAAAGCGGTCAGTCGCCGTCGGCACACCACCTCTTTGCAGATGTCCCAAAATTGACGCCCTGGTTTCAATCCCGGTAATTGCTTCAATCCTCTTAGCTAACTCGGCTGAACCGCCAACGCCCTCCGCTACAATGATTAAATTGTGCTTCTTGCCTTTTTCCCGGTTATTTAAAATGCCGCGAATCATTTCTTCTTCCGTCACATTTTCCATTTCCGGCAGCAAAATCTGCTCTGCACCATTAATAATCCCGCACCACAGTGCAATATAGCCGGCATGCCGGCCCATAACCTCCACAATCGAGCAGCGCTCGTGCGAAGTCGAAGTGTCGCGAATCTTGTCAATCGCATCCATCGCCGTATTAACTGCTGTATCAAAGCCAATCGTATAATCAGTGCAGGCAATATCCAAGTCAATCGTACCCGGTACGCCAATCGTGTTAATGCCCAGCTCCGACAGTCTTTCCGCACCTTTAAACGAACCGTCGCCGCCGATTACCACCAGCCCGTCAATCCCGAACACCCGGCACATATCGGCTGCCTTGCGCGGACCGGCATCAGTATAAAACTCCTTACAGCGGGCGGTATACAGCACCGTGCCGCCGCTGTGAATGATATTGGAAACGCTGCGCGCATCCATTTCAAAAATATCGCCGGAAATCAAGCCATTATAGCCCTTCCTGACACCAAACACTCTTTTGCCGTTGCTCAAAGCGGTTCTGACTACCGACCGAATTGCCGCATTCATACCGGGGGCATCGCCGCCACTGGTTAAAACGCCTATTGTTTCCACCTTTTTTGACATATTGTCCTCCATTGCTAATCTTTGCTTCCTGCTTATTTTTTCCTTCCGGCTCTTCTTTTTTGCTACCTTTTATAATAGCTTATTTCGCTGAAAAATTCAACTAATTTTAATCCAAACCAACGGTTTTTCCTTTCAGCAATTCCAGCGAAAAATCAAGAATTCGTTTTTTTCTTTCCTGCAATACCGTAAAATAAAAGTTTTTTTGCAAATCGCTGAGAAAAGGCGTTTCCTCTATTATTTTTTTAATCCGCCCCATATCAATCTGCGGAACTATCCGCACCAGTGCCTGATTACATTCCATATTTTGCAAAGATGATATAAAATCAAAATATTTAATTTTTTTGCCCTCAAGCAAAATCGCCGAAGTTGGAATCTCAAAAATCCTATAATTTAATTCTTGCACATTTTGCAGTACCATTTCCATAATTTTCTCATCCGCCTGCGGAAAAAGGCTGCTGCCGCAGTCATATACCGGAGCAAGTTTCATTTTATCTGTTACGGTATCATAAAGAAATCCCCAGTTTCCGTTATGCCTATCCCAATTCCCAATCAGCGCATCAACAATAAACATATTCCAAAATCGCTCTTTCAACTCTGTTCTATCCAACGCTGTCTGCTCATCAAAGGTAAGCAAAATATCCGCAAGTTCCGTGCCATATCCATTTTTTTCCGAATCAATCATTTGATTTTTTAAGGAAGCAAAATCTTGCAGTATTACCCCAGGCCTCGTAAAATCACGGCAGGCCACAACTATTTTTTCTTTTCCTTTTACCGTAAAAGTTCCCAATACTGTTTTTTGCACAGGAATCCCTATCACTTCATAAATATGGCAGCCCAAATATTCGGAAAAACAACCATTGCTGTAACTCAAGTTCTTGTTTTGTTTGGCTGTCGCCGGAAATTTCAGCATATACTGCTCATCATTATAGATAACCGAAATCTTATTCCCATTCGCGCCAGCATAAAGCTTATTGCGCCTTAGCATCTGGGTAAAATCAATCGCCGGCATCCCCTCACTCCCTTTCCATTCTTAAATACTTTTCTCTAAGATACCAAGCCTGCTCTGGACTGATGATTTGATTAACCTCGGCGTTATTGATGTCGGTTTGCAGGCTGCAATAATCGCCGTCCCAATGCAGATACTCCACACCGTTATCCAGTTTTTCCCACGCTTCCTCCATGATACGGATGGACTGCCGCAAAAAATCCGGCAAGCCGCATTCCAAATAACCCTTATCCTTTGGCAAGCCTGTTTTTAAATCATATTCTGATAACATCGCCATAACCTTCTCCATTTCCCGTCTGCCACTAGCCGAGGTATACAACGGCAGCCAAACTTCACCTATTAAATGTCTGCCGTTCGCCTCTCCAGCCTCTACTGAATCTTCACATTATTCACGCCGCAAATACTGTAAAGCTGCACCAAAAGCAAGTCGGAAAGCTCCGCTCCGGTGCGAGCTTTCTTTTTTTGGCCATTTTCCTTGATGTATAAAATCACTGGTGTCTGACCGGCATATTCTCGCACCAATTCGCCGATCTCCCTGACCCGTTCCTGATAATCGGCTTCAGTTTCAAACGCCAGCCACAGCTTGGGTATGGCTTTTTCCGCTTTTCCGGTGTCTTTCTCATTCTCCCAGCTGCGGTCAGTTTCCACTTCTTCTCTCCGCCGGCCGGACTGTTTTTTCCGGTTTTCCCCTGCCCGGTCAAGGCTTTCTGCCGATGCCGATATTGCTGGCCGCCGGTGCGGATTTTTGCTTTCTTCCTCAAAACTCCAGACTTGTGCGGCTATCAGCTTAATTTCCTTATCACCCTGATAACTAATCCGGCCTTTGACAAAAACTTTATTTTCTTTTTCCAGCAGCGCCTGCGCCTTGGCATAATCACGCGGAAAAAAAACCACCTCAATCGTCCCGAAAAAATCCTCAATCTCCGCAAATGCCATTGCTTCATTATTGCGGGTAAAGGTCTTGGACAAATGCGTAACCAGCCCGCCCACGACTTCCGTCCGTCCTTCGGCCGGCCGCACTGGCGCTTCGGCTTCGCTCTCTTCTTCCTCCGGCTGAAAGTTTCGGGCAGAAAGTGTCACCGTTTTTTCCCATAAATCCCGGTCATCCATCAGCGGATGACCGCTGACATACAGGCCGATGACCTCTTTTTCCATGGCCAACAGCTCGCTGCTGGTAAACTCGTCCATTTCCGGCAAAATGTCAATCAGACCGACATCTTCCGTCTCATCTAATTCAAACATGCCAATCTGGCCGCTGATTTTTTCCTTCTTCTCATTTTGCACCGACTTTAAAACACTTTCGTAAATCTCCAAATACTGACGCCGCTTGCCGCCGAAGCAATCAAACGCCCCGGCTTTAATCAGGTTTTCCAGCGCCCGTTTGTTGACATCTTTCCCCTCCATCCGGCTACAGTAATCGGTCAGCGAGCGGAACGGTCCTCTAACTGCCCGCTCCGCTTCCATGCTTTCAATCATCGCCTTGCCCACATTTTTAACGGCTGCCAGTCCAAAGACAATTTTTCCGTCCTTGGCGGTAAATCTGGCGTAACCCTGATTGATATTGGGCGGCAGCATTTCAACGCCCAAATCTTTTAAGCTCAAAATATAGTCGATTGTTTTACCGGGATTGGCACTGACCGAAGTCAGGAGCGCCGCCATAAACTCAACCGGATAATATTCCTTTAAATATGCAGTTTGATAGGCCACCACGGCATAGGCCGCCGCATGGGATTTATTAAAGGCGTACCGGGCAAAATCAGCCATATCGTCATAAATCTGATTGGCCGCCTGCTCGGATATACCCCTGGCCAAACAGCCCTCAATCCCCTCTTCGGCGTTGCCGTAAATAAAGTTCTGCCTTTCCTTGAGCATAACGTCGTCTTTTTTCTTGGACATCGCCCGGCGCACCAAATCCGAGCGCCCATAGGTATATCCGGCCAGCTCCCGGACAATCTGCATAACCTGCTCCTGATAAACGATACAGCCGTAGGTCGGCTGCAAAATCGGCTCCAACTCCGGCGTGATATAGCTCGCCGCCTGGGTGTGGTGCCGCGCCTTGACATAGGTCGGAATGGAACTCATCGGCCCCGGCCGGAAAAGCGAAATCCCGGCAATGATATCCTCTAAGTTCTGGGGTTTTAAATCCCGCATAAAGTTTTTCATGCCGGCGCTTTCCAGCTGAAACACACCGTCGGTCTTGGCCGCGGAAATCAGGGCAAATACCTTGGGATCGGCAAAATCAATCCGGTCGATATCCAGCGAAATCCCTCTTTTTTCAATCTCCTTAACCGCGTCCTGAATCACTGTCAGCGTGCGCAGCCCCAAAAAGTCCATTTTTAAAAGCCCCAACTCCTCCAACGTCCCCATCGGGAACTGCGTCGTCAAAACGCCGTCATTGGCATACAGCGGCACATACTCATAAACCGGCCGGTCGCAGATAACCACGCCGGCGGCATGGGTCGAAGCATGCCGGGGAAGCCCCTCCAACCGCTTAGAAGTGTCAATCAGCCGGCGGATGGTCATATCCGAAGCATACAGCTCGCTTAATTCATGGCTCATACTGAGTGCCTTGTCAATGGTCATTTTCAGTTCCATCGGCACCATTTTGGCAACCTTATCGACCTCGGCATAGGGAATATCCATCACCCGGCCGACGTCGCGAATCACCGCCCGGGCCGCCATCGTTCCAAACGTGATGATCTGCGTAACCTGCAAGGTACCGTACTTTTCAATCACATAGTCAATCACTTCCTGCCGCCGCTCATAGCAGAAATCAATATCAATATCCGGCATGCTGACCCGCTCCGGATTTAAAAAACGCTCAAAGATCAACTGATAGCGAATCGGGTCAATATTGGTAATTTTCAGGACATAAGCCGCTAAACTCCCGGCTGCCGAGCCTCGCCCCGGTCCGACCATAATTCCCTTTTCTCTGGCAAAACGGATAAAATCAGCCACGATCAAAAAGTAATCGGCATAGCCCATTGTTTCAATGACATTCAGCTCATATTCCAGCCTTGACCGGTACTTCTCCTGCTCCTGCCCGTAGCGCTCGGCTAAGCCCTGCTCGCATAACTCCCGCAAATAACCGGCCGCCGTATAGGCCGGCGGGACGGCAAAACGGGGGAGCTTGAGCCGGCCGAACTCAATTTCCACCCGGCAGCGGTCAGCAATCTTTTCGGTATTTTCCAGTGCTGCCCGAAACTCCGGTATACTTAAATCAAAATTGGCGTACATTTCCTCGGCTGATTTAATATAAAACTGGCCGCCGGTATAGCGCATCCGGTCCTCATCGGCCAGCTTCTTGCCGGTTTGAATACAAAGCAGTACATCATGCGCCGCTGCATCCTCCCGGTAAATATAGTGGGCATCATTAGTAGCCACCATCGGAATATCGTATTTACGGGCAATGTTTAGCAGCGCGGCATTGACCTGCTTTTGTTCCTCATAGCCATGGTTTTGAATTTCCAAAAAATAATTGCCCCGGCCGAAAATTCGCTGATATTCCAGCGCCATTTTTTCCGCTCCAGCCATATCGCCCTGCAAAATCAACTGCGAAATATGCCCGCCCAAACATGCACTCAGGCCGATCAAGCCCTCGTGATACTGCTCCAGCAGCGCTAAATCAATCCGCGGCCGGTAGTAAAAGCCGTCCATATAGGCAAAGGATACCAATTTCATCAGGTTCTGATAACCCTGCTGATTTTCCGCCAGCAGCACCAAGTGATAATTAGCGGCATCGGGCTTGCCCTCTTTTTTTAAATAGCTGCGGGGGGCGACATAGGTTTCGCAGCCCAGCACCGGATGGATCCCCGCCGCTTTCGCTTCCTTATAAAAGTCAATCACTCCATGCATGACGCCGTGGTCGGTCAGTGCCACGCTTTTCATGCCCAGCTCCCTGACCCGGCTGATAATCTCGCTAATCCGACCGGAGCCGTCCAGCAGGCTGTATTCCGAGTGTAAATGCAGATGCGCAAACGCCGGCACTTCTTTTTCCTGATTCATTTCTGCTGTCACTTCGTGCTCCTTTCTGCGGCTTATCCGCCAGCTCACTGCCCGCTCAACCAGATTATTCCTCCCGGCCTCCGGGCAAAATACGATTGACGGCCTGCGCAGTAACAATGCCGATAAAAGTATCCAGCATTCGGTTCGCTGCGAATAAATACGGCTTTTCATCGCCGCCGTGGGAAACCGTAACGCTTAAAAATACGACACAGCCGATATAAACCGCTTCTTTGGCCTTTAACGCAACAATGCTGTAAATCACCGGCACTAAGCCCAGTGTAATCAGCAAAAAATGCAGCCAGCCAAACTCCGTCATATCCAGCCTCCGGAACAGCAAAAGGCACAACAGGCCGATACTGCCGCCAATCAGCGTGCCGATACTGCGGTGAATTCCGGCTCTTTTCCCTTCATCAACATCCTTTTTCATGCATAAAATTGCGGCAATCGCCGAATAAAACGGCAGCACGCCGCGCAAAATGCCAATCGCAAAACAAAGATAAACAGCAATTAAAGTCTTAATCGTCCGCATGCCCCAAAGCGGAAGCTGCGGCTTTGGCTTACTTCCTGCTTCTGTTTTCTTTCTTTTTCTTTTCATTATTTCCTCTGATTTATTTTTTGACTCAACTTTCCCTTGTCGAAAGGCTCTGCTGTTCTTTTATTATACCCAATTTTTGCCGCTTTTTCAATGCTCATCTTGCGCCGACGCTTGTGATTTTTTTGTCTTTTTTTATTTTGTTTATCGATTACTCAACTTTCCCATGTTCGTCAGAACAGTCTTTTTTAGGTAGACCGCCCGCCCGGGCAGAAATGCGATCAGGGGAAAGTTGAATCTATTATCTTAACACTATTTTTATTCTCATTATGCTATACTTTTTTAAGTTTGATATTTGCTGGATAAATAGTCGTCCGCTGACTGCGGCGAAAAGGAGATAAAAATGACTAAAAATAAAATTTTACCTATTGTTCTGCTGCTTCCGATTATGGTTGCCGTCTGGCTGCTCTATCCTCTGATTCAAGATTTGGTAACTATTTTCCTTTTTTCGGTAAATGATACGATACCGCCGGAATTCAGCGATTGGCAGATTGACGCCGTTGCTTGTATGTTTCAAATTCTGATATTTGGCGCCGGATATTTCCTGCTGAAGCGATTTTACTTTGATAAAAAAGAAGAACCGGCTTGCCGGTTTCTTATTTGCCCGATTGTTCGACCAGTTAAGGAAGATCATTTCCTGCCGCTCAAGCTGATTGTCATTTCCTTAGGATTAAGCGGGCTTTCTGCCGCTTGGCTCAATTTTGCCGACGCCTTTTTGTCCTCGATTCCGGCCTTTCAGGACAGCTTTGCTTCCTTTGAGCAAAGTTTCGGGGGACTGGATCAAGAAAATTATTTGTTTGTTTTAGGCTCTGTTGTTATTTTCGGGCCGATCGTGGAAGAACTGATGTTTCGAGGAATTGTTTACAATTCTATTAAAAAAGCCTTTAACGTGTGGACGGCTATCCTGCTGTCTGCCTTGCTGTTCGGGATTTGGCATATGGAACTGGTACAAACGATTTATGTAGTTATCATTGGCGTGGGGATTGCGATTGTTTATGAGGCCACCGGCAATATGGTCTATCCGGCTCTGCTTCATATCCTGAATAATTTTTATTCTGCGCTGCCGCCGCAGATGGATACACCGTTTTGGAACAGTACGATTGAAATTGCGAGTTACTTAATGATTTTGCCAACGGTTTATTTGTTGTTCCAGTTCAATCAAACCATTCGCAATTCGCTAATAACGAATCGCAAGGGTGGGCGTTAAGCAAGCCCCACAAACTTTGTCAAAATGTCAGCGGATTCTGTGGGGCATTTTTATTACAACTTTACAATCAACTCTTGTTCCAGAGCCGGTAGTGAGTATCCAACTGCACAACAAAAACTCGCCAATCCTCTAAATTTGACGAGTTTCTTCCTATTTATCAGCTTTCCTCCGGTGCTGCCACTTTGGTTTTGACCCGAAAGGCAAAATACCAAATATGAAACGCCCATATAATTAGCAAAGCAATCTGACCAAGCGGCACCGCCCGCATCATAATAAAACCAAAAGTAAAAAGACCTGTAACCAGCAGCATTACTCTAATCTTAGCTGCCTTCGGCATGCCCTGTCCTTTCACATAATCCGCTAAGTTATCCCGGTACAGCTTGGAGTTCTTAAACCAAGCGTCCAGCCGCTCCGAGCTTCTGCCGAAGCAAAATGCCGCCAAGAGCAAAAAAGGAAAGGCCGGCATCAGCGGCATGACCGCTCCGACTGCGCCCAGTGCCAAGCCAATACAGCCGACAATAATATAAATCCATTTTTTAATTGCCATCTTCTTGTTTGGTGTTTCCATTTTTCCTCCATTCTTTATCTGTGCCCGGAAAACACATAGTTTAAAACTTATTTTTTATCCATTTTGTTCCGCACACCATTTCCTGCTGTACCATGCTTTGAGTTTCCGGCAAAATGTTTCTTGTGTTTGTTCCTATTTATTTAAGGCAAATCTGATAAGCCCATCCTTCTCCTCTTTTTTCTGCTTTTTCTTGACTTTCCGGCCATTATCCTTTATAGTGTTTTACTATGAAAGTCCTGTCTGATCCATGGCTGACATCATTTATTACTATACCACAAATTTAAGCGATAAACCAATCTTATTTTAAATTTTTTATGAATTACTCTGCTTTCCCTGTTCATCAAAGCAGTTTTTTGCCAGCTGCCCGCTCGGCGGAAATGCAGCCTTTCAGCCAGCGGAAAGCCAGCAAATTTATGATTAAAAAAACAAGGAGAACCTATGTTAAACCAAACCTATACCGAACAAACGCATTTCTTCGGACAAACCGACCCGCAAAAGCTCCTGCAAAAATACGGCAGTCCGCTTTATGTTTATAATGAATCCATCCTGCGCACCCGTTGCCGGGAAATTGCCGGATTAAGCGATTATCCGCACTTTCATGCTAATTACTCGGTCAAAGCCAATGGCAACCTGCATTTGCTGCGGATTATACGGGAGGAAGGCTTTTATGCCGATGCCATGAGCCCCGGTGAAATCTATGTTGAGGAAATGGCCGGTTTTCAGCCCGAGCAAATTCTATTCATCAGCAATAATGTCAGCCCGGAAGAAATGCGCTTTGCCATTGACCGCAGGATTTTAGTCAGCGTTGATTCGCTTTCGCAGCTGACGCAATACGGACACCTCAATCCCGGTGGCCAAGTCTGCATCCGATTTAATCCAATGGTTGGCGCTGGTCATAGCGACAAAGTCGTTACCGGCGGCAAAAACACCAAGTTCGGCGTTGATCCGAACATGGTTTCGGAGGTAAAAGCCATTTTAGCCCGCTATCAGCTCCGTTTGGTTGGCATCAATCAGCATATCGGCTCGCTGTTTATGGAAGATGACCAATATATTCAGGGCATGGAATCAGCACTAACGGTGGCTCGTCAGTTTACTGACTTAGAATTTATTGATTTCGGCGGCGGCTTCGGCATTCCCTACCGCAAGCAGGCCGGTGAAAAAAGACTGGATTTGACGGCTTTGGGTCAAAAACTGCATTCGATTTTCCTGCGCTTTGCCGCCGAGTACGGCAAGGAGCTGACCTTTAAACTCGAACCGGGCCGCTATATTGTCGCCGAGTGCGGCGTGCTGCTGGGCACCATCACCGCCCTCAAATCCAACTTCGGCAAAAATTATCTGGGCACGGATATCGGCTTCAATGTTCTGCAAAGGCCGCTTCTTTACGGCAGCCATCATGATATGGAAGTTTACCGACCGGAAACTGGCAAAAGCTATGACCAAAACACTGCCGAAAAAACCACTGTTTATCAGGTAACTGGCAATATCTGCGAATCCGGCGATATCTTAGCCGCTGACCGGGCGCTGCCAGAAGCACAAGTCGGTGATATTTTAACCGTTTTGGATGCCGGTGCTTACGGCTATTGCATGGCTTCTTCTTATAATAACCGGCTGCGGCCGGCAGAAGTCTTGATTACCGCCGGCGGCGAGGATATCCTGATTCGACGCCGGGAAACTCTAACCGATTTGGTACAGGCCTTTCCGGGCTCTGCACAATAACCAATTCAACTTTCCCCCGATCGAAGTGCTTCGCACTTCTGCCATCGTCTTTTTTGGCTCTATCCCGCTCAGAGAGCGGGTGGAAAGTTGAGTAAGTAAAATTCATCTCAATTTTAAACAGCCGTTTAAGCAAACGCTTTTCCGGCTCTTTTTTTGTATTTAACTCAACTTTACCCTGATTGAAGTGCCTCGCACTTCTGCCTATCGAAAAGCCAATCTGTTTCTGCTCTGTATGAGCCGCCGCAGCCTCGCCATTTCATGCGTCCCTGTCCAGCAAAACGCCATTTTTTATCGCCATCCTCTCCGATTCAGCGATGCCCTCTACTGCACAGCCGGAGTATTCGGCTCAACCGCCGCTGGTGCAAGAGCGGTCTGCAATTCTTCCAACGTAGCAATCTCACCCTTTAAATAGGCCTCCAGCTTTTGGTAATATTCCTTTTCCTGCCGCAGCTGCTCCGCTGATTTCGCCGGAATGGCTTTGATGGTTTCAATATAAAGCGGCATTATCTTTTGCCCGCCGAGGAAAGAATCCTCCATCTCCAGCTGATAGCTTTCCAAAACCGGCAGAAAAGCCGGCAACTCTTGGGTTTTCTTCAGCCATTCCTGCAACAGCTCCTGATTTTGAGTAACATAGACCAAAAATGCTTTGGCCATCTCTGCCCGCTGGCTGTTAGCCGAAATTCCCAGCCAAATCCCGTCGGAAAAAGACGCAGCCGGACAGGCCGCCGCCGCCCAATCACCCCAAGTTGGATTTTTCTCGGTATCGCTTGCCTCTTTCTTATTGCCCGCCTTTTCTAAAACATAGCTTTTTCCCCAAGAAGGCATCACATAGCCGAAAACTTCAATTTTTTTACCAGTAATCGAATTAACCGCCTCGCCGTACATGCCCTTAAACCAGTCGGCCGACCACGGCTCCAGTCCGGCCAGCTGATAATTGGTTTCCATTTGCCGCCCATTGGTCAAAAAAACCTGCTCTTGGGGCGAGAGCACCGCAGTTTCGGTTTTATCACTGACCCCGTAAAAGGCTCTCATATCCCCGACATTGGAAAAAATCTTATAGCCCGCCGTCTGCAGCTTGCCCGCTAAATCAGTCAAGCTCTCCGGCGCCCCTAGTGCCTCAGTGACCGCTTCCAGCGAATCATTCCCCAGTGCCGCCTGAGCCGCCGAGCGACGGTAATACAAATTAACTGGTGTGGCCGTCCAGGTCAAAGCCCGCAGCGCTCCGGTACTGTCGGTCGCATAAGCAATCGCATACGGCGCATAATGCTCAGCATCCACGTCCGTTAAAGGCAAAAGCGCCTCAGCCGTCAGCCAGTCCTGCATTTCCGCTGCTTCAATCGTATAGACATCCGCTCCCTCGCTGCCCGCCAACAAACGTTCTCGTTCAGCCGCAAACTCGGTGCTGTCCTTGACCACTAACTCAACCTTACAGGCATAGGCCTTTTCAAATGCCTTGGCCGCATATTCCATATCCTTGGTAAAACTAGTCAGTTTCAAAGTTTGCCCGGCAAACTGACGGTCAATCACTCCGGCCGCCTCTTCTGTCTTTTGCCCTATATTTTCTTCCTTTTTTTGACTTTCCCCGCCGCAGGCACTGAGACCAAGGCACAACGCCAGCAGGCAGGCAATCCACTTCTTCTTATTCAATCTTTTTCCTTTCTTTTCCTTTTAACTCAACTTTCCCCTGATCGAAACGCTTTGCGTTTCTGCCCGGGCGGGCGGTCTGCATGGATCCACTCTCGCGATTTTCTTCGCAAATCGCATTCCGTTCCTGCCTGCCGCCGAAAGGCGTAGCCTTTCTGGAAGCAGCGAGCCTAAAAAAGACTGTTCTGTCGAACATGGGAAAGTTGAGCTCTTAACATTTCCTCATCGGTCGAAAAGCTGTCCCTTCGCTGCCGGTCGTAAACAGCAAAGTATGCCCCTCTTTCCTGCAAATACAAAAGCGTTCCCTGTTTCTGCAATGACGGGAACAAGCAAAAAAGTATCGCTTTCCCGCAAATATAAATATGATTTTCACGAAAAAATATTTCCGTTAGCAACTCAACTTTCCCATGCCCAGAAAGCCTTTTGGGGGCAGACTACCTGCCCGGTAGAAAGCGCAGCTTTCGACTAGGGGGGGATGGGGCGTCTCCCCGGGCAGAAACAAATAGCGTTTCGATTAGGCAGGTTGCCCACCCGGCCAGAAGTGCGCAGCGCTTCAGTCAGGCTGCTTGCCCGCCCGGGCAGAAAGCGAAGCTTTCGACCAGGGGGGGGAAGGGAAGTCAGCCGGTAATCAATTTCCCGGCAAAATAATAGCCATACTGCTCGCCGCTCTGGGTAATCCGGGCCTGCGCCTCGGTCAGTTCCTGAAACTGGCGGATAAAGTCGGCCGCTTTCTCTTTTTCCACAAATAACTGATACTCCACCTTATCACTGTAATCAATTTGCCCGGTGGAAATGCTCTGCCGCTCCAGTTCATAGCTAACCTTATCGTTCCAGTTATAGGGGCACTCCAGCGCCAAAACAGCAAAGAGCTGCCGGTAGACCGGCGGATTATCCGCCAGGCTCTCCCGCACCGCTTCGGAATACGCCCGGGTCAAACCACCCGTTCCCAAAAGCGTACCGCCGAAATAGCGAACCACTACCGCCGTCACATTCCATAACTCCCGCCCCTGCAAAACACTAAGCATCGGCAGCCCCGCTGTTTTGGACGGTTCGCCGTCGTCATCATAGCGCTCCAAGGCAATCGTTCCGGCAATCCGAAAGGCCGAGCAGTGATGAGTGGCTTCCCGGTGCTGCTTTTTAATGGCGGCAATATACTCCACAGCCTCTGCTTCACTGGCCGTACCCTTGAGGTACCCAATAAATTTGGATTTTTTAATTTCAATCTCCACACTGGTTTCCTTGGCCAGAGTATAATAATTTTGCATTGTTTCCTCCGCTAAGTTTCTATGTACCCTCGCTTTTCATTATATACTTCCTTCAGTCTGACCTGATTCATTGCCTGATCAATCTCCCGGCGGCGGATAATATCAGGAAAGCTCCGAACATTAACTTGTCTGGCAATCGCTCCGGCAATCTGCAAGTTTTTCTCCAACAGATAACCCCGCTGCACACCAATCGCCAGCCCGCCCAAAATCGAGGACTGAATGATATCCTCGGTCTTATCTTTGGGCGGATAGGACACATAGGCAATTTTGGAACGGGACAGCCCGTAAATTGTTTCCGGCGTTTGCACAAAGAAATATTTAATCCGGTACGTCCGCATCCATTTTTGCAGCTTTTCCGTTTCCGTCGGCCGCCAAATACCGTCTAATCCCAGCCGGCGCAGCGTTTCCACATCCGTTACCACCGCATAGGGATGATATTTGGACAGCAGCTCAATATTGTCAGCACCGGCCTGAACCACTGCCTTTTGGCCTTCTTCCACCATCGCCAATACCTCCTCGGCTTTTTCCAGCGCCCGGGGCGAAAATGTCTGTCCGGCAAAAACAATGGTATCACATTCCCGGATATGATTATGAAACTTATGTTTCAACGCCTTTAAATCGCTTTCGACCGGTTCATAGCCATTGGACATAAAGCTGTATTCCTTGGTTTTCGC
Source organism: uncultured Lachnospiraceae bacterium (assembly GCA_963545585.1). Taxonomy (GTDB): domain Bacteria; phylum Bacillota; class Clostridia; order Lachnospirales; family Vallitaleaceae; genus W11650. The sequence goes on from CAUUKX010000044.1 coordinate 15,737, forward strand.
GATATCCGTCATCGTGGTCAGCATTTTCGGCTCACCGCTGATGCCGATAAAATCCGACACAATCCGCCGCTTGTCTAAGAAGTTTTTAATAAACCGACCGCCAATCCCGCCGGAAAAGCCAATCACAAAAGGCTCGCCCTGCAAAATCTTCATGATATGAGCCGAATACACTCCGCTGTCGCCAATCGTCAGGCTTTCTTCCAAGATTTTATTCTGGCCGTCCGCTTTCCAGCCCGATACCTTAATCTGCCTGATTAGATAAGGATTGATTAACACCGTTAAAATCAAAGCCCTTCCTCCTCATTATTCTCTTAACTCTTTGCACAAGCCCATAACCTGCCGGCATATTCCGCTTTTGGCTCGGGTGCGCAATCAGCCCTGCCCTCGGGCGCACGTCCTGCCCTGTCGAAACACTTCGTGTTTCTGTGCGGGCGCACATCCTGCCATCATCTTTTTGGACGCTAACCCATTAAAGGATAGACATCCCCCTTGCTTTCTTCGTAAGTGCGTAAGACAACTTATATCCGGAACAATAAATCAAAATACGTCGGAAACGGCCACTGCTTCTCCTCAACCAGTTCCTCTAAGGCATCACAACCCAAACGGATTTCTTCCATTTCTGGCAAAATGGTATCCCGAAAATAAAGCGCCCGGTTACCGGTGTCCTTGATATTATAGGCCTTGGCCAGATTGGCATCCACCCCGGCCGTATGCTTTTGCGTTTCACCGCAGTAACGCAGGATGCGCAGCAAAT
>CAUUKX010000045.1:0-16078 GCA_963545585.1 uncultured Lachnospiraceae bacterium
TAGTCGTGATTGATACTTCCCATAAAAGCAAGCTTTCCGGTCGTATCAATCACGACTATCCGCTTGCCTGAACGATAGGCAAACTGTACCTAAATTTCCTATAATATCGCTGGCCAGCATGGCGGCCGGGCCTTTTTGCCGGCAGGCCAAATCACCCGCTAAACTGTGCTGGTAAACGCCATAAAGGATGGCTTTCGCCTGATCCCTGCCAGCTGCTCCCGCCAAAAGACCCACTAAACAACCAGACAGCACATCGCCGCTACCACCGGTGGCCATGCCTTCGTTTCCTAAAGGATTAATATAACATTTTCCATCTGGAAATGCAATCACTGTTCGGTAATTTTTCAGGACAATAACCGCATTCCAGCTTTTGGCAAAACGGCCAGCCAGCTCCAAACTGTTTTCTTCTATTTGCTCTACGGATAAGCCGGTTAATCTTTCCATTTCTTTTAAATGCGGCGTTAATACCTTTAATTCCGCTCTTTGACTGCACAAATGCAAAAGTTTGGGATGTTCCGCTAAAAGTGTCAAAGCATCCGCATCAATTACCAGCGGCAGCTTCGATGCCAGTGTCATCCGCAGCAGCTCATACGCCTTCGGACCAGTTGACAGACCCGGCCCAATCAAAACCGCATCCTTACCTTCCATTTCCCGGCTGAACTCATACTTATCCGTTTCGTCCGGCGTTTCTTTATAAACATCGACAATTACTTCCGGCAGTCTGGTCAGCAGGGGAATGCGATTATTTTCCACAGTATAGGCATAAACCAGACCCGCTCCGCTGCGATAAGCCGCTTCAGCCGCCAGCAAAAGTGCACCGCCCATTTGACCACTGCCGGCAATCACCAGCGTCCGCCCCATCATCCCCTTATGAGCAAAGGGACGTTTCGGCGGAAAATCTGGCCACAATGCCGGACTGAGAACAAAAGTTTGCGGCCGAACCGAATCATATGCCGCCGCTGGCAGCTCAATGTCGGCCAAAACCATTTCGCCGCAATATTCCTTAGCTCTGCCTAAAAGATTGCCCTGTTTATAAGCGGCCAATACAATGGTTTTATCGGCTCTGACCGCCGTCCCCATTACAGTTCCCCGTTCTCCGTTTAAACCGCTGGGAATATCAATTGAGTACTTCGGTACCGCCAATCGGTTAAGCGCTTCCACTGCCTGATAGTATAAATCAGTCAGCCGGCGGTTGCAGCCCGTTCCCAAAAGGGCATCCACTATCAGCGCCGCCATCTGCCACTCCCGGTAAAGCGTTTCCGTCATCTTGCTGACGATTTCACATTCAATCCCCAAAGCCGCCACTGCGTAATAATTGACCGTCGCATCCGGTGTCAAATCATCGCTCTCAGCCAGCAGATATATCTTAACCGAATAATTATGCAAAAACAGCTGGCGAGCCAGAGCCAGACCATCACCGCCATTATTGCCCCGGCCAGCAATCACCGCTATCCGGCTGTCTGGCAGAAAGTCCTGCCGGATTTCCTTTAAGACAGCATGAGCCGCATTTTCCATTAAAACAATGCTGGGAATATGCAAATCATAAGCCGCACTTTTATCAGCTGCCGCCATTTGTTCTGGAGTTAAAACATAATTCATTTCCGTCTCCCCCCTAAGCATTTTATTCTCAATGCAAGAAAGGATATACCTAATGTATATCCCTTACCGTTCCGTTACCGCTGCCGCCATAATATGCCTGCTGGTGTCGGACAAACTGACATGAACTTTTTTAATGCGCAGGCGCAGTGCCATTTTTCTGGCTCGGCCATGCAGCCGAACATAGGGCTTACCCGCAGCATTCCGCAAAACCTCAACCTCAGCCGGCCAAAAATAACGGAAACCACAGCCAAACGCTTTTGCTACCGCTTCCTTGACTGCAAAATTATTGGCCAGCTGCCGCAGGCTTAACAACCGTTCAGCCGCCGTATAATATTTTTCCCGAAAACTGGGATGCGTAAGCGCCGCCTGAATCCGCTCTGCTTCTAGCAAATCAATGCCGATGCCCCGAATCATGGCTTCATGCCTCCTGTCCCTTCCGTCAAAAAAGCCGAATCATCGATGCCTTGTTCCTTCCCCTTTAAATCATATATTTTCCGGTGCATTTGCCGGCCGATGAAAAACTCATCCAATTCATCTAACAGCTCCGCCCCCAGAATCTGATGCAGTTTTTGATAAATCGCGTCGTTCCTCTCTTCGATTTCCACCCGGCGCTCCAATTTGACACGCAGCCGTCTTCTCAAATCATTGATTTCTTCGGCCAAAAGCTGATATTCTTTGGTATTTTCAATCAACTTGGGATAAAAAAATTCAGCCGTTTGAAAAATCAATTCCTTATTGCATTCGTCAATCTGATGCGGCAAATCCAGCAGTAAATCTCCACCTTCATCCATCCGTGCGTTTAAGTCTTGAATCAGGCTGGTATTGGTTTCCATTTTTTTCTCTAACTGATCCGTGCTTTCCTCGGAAATGTTGTTCATGTCAGCCAAGATACCCTCCAAAAGCTGCTTTTTCAAACCTTCGTATTCCTTCAGTTCCTGCTTAACCTTGCTGTATTTCTTAACCAGCGCCTCCAGCCGCTTTTCCGCTGCCTGAATCTTACCCGGTTTTTTCCCCACAAACAAATCATGCCAATCCTTATTGACAATCAGCACCGGAATAGATTTTCGCAGCGCCGGCTTTCTTTTTGGTTCCTTTTTTTTCGCAATCGAAAACATGGTTTTCTCCTTTATCAAAACTAAGTCAACTCAACTTTCTTTTGCTTTTCCTGCGCTGTCTTTTGATTATAGTTCAGGCTGCCGTTTTACTTGATATCCCTTCGGATAGTACGTTCTTTCCGGGATATCAAGCATCAATATCTATTTGCTTAACGTTCACACTCATACTTTACTTTCAGCGAATTATGAGTAGTTTACCTGAACCGTAACAATAGACTCAACTCTCCCCTGATTGAAGTGCTGTGTACTTCTGCCCGGGCGGGCAATCTTCCTAAAAAGACTGTTCTATCTTTGCAGAACATGGCAAAGTTGAGTAATCCGTTAATGTTTTTCGTGTTTGTCAGTCAGTTTTTCATTAATCGCATAGGACAGTGTCATAAGGCTCTCCGACAAATGCACGTTTTCAATGCAAACCTTGCCGCTGGAGGAATGAAGGTCAATCGGCGCAAAGTTCCAAATCCCCTTAACGCCCCATCTTTCCAGATTCATCGCCATTTCCGGCGCTTTCTGTTTGGGCAGCGTCAGCACAGCGATATCCACATCATTTTCCTGCATAAAGCCTTCAATTTCCGACACATCTCTGATTTCAATATCCCGGACAATCATGCCGATTAGGCGAGGATTGACATCAAATAAGCCCTTCACTTTAAAGCCCTTGCGCTCAAACTCAATATAATTAGCCAGTGCTTGTCCCAAATTGCCAACCCCGATAATAATGATATTGTATTCCTTTTCCAGACCTAAGATTTTGCCGATGGAAGTATACAGATATTCGACATTATAGCCATAGCCCTGTTGGCCGAACTCGCCAAAGTTATTTAAATCCTGCCGGATTTGCGAGGCCGTCACCCCCATCCGCTCGCTTAGCTCCTTGGAAGAAGTCCGAATCACATCGTTTTCCAATAAATCTCCCAAATACCGATAATACCGCGGCAATCTTTTGATGACCGCCTGTGAAATTTTTTTCATCTGCCTGCTCCTTTTTGCATAATAAAATCTTCAGCCAACTTTTCTTTTCTCCGTTATGGCTGACTGCCATAAAATTAATTCTATTATATAGGTATGTGAAAAGCTTGTCAACCGAACCAACTTTATTTTTAGCGAATTTCTTTGATTTTGGCAAATAACTCCCGATTTTCTTCAATCTTCTTTCGGCTGCCAACCGTACAAATATAATCAGTCGTCAAAACCTGCTCATAAAACTTGCTCATGCTTTTTAATTCAGCTAAATTCGTATCTAAAATTTCCTTTCGGGTTTGGCTTTCTTCTTCCGGGCTTAAATCACTGAAATACATAGCCATGATTTTGGCATTTTCCATCGATGGTGTCAGCGGCGTATCGATTCCGGCAATTGTTCCGATAATTGTATTCTTGATTTCTTCTTCGGTAATATCCAGATTTTCAAAATAAGAAACAATTCCTTCATATGCCTGATAGGTTTCGGCAATATTCGGATCGCGGTAAGAAATCAGTATCATATCACCGGAACGACGGATTGCCGACATACCGCCGTAAGCGCCGCCTTCAACCCGAACCTTGTTCCACAAATAATCGGTATTGAGCAAATGATTCGCCACCTGAAACATACCGGAATACGTATAGCTGAAGCGCTTATAATTCATAACCTTAGCCGCATAATTCACATTACCGGACGTAATAAAGGCTTCTTTTTGATTGCCCAACACACTGCGCTCCACCTCCGGCCGGTAATCGGCATCAATCTGATGCCGGTTGATATAATCAGCCAACCTCCGGCGTACCTCAGCCTCATCAGCCTCAGCATAGGTCACGGCCAGGGTCAGTTTGGACTGGCTGACAATTTCCGCCAATATTTTTTTCATCAGGCCGCCCAACTCCTGCAAATCCGTTTCGGATGCTTGTTTCCACTGCTGAATAAAATCATAAAAGGAAACACCGCTGCTCAGTTCATCAAAGTAGGCACTCTTAGAATAGTAGCTGAGTGCTCTGGTCGCTGCCGTGATATGGCCGCCGCTGATTAGTGTCATTTGCATCTGCGAGGCCGTTTCCTTAATCAAATCACCGAGTCGCTTGACATCGTCAAACTTGGGATTCGCCAGCAGTTCATCAAATAATTCTAACATTTTGCCTAAGGATGCCGCAAAGGACTTGCCTTTCAGCTCCATGCCGATGCGGAACCGATCGGTATTGTCCTTATAGCCGTAAAGCAGGAGCTTCGATGTAATCCCGCCGGTATGCTCATTAATCTCATCGACCAGCTGGCTATAATGATAATTTTTTGAACTTACCGAAGTCAGATAAGAGGTCAGCAGGCTAACCACCGGCACTTGCTCCTCCGGCAGCCAATTGATTTCAAAAAAGGCTTTCAAATATACGATACCCGACGTATTGGCCGGATGATACAGCACATGCACGCCGTCCTGATATTCGGTATGGTATTTGAGGGCGGCTTTTTCCCTTTGAATATCGGATAGCTCCAAGGTCGGAATCAACGCCAGATCCTCTTTCCGATCCGGCTCGGCCTGATAGGCCAACAGCTCCTGATTCTTTTGAATCAAAGCCACCCGTTCTTTAGCTGATAAGCTTTCTTTATAGGCAGCTAAATGCCGTGCCAGTTCCGCTTCTTTCTCCGCCGCCATCGTCAGGGAAGGACTCATGATAATAAAACAGCGGTGATTGTTTTGCAGCAAATATTTTTGAATATAGCGCTCAAACTCTCCGCCGGCCGCCGCCCGCCGTAGCTCCTCTATCAGCCCGTCATAATCAAAAAAGGCAAATGGCGGCCGATCATAAAGCCAGCTTTCCAAAACCTGAAAATTAAAAATAATCCCCTTGGGCATACTGCCGAAATCAGCTTCCCGCAGCCGGAACTCAAAAACATTAATCGCTGCCTGCAATTTTTTCAAGTCAAGCCCCGTTTTCGCAATTTGGCACAAAGTATCCTGCACGCAGTCAAAAAATTCCTGTTTGCGCTCCGGTGAAACATTTTTGGCAGTTACAGAAAAAGTATTTTCCCGAATATCACTGTCAAAAAAGCCATAAATCTCCTCGCCCAAGTTTCTCTCTGCCAGCTTTTCTTTGAGCAGCGCTCCGGGCGCATCCAATAAAATATATTCCAAAATCGACATCGCCAACTTTTCCCCGACCGGCAATTCTCCCAGACAATAATTCAGGCTGAAAAAGTCTTTTTTGTCCGGCTCTTCGCCCTCCGGCAGCGGATACTGCAAATGATACTCCTTAGGCTCCTCCCAGTGCGCAACCGGCGGCAGCGCCGACTCCGGCTGCCGATAATCAAAGCCTGCCAAATAAGTATTCAGCCGCTCCAATTCGGCGGCAATGTCAATATCACCATAATAAAAAATATAGCTGTTGGATGGATGATAATGGCGACGATGGAAGTCTAAAAATTCTTCATAGCTAAGGCTTGGGATTTCTTCTGGAATCCCGCCGGAATCATAGCCGTAGGGATGCCCCGGAAAAAGCGCAGTTTGGATATTGCGGTCAAGAAGCTGCTCCGGCGTGGAAAACGCTCCCTGCATTTCATTATAAACCACACCTTTAATCGTAACCGGGTCTTCTTCTTTCAGCAGTTCATAATGCCAGCCCTCCTGCGCAAAGATTTTGGAATTGGTGTAAATATTGGGATGAAAGACGGCATCCATATAGACGTCCATCAGATTATGCAGATCCTTTAAATTGCAGCTGGCAACTGGATATATAGTCTTATCCGGCGAAGTCATAGCATTTAAAAAAGTATTGAGCGAGGTTTTTCCCAGCTGAATAAAGGGATCTTTAATCGGAAACTTCTCCGAGCCGTTTAAGACCGAATGCTCTAAAATATGAGCCACACCGTTGCTTTTTTCCGGCGGCGTCCGAAAGCAAATCGAAAACACCCGGTTCTCGTCATTATTTTTTAAAATACAGACTCTGGCTTTCGTCCGTTTATGCTGATATAAATATCCCTTGCTTTCAATATCAGGCAAATCCACTTCCTGTACCAATTCAAAATATTCCATCTCCAACTCCTCACTTTACAACTCAGCGACTTAACTTTTCCATATTCAATTAAATCGTCAAACAAAAAACTTTCTATCCAACAAAGGACGGCCGAGAATGTAAAAAATCATATTTTTTATCCAGTCCAGCCGTGCTTTCAATCAGGCACGAGCCCAGACAAACTTCCTGCCGGTACAATGCCGCTGCCTGTCCCGGCGTGACACCTTTCATCGGCGTGTCAGCATAATCAATGTGCATCTTGTCAGCCTTTTTGGTCACCACCACCGGCACATCCGGCTGCCGGTAGCGGAACTTAGCCGTGCAATGCAGCGGAAATTCCGGTTCCTCCTCCAGCGTCCAAGCCATATCCGTTCCGATCAGCGCCGTGCTGTACAGCGCTGGGTGATCTTCCCCTTGAGCCACATACAAAATATTATGATCCAAATCCTTACCGGCCACAAACCACGGCCGGCCGTCGCCGACACCGCCCAGACCAATTCCCTTTCTTTGCCCCAAGGTATAATGAATCAGGCCGGTATGCGTACCAACTATCCGGCCGTTCACATCCTTCATTTCACCGGGATCGGCCTTTAAAAACTGATCCAAAAACCGGTTAAAATTGCGTTCACCGATAAAACAAACTCCGGTTGAATCTTTTTTCCCGGCAGTAGCCAAATCATATCGGCGGGCAATTTCCCGCACCTCGCACTTATGCAGATGACCAATCGGAAACAGGCTTTTCGCCAGTGCTTTCTGCCCAATCCGCGATAAAAAATAGCTTTGATCTTTGCCCTCATCAGCCCCGCGCAGCAGGCAGTATTTGCCGCCCCTTTCCTCGACCTGCGCATAGTGCCCCATAGCAATATAGTCGCAGTCCAGCCGAAGCGCATAGTCTAAAAAAGCGTTAAACTTAATCTCCTGATTGCACATCACGTCCGGATTCGGAGTGCGGCCGCTCCGGTACTCCCGCAAAAAATACTGAAATACCCGGTCCCAGTACTCTTTTTCAAAGTTGACCGTATAAAAAGGAATCCGCAGCCGGCCGGCTACCTGCCCGGCATCTCTGGCATCCTCCTCGGCGGTGCAGACTCCGCTGTCATCGGTTTCGTCCCAATTTTTCATAAACAGGCCGATCACATCATAACCTTGCTCTTTTAATAAAACGGCCGCCACAGAGGAGTCCACTCCTCCGCTTAAACCCAGAATTACTCTTTTGGGCATCTTATTCCGCCGCTTCCAAGGCAATTTTCATCATATTTTGAAAAGCGGTCTGCCTTTCCTCGCTGGTGGTAATTTGATTCTTAACCAGCGAATCAGAAATCGTAACCAGACAAGCAGCCTGTTTTTCCAATACCTTAGCGTTAGAAAAGAGGGCAAAGGATTCCATCTCCACCGCTACGCAGTCATGCTGATCTCTGATTTCTTTAAAACTTTGAGCATTGTCCGTCCGATAAAATACATCCGAGGAATGCAGCCGCCCGGTATGCAGCGGAATTCCCAATCTTTCCGCCGCCTTGGTCAATTTCTGATTCAAAATCGGCGAAGCCGCCAGCACATCCTGATGATAGCCGTCCTGACATAAAGCATAGGTGGATTCCGACCAGGCATCTGATGCCAGCAGCACGTCATAAACATTTAAATCCTCAACATACGCACCGGCCGAACCAATCCGGATAATATTTTCCACATCATAAAAAGCAAATAATTCATACGAATAAATGCCAATGCTGGGCATGCCCATACCTGAGCCCATAACCGACACTGTCTTGCCCCGATATTCTCCGGTAAAGCCCAACATATTTCGGACAGAATTGATTTGTCTGACATTGGTTAAAAAGGTATCGGCGATAAACTTGGCCCGCAGCGGATCTCCCGGCATCAATACAGTCTTGGCCAATACACTGGGATCTTTGATTTCAATATGAGGAGTTGGAATCATCATAATTTTTTTGAAATGCTGTCTGCATTTCTCTCCTTTCCGTTTTTAATAACTCAATTTTTCCTGTTAAAACTCTTTTTATCTATACAAACGTGCAGCCTGCTGCACTCTTTTAGCTATGCCCTGCTCAAACAGCGGATACATGGCAAGGTTGAGTAAGTTTGTTATTATGCCCGAACCGAATAATTCGGCGCTTCCTTGGTGATTTGAATGTCATGCGGATGGCTTTCCTGCAAAGATGCTGCCGTAATCTTAATTAGTCTGGCCTTGGTTCTGAGTTCTTCAATCGTGGCACAGCCGGCATAGCCCATACCCGCTCTTAAACCACCAATCATCTGATAAACAGTATCCTGAAGCTTACCTTTATAGGCCACCCGGCCTTCCACGCCCTCCGGCACAAGCTTGGACACGTCATTTTCACCGGCTTGGAAATAGCGGTCTTTGCTGCCCTTTTCCATAGCGCCCAGTGATCCCATTCCGCGGTAAACCTTGTACTTCCGGCCTTGGTACAGCTCGGTTTGACCGGGACTTTCTTCCGTTCCGGCAAACAGCCCGCCAATCATGCAGACATAGCCGCCGGCAATAATTGCCTTGACAATATCACCGGAATATTTAATCCCGCCATCAGCAATAATCGGAATACCGTAGGGCTTCGCCGCCTCAGCGCAGTCGCAAATCGCTGTAACCTGCGGAATACCGACCCCGGCCACGACTCTGGTCGTGCAGATCGAACCCGGCCCAATCCCGACTTTGACCGCATCAGCGCCGGCTTCAATCAGCGCCACCGTCGCTTCCGCCGTGGCCACATTGCCAGCAATCAGCTGCACCTCGGGATAAGCCGCTTTCAGCTTTTTAACCGCTTCCAGCACTCCTTTGGAATGGCCATGTGCCGTGTCAATCACCAGCACGTCTACTCCCGCTTTCAGCAGTGCTTCTGCCCGCTCTAACATATCAGCTGTGATTCCCAGCGCCGCACCAACTAAGAGCCGACCATGCTCATCTTTGGCGGCATGGGGATATAAAATCATTTTTTCAATATCTTTAATCGTAATAAGTCCTGCCAGATTATTTTCTTCATCCACTAAGGGTAGTTTTTCAATCCGGTATTTAGCCATAATCCCCTTGGCCTGCTCTAATGTCGTTCCCACCGGACCGGTAATCAGCTTTTCACTGGTCATGACTTCGGCAATTTTGCGGTTAAAATCGGTTTCAAAACGCAAATCCCGATTGGTTAAAATTCCGACTAATTTTTTACTGCCAGCTTTAACAATCGGCACCCCGGAAATCCGGTATTTGGCCATTAAATCATTGGCTTCATAAACATAATGCTCTGGAGTTAAATAAAAAGGATCAATAATTACACCGTTTTCCGAACGTTTGGCCTTATCCACTTCCTCAACCTGCTGCTGAATACTCATATTCTTATGAATAATGCCAATGCCGCCCTGTCTGGCCATGGCAATCGCCATCCGGGCTTCAGTAACGGTATCCATTCCGGCGCTCATCAGCGGAATATTCAGTTTAATCTTTTTGGTCAGCTGGGTCGATACGTCAACCTGATACGGCAAAACTTCGGAATAAGCCGGTACCAGCAACACGTCATCAAAGGTAACGCCTTCTTTAATTATTTTTTCCATTTGTCCTCCTTTTTTTCTATAATATTTATTGCCTCATCTTAGCTCAACTGTCAATTTCAGCGGTTTAATCCGCTGCGGAAAGCCAGCCCAAAGCCTCTTTCCTATTTGCCTAAACGATAAAGTTTTATGCCTATACGGCAAAAACTAATTCTGTCTTACCTTATAGAATAACATTAAGCGCCTGTCCTGTCAATAATTATCGGGCAAGTCATTTTCAATCAGCAGCACATCGCCGCGCCCAATTATTTCCCGCACTTTGGCAAAGCCGACAAAAACGTCTTTAACCACAAAAATTGCTTCTTCCGGGAATCCGGCCGATAGGAGACCCGCCCTAATTTTTTCGGTTTTTTTGGCGCCAACCAAAATGACCGCATCGGCACAGTCCGCCATATGCCGCCCAAAGTCGAAATGTATCTGCTCATCCTCGCTCCCCAGCTCAACCATGCCGGGGGTCATAATAAATCTTTTTCCGCCTTCAAAGCTTTTTAAAACTTCCAGCGCATTATTGGCACCAACCGGATTGGCGTTAAAGGCATCGTCCAAAATATAATAATCCCCCTGCACCTTCAGTTCCAGCCGATGCTCCACCGGTTGAGTTTCCCGAATGCCAATCCCAATCTTCTCCGGAGCAATGCCCAAATACAAACCGGCGGCAATACCGGCCGTCAAATTGGAAATATTGTGCTGACCTAAAAGCCGGGTCTGATAACTCCGGCTTTCACCCCGATACGTTACCGTAAACGAAGAACCCTGCGCTGATACCTTAACATCCGAAATCCGGACATCCGCCTTTTCCGCTTTGCCGTAAGTCAAGTAATTGACTGCCGGATAACGCTCCATCCCCAACACGATGTTGGCGTCATCGGCATTGACAATCACCACTCCGCTCTTGCCAATCGCCTCAGCCAGCTCAAATTTAGTTGCAATCACCCGGTCAATCGTACCGAAAGTTTCCAAATGCTGCGGTCCTACCGCCGTAATCACAGCGACCTGCGGCCGCACCAAATCACAAATTTCCTTAATATCACCGGGCTGCTTGGCACCCATTTCCGCCACAAAGGCCTCAACTTGACCGCTGAAATACTCACGCAGCGTCCGAACTACACCTAAAGTAGTGTTATAGCTATGCGGCGTCACCAGCGTCAAATACTGCTGTTTCAGTACGTTTTCCAAAACAAACTTGGTGCTGGTCTTGCCGTAACTGCCGGTAATGCCGATGCGGATAAGTTCCGGCTGCCCCGCCAAAATCGCCTGCGCCTGCCGGTAATATTTCTGCTTATAATATTTTTCCAGCGGCATCAGCACATAATTAGCGGCCAGCGGCAGAAAATACGCTGCGAAAATAAATACAATTCTTGCTATTTTCGAGCCCATGCCCAAAGCCTCGACCGGGTGCTGCCAAAACAGCCGCAATATCCACCATAAAACAGCCTCGGCCAGCAAAAGCAGCAGCAACATCGCACCATACAGCCGATAAATCCGATAAGTATAAACCAAAGGTTTTTTGGCTCTTTCTCTGGTTTTTAAGCGAAAAGCCAAAGAAATCAGCGCCCATAGAAAAAACACCAGTTTCAAAGGCCAAACGCCCACCACTCGTCCTTGCAGTCCTTGCAGCCCAGAAGCAGCTGCACTAAGCACTATCAGCCCCAGTCGAAAGCCGATTGGAAACTTTCGACTCAGCATTTCCTTATTTTGTGCTTTCCAGCGCTGATAGCGCTCCGGAAAGTAAGAGTTCAGCTGAAAAATATGCAAATAATAGGTATAATCCCAAAAAAGTATTAGTGTCAAAAGCAGCAGCACCAGAAAATCCAAGCCTTTTCCTATTATCTCATACATCGGTCTTTCCTCCCACAAAAGCATCCATAATCGCCAGACAGCGATTCTTTTGCTCCAAAATCGCATAATGACTCCCGCCTTCCAGCCGAATCAGCGCTCCGTCCCGCAAAAGTCCGGCCATCCGCTGTCCGTCCGCAAGCGGCGTAGCCGTATCTTCCGTTCCCCATAACAGAATAGTTGGTGTGCTGATTTGGGCAATCTCGGCCGCTAAGTCTTCGTTAATCACCTTAACCAAAACTTTCCGCATCTGTGGACTGGCCTGACGGTAATCCGCCGATCCGGCGCTTTTGCGCTTCTTTTCCAGCCAGTCGGGATAGAGCTTTTGGAGCGGACTGTGCCGATAAACCCATTTCGCAGCTTTAAACCAAGATACCCGCAGGTAATAAGACAGCGGCCGGTGCGGAATTAATCCAGCACTGCCGGTTAAAATCATTTTTTCCAAAGGCATTTTCCCGGCCAGCGCCAGCAATACCCGGCCGCCGAAGGAATGGCCGAAAACAATCGGTCTGTCCGCACCGAGTTCTGTCAGCAAACGCTCGATACAGACGGCATAGTCCTGCGTGCCCCAAACGCTTTTCGGTTCCTCGCTTTGGCCAAAACCCGGCAAATCCACGCTAATCACCCGAAAGCGATTGGAGAAATGGTCATGCATAAACTGAAACATTTCCTTATTGCAGCCCCAGCCGTGCAAAACCAGCAATGCCTGTCCCTGTCCACTTTCCCGGTAAGATATGGTTTGATTTTCAATTTGAATCATCATAATTTTTTCCTTTTATCTAATATCGACATCCACCCATGATACAGGATTGTTGGGCTAATGCCGCCCTCAATCCCCGCAAACTTAGCTTCTTTCTTCTTATCATACCTATTTTAGCGAAAGCTGTCAATCTGATTTTTATCCTGTTCTCTTGCGGCTTATTGCCGATCGGCGGCGTAGTTCCTCCGCCGAAGACCTTGCCATGCTTCTTGACAAGTTCTTTAAAAGTCTTTATACTAATTTACTATAATATCTTAATTTTTCTCTGCTCGAAACACTATGCGTTTCTGCCCGGGCAGAAGTGCGAAGCACTTCGAGCAGGGGAAAGTTAAGTTAAGTACTACTTTATCCAAGAAAGGAATTTTGATTATGGCACAGTTGATTATTCCGGAAAATTATTCTTCCTATATTAATTTAAAGGGAACGGAAAACGCCATCAAAGCGGTCAAAGATTATTTTGAAAATACCTTAGCCTATAAATTAAATTTACAGCGGGTGTCCGCACCGCTTTTCCTACCGGCCGAAAGCGGTTTAAACGACAATTTAAGCGGTTCGGAAAAAGCTATCACTTTCACTGTCAGCAGTATCCCAAATGAACCGATGGAAATCATTCACTCTTTAGCCAAATGGAAACGGATGGCGCTGGAGCGTTATCATTATGAAACCGGCGAAGGGCTTTATACCGATATGAACGCCCTGCGTACCTTTGAGGAGCTGGATAACCTGCATTCGGTTTATGTTGATCAATGGGACTGGGAAAAAATTATCGCGCCCGAAGATTGTAATTTTAAGTTTTTGAAGAAAACAGTAGAAACGATTTACGATGTATTTAAAGATACCGAACTCTTTATTTCACACCGCTATCCCAAAATCAAACCAATCCTGCCGGAAAAAATTCACTTTATTTCCACTCAGGAATTAGAGGATAAATACCCACAGCTGAGTCCGAAGGAGCGGGAAAACCAGATTTGCCAAAAATATGGCGCTGTTTTCGTTCATCAAATCGGCGATGTTTTAGCTTCCGGCCAAAAGCATGACGACCGCTCGCCGGACTATGATGATTGGACCTTAAATGGCGATATTCTCCTCTGGTCCCCAATAATTGAAACAGCGGTGGAACTTTCCTCAATGGGAATTCGGGTCAATCCGGAAAAGCTGAAGCAACAGCTGAAAAAAGCCGACTGCGAGGAACGTTTACAGTTAAATTTCCATAAAAAACTGGCTGCCGGTGAGTTGCCGCAGACAATGGGCGGCGGTATCGGCCAGTCCCGAATTTGTATGTTTTTCCTGCGCAAAGCTCATATTGGCGAAGTTCAAAGCAGCCTATGGCCAGAGGATATGGTTAAAAAATTATCCGAACATCAGATTACATTGCTGTAAACTATATAGCCTATCATGCCGATACATTAGTAATAAACAATAAAGAATGCGCCGCTTTCTTTGTTTTCACCTTTCATAGCGCTGGCATCCAGCAGCGGAAACAATGACGGCGGCACCTATTACAAAAAAGGAGCTTTGCCGTTTGTGCTAAAAATTGTTATTTCCCTCTGGAGAACAATTTCTTTAGGCAGCATGAAAAAATAGAAATGAATAATACAACAAGCACAATGCTTACCCGATTTAAAAACTTTATCTTCTTTCGAACTATTTATTCCAAAATAATCATTACCTATGCTATTTTTGCGGTGGTTATTTTATTTTTTGTAAATTTGACCGTGTCCTCAACCATCACCCATTTGGTGGAAGATTTAATCTCTAACCGATTAGTGGCGGATATCCACTATATTGAGGATTTGATCAACCCAGATCACCAATCCAAATGGGTCATCAAGGATGGCTCTATTTATTTCGGCGATATCATGATTGGTGACGGCACTGAAGAAAAAGCTAATTTAGAGCCTTTTTTAGAGCATGAAAAAAACACCAACACATTGGCCTATGTCTTTATTTTGGATAAGGATGCAAAGCTTGGCTATGTGCCTGCTGCCGGCAACGCCGAGGGTTATGAGGAAGGTCATTATCTGCGAGTGGCCGGCAGTACCAAAAGTCCAGACGGCAATTCCATCGTCGGCACTTATATCACGAAAAATATTTCCGATGCCTTAGACCGGGATGGTACTTATTCCGGCGCAGCCAATGTGGCTGGCGGTATGATTTTCTGCCTGTATAACACTTTGTGCAATCAGGACGGCCAAATCGTCGGCGCTATTGTAGTCGGCCGCAATATTACCGAATTAAGGGCGCAAATTGCGGATTCCGTCAATAATATTACCTTTGCTATGGCCAGTATTATCTTTATTTGTCTTGTTTTTATTATTTTTCTGATGTCCCGCTGGACCGCCAGTATCGGGGCAATCACAAGCTATCTGGGCATTTTGGAACAAGGCATTATTCCCAGTCAGCCGCTGAATTTAACAACTCAAGATGAAATGAGCCGAATTTCCGAGGGCATCAACCGGATGGTTGTTTCTTTGGAAGAAAATGCCATGCTCCGCAAAAAATCGGAAACGGATGCCCTGACCGGCCTTCCCAACCGTTTTGCCTATAATCACTACTCGATGCAAATTTACAGCCACATGCTCCGGCATCCAGAAAAAGCTCAAACCATTGGCGTTGAAATCTTAGACATTGATTATTTTAAGGAATACAATGACAATTACGGCCATCAGGCCGGCGATCAGTGCATCCAGGCGGTGACCACCGAGATTCAGGCTTTGGCTGCCGGCCGAAATATCTTTGCCTGTCGCTATGGCGGGGATGAGTTCGTCATCATTTATCAAGACTATACCAAAGCGGAAGTAGAGAACTTTGTTCGGCAGTTACAAGCACAAATTCAGGCTCGAGCCATCAAACATGAATATTCACCAGTTGCCGAAATGGTTACTATCACGCAGGGGGTGTGCTTTGATTTGTTTTCACCGCATCACGGAGTTGATGATTATCTGTCGTATGCCGACCGGGCGCTTTATGATGTGAAAAACGTTTCCCGAAATAATTATCGGATTGTTTCAGCTGAGGAAGGTGTCGATTTGCTGTAACCAATTCGGCTTCAGACAAAAAAATATTTACAGCCTTTTATGCAAATGTTATAATGAAAGAAAGTATAGCTGGTAGAGAGCAAGCTCTCCCGATGTCTATCAAGCATCAATATCCGCTTACCTGAACTATTACCAGATATCAATTATTCACTAAGGAGGAATGTATGAGCAAAATTATCGTG
>CAUUKX010000046.1:0-15877 GCA_963545585.1 uncultured Lachnospiraceae bacterium
CGGAAAATCCGGCTAATATCGCCTCTCCCGGCAAGATCAACTGCGCCGCCAAAATTCTTTCTAGTATTTTCTTTTGATTTTGCATGTGTTTTGTCCTTAATCGTTAGCTATAGTTTGCCTATAAAGCAAACTTTCGTATAGGCAAATTCAGCTAACCAATTTATATTATTCTGTTCGGTCTTTCCAATCGCTTTTTTCTTTGTTCCCGCCGAACGCTTTCGGCTTCGGCTTTTCCCTTTTCGGCTCGGGAAAACCCTTCGGCTTTTCCCTTTTCGGTTCGGGAAAATCCTTCGGCTTTTCCCTTTTCGGCTCGGGAAAACCCTTCGGCTTTTCCCTTTTGGTTCGGGAAAACCCTTCGGCTTTTCCCTTTTCTTACTCTTTTTTCAAAATATAGACTTCTTCGCCGTCTTTGATTAGATTAAACTCTTCTCTAGCCTTTTCCTCGATAAAAGCGTCTGACTGCATATATTTTTCATATTCTTTCAGCTGTAGATTCTTTTCGTTTTCCAACCGGATTTTTTCCCTGAGCGCTTGGGCTTCGCCCTCTTTTTCATTGTACTGATGGAAGAGATTAACCAGCTGAACACCGGCCACAACTGTTAAGACGCTGATCACAAACAAAATATAGATTTTAGACCGTCTGATTTTTCCCATAGCTTACTCTCCTGATAAATACCGGAGCATGCCATCAGCTTCTTCTTTGCGGATGACATTGCTGATGGATAAGACCTCAGCCTTAACACTTTTCTGACCAAAGCCAATCTCAATAATATCGCCGATTTTCACTTCTTCGGACGGCTTGACCACCTTGCCGTTAATTTTTACCCGGCCAGCCGATGCCGCTTCATTTGCCACTGTCCGCCGTTTAATCAAACGGGAGACCTTTAAAAACTTGTCGATTCTCATCTTACCTCTTTTCTGCTGGCTGCCAGCCGTACAAAAGACAAAAGACCTATCCCGGCGGGGTAGATCTTTTGTATATAACTCAACTTTTGGGACACTTATTTCTTCTTCTTGGATTTCGGAGCCGGTACATTAACCGCATCCTTTAAAGCCTTACCAGCTTTGAACTTCGGTGCCTTTGAAGCCGGAATCGTAATCTGCTGTTTGGTCTGCGGATTGTGTCCTTTTCTTTCTTTTCTTTCGGCTACTTCAAAATTACCAAAGCCAACTAACTGTACTTTTCCACCCTTGGTCAACTCTTCGGTAACAACATCCATAAAAGCCTTTAAGCCTTTTTCCGCATCTTTCTTGCTCAATTCCGCCTTCTCTGCAATTGCGCTAACTAATTCCGCTTTGTTCATTTAAACTCCTCCTGTACAAGTTGAAAATATTGAAAATTATAATAGATCCGAAGCAAACCTTGCTCCTTATACTATTTATAACCGTTTCTTAGCGGTTTGTCAAGTTTTTTTCTTTATTTTTTGGCATTTTTTCGCTAAAACAGTGGCTTTTTTGTTGAAAGCCCTTTATTTTAGCTATTTTCCCGCTTTGCCATCGGCCTGCTGAATTAAACAACCCTGAGCTGGCTTTTGATATTATCAAAGGAAACCCGTTTGATGTTGGCGCCTAATTTCTGCAATTTTTCTTCAATCCGTTCATAGCCACGGTCAATATAATCTAAGTGGAAAACGCCAGTTTGTCCCTGTGCTGCCAGCCCCGCCAAGACTAATGCCGCACCGGCTCGCAAATCTTTGGCCTTTACATCCGCCGCCAGAAGCCGTGGCACACCTTTAATAATGGCTGTATTGCCCTCCACCGTGATATCAGCCCCCATTTTCAAAAGCTCTTCTACATATTGAAACCGATCGATATAGACGGTTTCGGTTACAATGCTGGTTCCTTCCGCCAAAGCCAAAAGCGCCGTCATCTGCGGCTGCATATCGGTCGGCAGTCCCGGATAATACAAAGTTTTTAAATTGCAGGGTTTTAGCGGTTCGTCCACATAAACCCGAATCGCATCCTCCCGTTCCTCTAATTTGACATTCATTTCCAAAAGTTTGGCTGAAATTGCCTCCATATGCTTGGGAATCAAATTTTTCACCACTACATCGCCGCCGGTAATCGCCGCTGCCACCATAAAAGTACCCGCTTCAATCTGATCGGGAATAATAGAGTACTCGCAGCCGTGCAAACGGCTGACACCCTTAATCCGAATTACATCCGTCCCGGCGCCCTTGATATCGGCTCCCATGCTGTTTAAGAAATTGGCCAAATCCACAACATGCGGCTCTTTGGCTGGATTTTCAATCACTGTTCTGCCCTCAGCCAGCACCGCCGCCATCATGCTGTTGATGGTTGCACCAACGCTGGCAATATCCAGATAAATCGAAGTGCCGATGAGCGGCGCTTTTTCCTCATTGGCAATGATAAAACCGTGTTCAATTTTTGTACGAGCACCCAGTGCTTCAAAGCTCTTAATATGCTGGTCAATCGGCCGAGTTCCTAAGTTGCATCCGCCCGGCATAATCACCTGTGCATGTTTAAATCTTCCCAATAAAGCGCCCAGTAAATAATAAGAGCCGCGAATCTGCTGCATATATTCCGAGTCCACCAGCGGCTGCTTGATTCCGCTGCCGTCAATCGTTACCCTGCCGTTCTGATAGGTTACCTTCGCTCCCAGACATTCGATTCCTTTCATCATAATCTGGATATCTAAAATATTCGGCACGTTTTCAATCACGCAAACATCCTGAGTTAGAGTTGCCGCTGCCAAAATCGGCAAAGCCGCATTCTTGGCACCGCTGACTTCCACTTGTCCCTTCAGTCTGACTCCGCCCTCAATCAGTAGTTGTTCCATTTTTTCACCTCTATAATTTTTATTTTATGACTCAGCTCTCTCATCTTCATCCAAACAGCTCTCTTAGACCAGCCGCATCCGCCCCAAAAGCGAAGTGATTCCGTTTATGATTGATCTTTTATTCCTCTGAATTATAGCATGCTCTTATTCCAATTGCAAGTTGAATCTGCAAGAAATGTTCATTTTTTAAACGCGAGTAAAGGGAAAAAGTATTTTCCACTCTTTCCGTGTAGAAATAACTTTTTCACTTAACTCCTATATATTTTTCCCTTTTTTGAAAATAAGTGTTGACATTTACCGGCTTCTTTAGTATAATCATTTTTGCGTTTGAAAATCATTGCGCACACAAGCTTTTGCTCCCGAGGTGTGGCTCAGCTTGGCTAGAGTACCTGATTTGGGATCAGGGGGTCGCAGGTTCGAATCCTGTCACCTCGATATGTGCGTGTGTAGTTCAGTGGTAGAACACTAGCCTTCCAAGCTAGATATGTGGGTTCGATTCCCATCACACGCTTTATCCGGTTTTAAGCAGAGGCTTTCAGTCGGATTTGTGCCTGTAGCTCAGTAGGATAGAGCAGTGGCCTTCTAAGCCACGTGTCGGGGGTTCGAATCCCTTCAGGCACGTTGCTCTGTAGCTTTTCAGGGCAGAACTATGTGGTGGGTGTAGCTCAGTTGGTTAGAGCGCTAGGTTGTGGCCCTAGAGGCCGTGGGTTCGAGTCCCATCTCTCACCCTACTCTTCGGAGTAACAATTTTGTATGGGTTATTAGCTCAGACGGTAGAGCACTTGACTTTTAATCAAGGTGTCCCGGGTTCGAGTCCCGGATAGCTCATTTGGCGGATGTGGCGGAATTGGTAGACGCATCAGACTTAGGATCTGACGCCTCACGGCGTGGGGGTTCGAGTCCCTTCATCCGCAGGAAGCATAAAAACAAGACCTGTTAGGGTCTTTTTTTATGCTTTATTGCGTGAGGAAGGGGCTCGAACTGAGGCGCAAAGAACCCGCCAGCGGCGGGTTCGAGCCGAACGGCCTGATAGCCCGCTCTTTTCCCTGACCTCTCTTTTCCTTGCTATCTCTTTTCCCTGACCACCCTATTCCTTCCCGGCGGGCGGTGGGAGTCCCTTCATCCGCAGGAAACATAAAAACAAGACCTGTTAGGGTCTTTTTTTATGCTTTATTGCGTGAGGAAGGGGCTCGAACTGAGGCGCAAAGAACCCGCCAGCGGCGGGTTCGAGCCGAACGGCCTGATAGCCCGCTCTTTTCCCTGACCTCTCTTTTCCTTGCTATCTCTTTTCCCTGACCACCCTATTCCTTCCCGGCGGGCGGTGGGAGTCCCTTCATCCTTTTTATCCTTTCAGCCCATATAATTCCTGATACAAGTTTTTGGCATACGAATCCGTCATGCCGCTAATAAAATCCGTTACCATTAAAAACTTTCGATACAGGCGTTCCGCTGCTCCCTTGGGTGCTGTTTCTATAAATTCATCCCTTAAATTCTGCGGGATTATGTTTATGTATTTTAAATCTGCTTTGGATAATTTATCCGCATGTTCCTTTTCCTCCCAATATATGACCGCAAAGATAAAATCGTTCAAAAGCGCTTCCATTATCTTTTTTGCCGCCAATTCAAGCTTCAGTATTTCGTTGTCATTAAATACAAACTTTTTCATTGCGCCCTTTAAAATTTTAATCGTATTTTCATGATTGGTATCATAAAACAAATCATGCTGATAACGACCTTCCATAATTTCATCATATGATTTGAAAAAACGATACACCACAACATACATCAGCCATCTTTTTACACTGCTAATCCACTTTTGAAATACCTTAAAATCATCTTCCGCTCCCTCCTTAATCTTTTTCTCCAAGTCCTGATACAAATTCTTGGAATATTTATTATCCATTTTTTCAACTTCATCGGAATAATATGTCATAAACTGTTTTATGGTAAATAATCCCTTTTTCAAAGCATCTTCTAAATCAGCGGCAGCATAGGCAATATCATCAGCCGCTTCCAATAATAATGTCAACGGATGCCTGACATATTCGCCGCTCATTTTAGTTCCGGTCGTTTTGCAAATATCGTTCATTATCTCATTTTCAGAATAATAATATCCCAGTTTATGTTTTTTAATATCGGCAGCTCCTTTGGAAAATGCACAAGAATCCGTAGGATATTTTATCAGCGTATTAAGCACCGCATAAGATACATTGATAGGATATCCACTGTGTGTCTTAGCCAATATCCTTAACGCCTGTGCATTGCCTTCAAAATTTTCCAAATCTTTTTTCATCTGTTCATTCAGAATATCTTTAATCGCTTTATTCCCATATTTAAATTTTTCTTTCGGAAAAGTATTTTTGAACCAATCCCCAATCACCACCTCGCCAAAATGACCAAACGGCGGGTTGCCGATATCATGCAGCAGCCCTGCGCTGGATAATATAGCTGGTATATTTTTAAGACTTTCCTCATCCGTTTTAAAATCCTTTTGGCAATATACTTTTGTATTTTGGGTAATCATAATTCCTAATTGTCTGGCAATCGTGGATACTTCCAAAGAATGCGTCAATCTTGTCCTGACAAAATCACTTTTATCCAATGGAAATACCTGCGTTTTATCCTGTAATCTGCGAAACGATGGGCTTGATATGATTTGCTCATAGTCTTTTTCCACATCACTGATTGGATAATCAGAAAAACATTCCGGCAGTTGCTCCCTTTCCATTTTTGTTTTCAATGACAACAGTTTCGTCCATTCCATTTCCACAATTTATCCTCCTTTTCCGCAATCGAATTTCTTCTATTTTCATTAACTCAACTTTCCCATAGTCTTTTTTGGCTCTATCCCACTTTGAGGGCATTTGACTTTCCCCATTTTTTTATGAACACCTTACAGCCTGCCGCTTCTATGGCATAGTTTGAAAACTTTGCAGCACTGTATCGGTTGGATGTTTTTATACTTTATACCCTAATTTCTTCATCAATTCGCTCGGCGATGTTTTCAGTATTTGCTCCTCTGGTATACGCTCCGAGTACCTCCCGCTTTCCAGAATATCTTTGAGCAGAAAATTATCCAAAATCATATCCTGCCGAATCAAATCCCAGTTCGCTTTCTTCTTGAAAAATACTTTAAAAATCAGGAAGTTCATAATCGGCCCGATCACCGGCATCTGACGCCGCAATTTTCGCTCCTGTTCTTTTTCGTCCCCTGAATCGGCTTTCCCAAATAAGAAGCCCTTTTGATGACCGTATTCTTCTATCTATTATAAAATTAGCCAGCAATACATTTTTTCATGCTTTTAGTATAACATGTTCCGCAGCATCCCGACAAGTGCCCATTATAAACTTCCTGATTGCAAAGGTACAGAACATGCTTGCATGCACAGGCAATTGGGCAAACAAACTATACGAACGATAATACAGCGAGAAAATCCTTACGGATTTTCTCGCACTCACGCTCAAGTTATGATATAATGCTGCGCAATAAAAGCGTGAGTGCAGGCTGGAGGAAAAAATGCGAAGCACGCTGGCGTGCGAAAGCGTTTTTGACGAACAGACTATATGAGCGATGATGCGGAGAGAAAATCCGCAAGGATTTTCTCGCACTCACGCTTGATTTATGTTATAATAAATTAAAACCCGCACACTCGCAAAAACAGGAGGAGACTATGAGTTATCAAACACTGTATACCGAATGGCTGAATAACGACTACTTTGACGAAGCAACCCGGCAGGAACTGCTGGGAATCAAAGGAAATGAAACGGAAATAGAAGACCGTTTTTACACTGATTTGGAGTTTGGCACCGGGGGGCTGCGCGGCATTTTAGGCGCCGGCACCAATCGGATGAATATTTACACCGTCCGCAAAGCAACGCAAGGTCTGGCAAATTACATCTTAAAAACCGCCGGCGAAGCCGGTAAAAAGAAAGGCGTTGCCATCGCTCATGATTCCCGCCGGATGAGCCCGGAGTTTTGCCGAGAAGCGGCGCTGGTTTTAAATGCCAACGGCATTGCGTCCTATATCTTTAACGGTGTCCGCACTACGCCGGAGCTGTCCTTTGCCGTCCGCAACCAAGGCTGTGCCGCCGGTATCGTCATTACCGCCTCGCACAATCCTTCCAATTATAATGGCTACAAAGTATACGGCGAGGACGGTGCACAGGTAACTTATCCCCGCGATAAGGAAATTATTGATGAAGTCAATAAAATCACCGATTTTTCTATGATTCAGTATCAGCCGACCCCCGGCGAACTATATCACGTTTTTGACGAGCAGGAAGATACCGATTACATTAATGCTATTAAAAAACAAACCCTTGACCCGGCCGTGATCGCCGCCGAAAAAGACAAGCTGGGCATCGTTTATACACCACTGCACGGCACCGGCGGCCGTCCAGTACTGCGGGTTTTAAAAGAACTCGGCTACCAAAAGGTTTACCCCGTTGCCGAACAAATTGAGCCCAACGGCGAGTTCCCAACCATTTCCTATCCCAACCCGGAAGAAGAAAAAGCCTTTGAATATGCGAAACGGCTGGGACAGGAAAAAAATGCCGATTTGCTGCTGGCGACTGACCCTGATTCCGACCGGCTGGGCGTTATGGCAAAAACAGAGGACGGCAGCTATTTCCGCTTTACCGGCAATATGATTGCCCCGCTGCTTTTTGACTATATTTTAACAAAAAAGAAAGAACAAGGGACTTTACCGGCAAGCGGCGCTTTGATTTACAGCTTTGTTTCCACCAAAATCGCTAAAAAAATGGCTGAGTGCGAGCATTTAAAGGTCTTTGAAGTACTGACCGGTTTTAAATACATCGGCGAGAAAATCAAAGAATTTGAACAGAATCACAGCTATGAATACCTGTTTGGCTTTGAAGAAAGCTACGGCTATCTGATCGGCACCCATGCCCGCGATAAGGACGCTGTGGTTTCGGCGATGCTGGTCTGCGAAATGGCCGCCTATTACAAAACCAAAGGTCTAAACTTAAAACAAGCTTTAGAAGCGCTTTACAGCCGCTACGGCTATTACCGGGAAGCAACGCTGCCGCTTAGTTTTCCGGGCGCTAAAGGTCGCAATAAGATGGCGGAACTGCTGGCTCGTTTTCGCCAAAACCCGCCGCAGGAAATTGACGGCCGCAAGGTACTGGAAATCCGCGATTATGAAAGCGGTCAGATTACCGACTGCCAAACCGGTCAAACCCGACCGACCGGCTTAGTTAAATCCGATGTTTTATATTATGTTTTAAGCGGCGACACTTGGGTCTGTGTCCGCCCCTCCGGCACCGAGCCGAAAATGAAACTTTATTACGGCGTTCAGGCCGCAAACTGGGATGCCGCTGAAGCAGCCGGCCAAAAGCTGGAAGCCGCTTTAATGCAAATGGTAAAATAAATGGCACTTTTCCTGTGGAATTACCTGCCAGCGCAGAAAATGCAAGTTTTTCTGCGCCAGCAGCCGCAGGACAAAGTTTTTTATGCTGCAAGTATCAAATAAACAAGCACGCAAGAAAGCAGGGACACTATGATTTTTAAACTTTATCCAGCTCATAAGGATTATTTATGGGGCGGTACCCGCTTAAATGAAGAATTTTTCAAAAACCGAACCGGGATTGTGGCCGAAACTTGGGAACTGTCAGTTCATCCGGATGGCCCGTCCGTTATCACCGATTCCGGCACTTCCTATGACGGCAAAACGCTGACGGAATACTTAGCCGCCGAACCGCAGGCATTGGGCCAGCCGGGCGAACTGCCGATTTTAATTAAATTTATTGATGCGGCTCAAGATTTGTCCATTCAGGTTCACCCCGACAACGATTATGCGCTGGCGCAGGAAGGCCAATTCGGCAAAACCGAATGTTGGTATGTGCTGGACGCAGCCCCCGGCGCTTTTCTTTATTACGGAGTAAATCGTCCGCTCAGCCAAGAGGAATTTCGCCGGGCCATAGAGGAAAATACTTTATTGGATGTACTGCGCCGCATTCCGGTCAAAAAAGGAGATTTTTTCTTTATTCCGGCCGGTACCATTCACGCCATCGGTGCGGGCATTTTAATTGCCGAGATTCAGCAAAATTCCAATGTTACGTATCGGGTTTATGATTTTAACCGCAAGGACGCAAACGGTAAACTGCGGGAGCTTCATATCGAACCGGCAATTGCCGTATCCAATTTAACCCCGGCGCAGGAGCATTTTGACTTTGGCGGTCATCTTTGTCAATGCCCTTATTTTACGGTTGACAAGATTATTGTTCGCAATGCCCTCCGCTATGACCCGCAAAGCTATCAAGGCCGGGCCAGTTTTCATTCCCTGCTGATTTTAGACGGTGTTGGAACTTTAACCGATGGCCAAAGCACCCATCCCTTACGCAAGGGCGACAGCTTCTTTATCAGCGCCAATCACTCCGCTTACACCGTCGACGGCGACCTAACCATGCTGCTGACCACTTTAGGGAAATAAATTTATGAAACGAAGGTACAGCCTATGAGTAGATGTTCTTCTTACCGGCGATAAAGACTTTCTCGAATCCGGGCTGCACAATCTCAAGATTATAACAGCCGCCGATTTTATTGCACTATAAAAGGAGTCATTGCATTTTAAGTCCATTATACAAGATATTGAAAAGATTTCTCTATGTCAATGCAATATCTTGATATAAACCCTTTATTATGCAACGGCTCCTTTTTTTCCTTTTATCCTTTATTCATATCTCTGAAAATACCCCAAATGCTCTGTTACATAGCCAAGGCACTCCTGCATCAAGGCTTCATCCCTGATCTCCTCACCGGCCGGTGTCCGCAGGCTACAGCTATATTCCGCCAGACTGACTCTGGCGTCCTTTTGCACAGTCTCCTTAGTCTCAAAGAAAAACACCATATCCTCATTGCGTAAAGCAATTTTATAGGTATCTCCCGGATAAATAGACTCACTGACCGTAAACTTTCTTTTTTCACTGCCGCCGAAAAAGACCGGCAAAACCGATCGGCGACCGGTTAAATCAACCGAAAAGCCCGCTAATTTTCCTAAAATCGGCAAATAATCCACACTGGAAATATATTCCGGGCAAACCCCCGGCTGCATGTCCGCTCCCTTAATCAGCAGCGGCACCTTCGTGCGCTCATCCGCTAAAAAGAAACCGCTGTTTGGAACCAAATAGCCCTGCCCATGATCAGAAAACAAAGTAACTAAAATATCTTCCGGCGCAAAGGTTTCATCTAAATAATTAAACAAAAAACTCAAATAGCGGTCAACATAGCGCATTTGCTCCTGATACCGTCTTTTCTTATTGCCATTAAACTGCTGCTTAACCGAAGTGCTGCCGGTTACCCGTTCATCCTGAAGTTCGGACAGTGTCAGATGCGCCTGAACATCAAACGGCAGCTTATAATTATCACTAATATCATGAAGCTCCCCGATATTGATATAAACATACTGATTACTCTCTTTCAGCGCATCAATATGATCAACTGCATTGGAAATGACCTGCTTAATATCCATCATTTCACCGTATACGCCTGAAAGCACCCGGTCAAAGCCGCGAACATAGCCATAGTCAGGATTTGTCCGCCAGTCGCCGTCAATCTTGGCCGTGGTATATCCGGCCCGTTTTAAGCACTCGCCCAGCAGCTCCACATTTTCCGGCAAACGATAATCAACCCCGGGATAAAACATTTTATGATCGACAGTATACTGACCGGAAAAATATCCTGCCATGCTGGGGTACGTCCATTCGCCTGTGGAATAAAAATTAGTGCAGCGGATTCCGTCGGCAAAATAGTGATACGTTTTCGGCATCGACTCAGCAAAGCCATTTTCCTCCAAAAAAGCCTGTGATAATCCATCCACAAAAATCGTTAAAATCAACTTTTTTCGATTCGGTTTTGCCGTCAGCGGCATAGGCTGACCAACTACAATCTGCATCCCCTCCTCACCGCTGATTTCAAGATCCCGGTCGGTCGGATAACAATGAAAAGCCTCACGAACCTGATACATTTGAAATCGTTCCTGTCCGCATTTTATTTCAAAGTTCCCTGTTCGCTTGAGCAAAACCGGTACGAGAGATGGCTCCTCGATTTCTACCTTGACGGAATTTCCCTGTGTCAGCACCTTTCTTAGTTCAGCCTGATCATACGGAACACTCCTCTCTGCCAAAAGAATTCCCAAACGAGTATAACCGGCAATATAATATTCCGAATTGGTCTTGAGCCGTACACCTAAAGTCTTTTCTCCTGAATATGACCAAATATCCATTAATCGCTGTCCAAAAAAATCATCCATTCCCTGTTGCAATTTTCTCATTTTCAGGCGAATCTCTTCGATTTCTTCGTTTGTTGCCCTCTGTCCCTGCAACTCCATTTTCAAATTTATCCGTTTTAATTCCGGACTCTCTAACTGGCCTGTTTCTATCAAACACAGCCTTGCAAAATATTCATACGCCTGATAAATATCACCGCTGATTTCATAGAGCACACCTAAATTATATAAAAAATCCAGCATATAGGGATTCTTTTTCAGTCCCTCATGCATCAGCCCAATCGCCCGCTCGATTTCACCGGTCAGCATATAATAAGTAGCTTTCATTGATACAGTGTCCAAATCAAAGGGTTTTGCCTGTTCATAGGCCTCAATCTCTGATAAAAGCCCTTCGGCCACGCCCTGACTTAAACTTTCCTGAATTTCCTGCTTGTTCATTTTTAATCCTCTTTTCCGGTGAAAAATCCCATTTCAGCCAATTTTTTAATATAAATCTGTGAATACCCATAAACCTTAGCTGCATACTCCTCATGAAAAACATAGCCCTGCCCCTCTTTATATTTCGCCCATAAGCTCCAGTAAAGCCCGCAAACCGCAGCATAAGCGTACAGCTTTATTTCCTCTTGAACTAATAATTTCCGTTCAAAATACAGCTCCGTCAGCTTCTTTAAATCATCCGCATCATATCCAGGCGAAATGATAAAGACCGCCAAATCCATCATCGGATCGGACATAGCCGCATACTCCCAGTCAATCAGTCGGATTTTACCATCCTTTAAAATCAGTACATTTTCCTCAATAAAGTCAATATGACAAAGCACCGGGCAAAAATCTACGGTTTCTAAGTACTCGGCAATCTGAACAACCAAATCTCTAACCGCTTCATAATCCGGCCAAAAAGAAATCTGCGCTGCCCGGCACCGCTTTTCATAGGCTAAAATCTCCGCTTTCGGATAAAAAATCCGCTCAATCCGTATTCCGCTGTCATGCACTTCTTTCAAGCTTTGCAGCGTCTTTTTGACTTCCGCTGTCCATTCCCACCGCAAAATCTTGGAATCCTCCTCATAAACCGTAATCTTTATCCCGCTTTCCGGGTCAAAGTGCACGACCTGATCGGTAATATCCTTATCTTTTAGAGCTTCATACACCAAGTATTCATTTTTTCGGCTGATAAACGCACTGCTGCCGATCCCCGGCAGGCGAAAAACATAGCGAACTCCCTTAACCCGAAACAGGAAAGAAGAATTGGTCAAACCCAGCTTTTGCTCGCGGATATCGGTAATCTCGCTTTCCCTGATCCCAAAAACTTCCGCAATCCGCTCCAAAGCCGGATTGCCGGAATGATCCCGATAACGCAGGTCAAAGGCTCGCAAATCTTCCAGACTCTCCAGTTCCAAGACCGCTTGTTCCCTTTCCTCATGGATATAAAACTCCAATTCCCGAATATGCCGAAGCAATACTTCTTCCCACAACCAGCTATGGCTGCTCGGGTTTTCATATTCCCGCTCCAGTATCCGGCAAAAGTCCGGAACTACTTCCCGGCTGAAAAAGACCGCACCGTACATATAGGGCTGTCCCGACACCGCCCGCTTTTGCACCTCTACAATCCGGCCACTGTCATCCGTCCGCAACCCCCATTCGGCTTTGGCGGTTTGGCTGCGCACTGCGCAGTACCAGCTTTTATCTGTTTCCTGCTCTTTAAAAATATTTTCCGGGTAATAATTATCCGCCGAGAGAAGATAAGTATCGCCCAAATACTGTCTGACTAAATACAAGCTAACAATATTATTTTGACTTTCATAATCGGGATTGTAAATACAGGTTACTATTCCGGCATATTTTTCCTGCAAAAAATCAAACTGCTCCGCCAGATACCCCGTTACAATCAGGATTTTTTTAATTCCCACCGCCAAAAGCTGCCGGATTTGGCGCTCAACCATAGTTTCACCCCACACCTCAATCAGCCCCTTGGGTTTTTCATAGGTCAGAGGAATCATCCGGCTGCCCATTCCGGCCGCTAAAATAATGGCATTTTCCACTTTTCGCATTCTTATTCCCTTTTCTTTTGCTAATTATCATCTCAGCTTTCCCCTGATCGAAGTGCTGTGCACTTCTGCCCAGCTGGGCGACCTGCCTAAAAAGTTTGTTCTAATTTTACGGAACATGGGAAAGCTGAGTTATTATCTTTATAAAAAAGGCTTGAACATCAGTCAATCTCCATTATAGTATCGACATAGCAAGCCTTTTTATTAATCCTATTCTTTTTTCTTCCATGATTCCTCAGTAAAAACTGCGCTGCCGGGCGTGCGGTCTGCCCCCCCCCTTTTTTTTGGTCGAAAGCTTCGCTTTCTGCCCGGGTGGGCGACCTACCCCCAAAAATACGGTTCTGGTTTGGCAAAGCATGGGACAGTTGAGCTAATAACCGGCTTTCTTTAAAATCACCGCACTGAACGGCTTTAAGCGCAACTTAATCCGGCCATTTTCCACTGGATACATCTCCTTGGTCGTATTATGGCTTTCCGCCGTACTCTCAAAAATCCGCTGGCAGGAATCGTCATCAGAAATCCCAATCTCCCAGACCGGAATCGAAATCTGACGACAATCGGCATTATTATTAAACGCTACCACAATCTTATCCCGCTCGTCAAACCGGCCATAGGTCAAAACATTGTATTCACCGCCCAGCATCTTCAGCGAGCCGCTGCGCAGCGTCGGAATCGACTTGCGCAAAGCAATCAACTGTTTATGCACATTGAGCAACTCTTTATTCTCATTCCCCCAAGGGTAGGTTCGGCGGTTGTCCGGATCCGTCCAGCCACAAACACCAGCCTCATCTCCATAATAAATAGTCGGCGCCCCCAGCCAAGTCATTTGCAAAACGACCGCTTCTTTCATAATACCGTAATTAAGCCCTTCACCGGCCGCCTCCGCTCCTGCCGAAGCCGTCCGGCCAACCCGATGGTTGGTTCTGGTTAAAAAGCGGGAATGGTCATGATTGGACAGCTCATTCATCGCCACCTGCAAAGCCGAAATATTGAACTTCGCCATATTATAGGTCATCGCATCGCAAAAAGACTGATAATTTCCAAGCAAATCGCCTCGGTACTCATCCGAATGTTTTTCCATACCGGTAAAAAACCACGAAACCGGCTCCATAAAAGCATCATAATTCATGACCGAATCCCATTGGTCGCCGTTTTTCAGCCAATCTGACGGATCACCGTAATGTTCCGCCAAAATCAAAGCTTCTGGATTTGCCTCTTTGACGGCACTGCGGAAATCCCGCCAAAACTGATGATTGAATTCCTTGCTGTACCCCAAATCAGCCGCTACGTCCAGCCGCCAGCCGTCTGTTTTATACGGCGCACCGACCCATTTTTGCGCTACTTTCATAATCTTACGGTACAGTCCCGGTGAACCCTCATAATTTAGCTTCGGCAGAGTATCGTAACCCCACCAACCGTCATAATTGCCATTATTCGGCCAGCTATCTGTCTCATGAAAGTGAAAATAACTATGATAGGGGCTGGTAGCCGAAGTATACGCTCCAGCCGGATACTGACCACTGCCGCCGTAAAACCCTTCCCGGTCAAGCCATTTATTAAACGATCCGCAGTGATTAAACACTCCGTCTAAGATAACCCGCATCCCGCGGCGGTGAATCTCCTCCACCAACTCCGCAAAGAAAGCGTTGCTGGCCTCAATATTGGCCGGAGCGGTCGTGCGCCGCTGATAAAGGCTGGCATATTCATTCCCCTCCTCGCCGGTCAGGGTAGCGCCGCCGTCTTCAACAATTACGCCAAAATGCGGGTCTATTGCCTCATAATCCTGCGTATCGTATTTATGATTAGACGGCGAAGTAAAAACCGGATTCAGGTAAATAACCTCCACTCCGATTTCCTGTAAATAGTCAAGCTTATCCCGTACTCCCTGCAAATCACCGCCGTAAAACTCGCGAATCCCGTCAGCAGCCGGGAGCTTGTTCCAATCCT
Organism: uncultured Lachnospiraceae bacterium; assembly: GCA_963545585.1. Lineage (GTDB taxonomy): Bacteria > Bacillota > Clostridia > Lachnospirales > Vallitaleaceae > W11650. The sequence continues at coordinate 15,039 of CAUUKX010000046.1, forward strand.
TGACCCGCTCCGCTAACTTGCCGATATAACGGTATTCTCCGTCAGCCACATCATTGGCCGGATTGCCGTTATAAAAGCGGTCAACAAAAATCTGGTACATAATCGCACCCTTTGCCCAATCAGGCGTAGCCAGATCCGGCACCAATTTAAAATCAAAATAATGATCCGCTTCTCTGGTTGCGCCTTTTTTATTGTAAAACACCCGATAGCGGCCGGAACTCAATTCAAAATAGTACTGGAGCGGCTTAGTCACGCCTTCCAGTGTAATTTCATAATAATCAAACAGTGAATCGGAACTCACCCGCTGTAGCGGCAGCCTTTTATCTTCATAGCGGAGATAAACTTTTTCCACATTATTTTTTTTCGTTCTCAGCCGCAACTTAACTGGCTCACCAAGCTTGGGATCCTGCGGAATCCGGTAATTTTGCGTTTCATCACAAAAAATTCCATTTTCCTCCAGAACCGGGTGACGGGTGCTGATATAAGCCAAAAACTTTTCAATTCCGAACATTCTCCTAATGTCCATAAAATCCTCCTTACCAAATTTCTCCCTTTAAGCCTCACCACTCTTTACCGGAAACGACTGTTTGCGCTGGTTCTTTGCGGCAGATGCTAACGCCAGCCTGCGCGCAGCCATTCGGACAGCCTTTCACCCACAGGCGCCCTAAATGCCATATCTATGCCAAAGGGCAAACAAAAACAGACTGCCCGAGCAGCCCTCTATTTGATTATATTACAATACCGACTCATAAAAATCAAGCGCAAAATAAATTTTTTAACAGTTCGGTAAATTGCAATAGTAAATGTCCTCTTTTTTTAAAGAAAAATTGGCTGCTCTA
>CAUUKX010000047.1:0-15809 GCA_963545585.1 uncultured Lachnospiraceae bacterium
TCGAAGTGCTGCGCACTTCTGCCCGGGCGGGCAGTCTGCCCTGATCGAAACGCTCCGCGTTTCTGCCCGGGTGGGCGACCTACCATAGTCTTTTTTGGCTCTGTCCCGCTCAGAGAGCGGGTGCCCTGATCGAAACGCTTTGCGTTTCTGCCCGGGCGGGCGGTCTGCATGAACCCACTCTCGCGATTTGCTTTGCAAATCGCATTCCGTTCCTGTTCATGCAACGAGCCCTGATCGAAAGCTTCGCTTTCTGCCCGGGCGGGCGGTCTGCCTAAAAAAGACTGTTCTGTCGAACATGGGAAAGTTGAGTTACTAATTCAACTTTCTCAAGTTTTTTGGGCTCTGTACCGCTGGATGCCCTGGTTGAAAGCTTCGCTTTCTGCCCGGGCGGGCAATCTGCCCTGATCGAAGTGCTTCGCACTTCTGCCCGGGCGGGCGGCCTGCCTAAAAAAGACTGTTCTGTCGAACACGGGAAAGTTAAGTGCTAATTCACTACCGTTTTGCGAAACGGCAGCGGAAAGGAAAAACTTTCTTATTTATTCAGCGGCTTGTGAACAAACCACCAATCCTTTAAGGTTACTTCGCCCTTAGCGGCAGCATCCTTTCTTTCCTGCATTTGTGCTTCTGTCTTGGCTGGCGGCACGATAACATCGCTTCCGATCCAAGTATTTTCCGGATAATTTTCCGGTGCGGCTACACCATATTTATCGGCAGTCTGCAAAGCATTCAGCGCTCTGATAACTTCCAGTACATTTCTGCCTGCTTCCTGCGGATAATACATCATCAAGCGCAGGATTCCTTTCGGGTCAACGATAAAGACTGCCCGCACGGTGTTAGTTCCCTTGGCGGAATGAATCATGCCCAATTTATTGGAAACCAGACCCAGCTCATCACCGATGACCGGGAACGGAATCGTAATATCCGAATTGTCATTAATCCATTCTACCCACTTCAGATGAGATACCACCTGATCCACCGACAGGCCAATCAGTTCTGTATTTAATTCCTTAAACTTATCCGCATATCTGGCAAAGCTTACAAACTCCGTCGTGCAGACCGGGGTAAAATCGCCGGGATGACTAAACAGCACGAACCATTTTCCGGCATACGCATCCGGCAGCTTCATAGCTCCTTTGGTTGTTTGTACTTCCATTTCCGGGAATCTTGCTCCCAATAAAGGCATTGCTACTACTTGTTCCATATTATAAATCCTCCTGTATTGTCGACAATGAATAATTACACTTGTCTTATCATACCTTGTCCGGCTGTTTTTATCAAGCAAAATTTGCAAATTTTGCCTGAATTCTTCGTTATGAAATTGACATATTTTTTACCGCTGCCGCATCTCTCTCAATCTGCGCCTTTAACTCCTCAACCGAAGCAAATGTCATTTCCGGCCGGAGATAGCGGCGCAGGCGAATCTCAACGAATTGGCCGTAAATCGTGTCCGTAAAATCAAAAATATAAGTTTCCACCGAATACGGCTTACCCGGAACACTGGGACTAATACCGACATTGCTGACGGCCCGATAGCATCTCCCCCGATAAATAACCTCAGCCGCATAAACGCCGTTGGGCGGCAGCAGTTTTTCCGCCGGCGGAATCACATTAATCGTCGGAAAGCCGATCGTCCGTCCCAACTGCCGGCCAGTACTGACCCGACCCAGCAAATGAAAACGGCGTCCGGTCAAATCCTCAAACCGCTCCAAATCACCCTGCATCACCGCCGCCCGCAAACGGGTCGAACTGACGTCCTCACCCTGCATTCGCAGCTTTTCTAAAATAGTAACCCGCACCGCCAAAGGCTCCAATTTTTCCTTTAGCAGTTCGGCATCTCCGGCCGCTTTTTGACCGAAGCGATAATCACTGCCGGCAATCACCGCCCTTACACCCAAACGGCGAAGCAAGATTTCCTCAATAAACTTGATTGGCGGCATATTCTTATTTTTTTCGGTAAAAGGCAGCAAAATATAATTTTCTATCCCGCCGGCCGCAAAAATCGCTTCTTTTTCTTCCTCGGTATAAATCAGGCGAAAGTCTTTGCCCAGCAATAATTTAGCCGGATGCGGCAAAAAAGTCAAAACCGCCGTTTGCAGCCCCTTAGCCGCCGCAATCTCCCGGGCTTCGGCTATCAAAAGCTGATGCCCTTTATGCACCCCGTCAAAATTGCCCAAGATAACAGCTGTATCCGCTATTTGCCAATCTTCTGACAAATTTCTAACAATCATAATCCGCCTCGCCTGCCTGATAAAAAAACTTCAAAACCTTAAACTTCTCTTTGTCCTGTTTATAAATTCCCATCAATTCCCGCCGGTAATCATAAAGATAGACCAACTCGCTCGCCGTCAGCGCTGCCGGTACTTGATTTTCATCTGCCGCCGCTCTTTCTATCTTCGTAAACGGTACGGGATTACCCGCATACAGCCATTTACTGAAAGCTGCCTCCACCTGAAAGCGGGGAAAGTCAAACACCTGATCTACCGGCAGCACATACCGCTCCAATTCTCCGGCCTGCTGCAAACGCTCCACTTCCACCAATTTAAGTGCCGTATCCAGCAAAAACCGGCCGGACTGCAACCGGACAAGCCGGGTCATATGAGCTCCGCAGCCCAGTTTTTGACCGATGTCATGACATAGCGTCCGAATATACGTGCCTTTAGAGCAGCACACGGTAAAGCGATAACTGTCGCCGCTCAGTGCCGCAAAATCCTTAATCCCATGAATCGTTACTGGCCGCCGCGGCCGCTCCACTTCAATCCCGGCTCTGGCCAGCTCATACAGCTTTTTGCCGCCTTGCTTGATGGCTGAATACATCGGCGGCTGCTGCCAAATATCACCGGTAAAGGAAAACACCGCCGCTTTGACTGCATCTGCGCTGGCTGTTACTTCCTTTTCCGCCGTTACCTGACCCCATGCATCCTGCGTATCCGTCGAAATTCCCAGCCGCAGCTCGGTCAAATAAGTCTTTTCTTTTTCGGTCAGCAGTTCCGCCAGTTTCGTCGCCTGACCGATGCAAACCGGCAGCACCCCCTCGGCATTGGGGTCAAGCGTGCCGGTATGGCCAATCCGCTTAGTTTTTAAAATCCGGCGGAGTTTAGCCACCACATCATGCGAGGTCTGCCCCTGCTCCTTATCTATATTTAAAATTCCATTCATAGGCGCTGGCTGATTTCCTTTTCCACCGCAGTTAGCAGCTCCAGCAGCGGCAACTCGGAACTGGCTCCAGCCGCCTTTTTATGCCCGCCGCCGCCAAATACCTTGGCTATCTCACACACATCAAGCTTGCCCTGACTGCGAAAACTTAATTTATAGACCCCGGGCTGAAACTCCGCCAGAAAAACCGCCGCTTCCGTTTCTTCCAGCTGCGCCAGCAAATGAACAATATCTTCGGTATCTTCCTTATCCAGCTGATTTTCTGCCATCTCCCGATTGGTTAAATAGGCCGCCGCTATCTTCTGCCCGCCTAGCAAGCGGAAGTTTTGCAGTGCCGCTTTCTTGGCCAGCAGCTTATGCAGTGTCTGCCGATGAAACAGGCGTTTCATAATATAGCCAAAGTCAATCCCTTCTCCCATCAACCGGCCAGCGGCATTCATCGTTGACGGCTGTGTATTGGAATGGAGAAAGCCGCCGGTATCAAAAATGATGCCGGTATATAAAGCTTCAGCCGCTGCCTTGGTGAAAGGCGTACCGCTTTGAATAAACAAATCATAAATCATTTCCGAAGTCGAACTGGCCTCCGGCTTAATCCAGCAATGCTCCGGCGCTGCAATCAGCTCCTTTGGCAGCTCATGATGGTCAATGTTAATCACTACTTTTGCCTGTTCATAGCTGGCCGCAAACGGTGCGAACCGTCCCGGATCATTGCAGTCCACCACCAATAGCACTTCAACTTGCTCTGGATTTTGAGTCAGGATTTCGGAAAAACCCTTTAAAAAAGAATAGGTATCCAGCGGCGTCTCCAGCATGACCTTGGCCGCTACTCCGTGCACCGCCAAAAGCTCCTGCAATCCCAAAGCCGCTCCAATACAGTCGCCGTCCGGGTGGACATGGCCGGTAATATAAACCGCCGAATAATCGCCTATCCAGCTTTTTATTTGCTCAATCGTCATTTTTTATCCTCTGCCTTTCTCAAAAAATGCCGTCAACATCAGCCTCAGCCTTTGGCCGGCTTTTGCTGGCGCTGTTTTATTCTTCGCCTGTGCTATGAAGCTCATCCTCCAAGCGGACGTCCCGGATCAGCCTTGACATTTCCACGCCTCGTTCAATCGAAGTATCCAGCATAAAATGAAGATTCGGCGTATTCCGCAAGTTTAAGCGGTGCGCCAGTTCCCGGCGGATAAACCCAGCTGAGCTTTTTAAGCCTTCCATGGTCTGGGCTCTCTTTTCTTCATCACCCAGCACACTGATATAAACCTTACATTCCTTCAAATCGCCGGTCGTATCCACCGCCACCACGCTGACCAGCGAATCAATCCGCGGATCTTTGACTTCTCTTTGAATGATTGCCGACAGCTCCATTTTAACTTCTTCATTGACTCTTGTCATTCGATGACTGTTCTTTCGCATACTTTATCCTTTCCTGACTTTTCCGGCCGCACATTGCTTTCAATCGCAATTTTGCCCGCCGGCAAGCGCCGCTCCACTTTCCTTGACCTAAGTTCACGCTTCGCATAGGCGCACCCGGTCGTTTCGGCTTTCTTCTCTTTCTTCCGCCTCACCAAAAATGCACGCCGCCAGTCCCCGCCATCAAATCCGGCTACCGCTCAATCTCTTTCATCATATATGCTTCCACAATATCTCCGACCTTGATGTCATTAAATTTCTCCAGCATGATACCACAGTCAAAGCCGGTCTGCACTTCTTTGGCATCGTCTTTAAAACGTTTGAGCGATGCCAAACCGCCATCATAAATGACCACATTATCCCGGAGCAGCCGAACTTTAGCCGAACGCTGAATCTTGCCATCGGTAACATGGGCGCCGCCGATGACACCCAACCCGGAAACCTTGTAAATTTCCCGGATTTCGCAGTGTCCCAAAATTTCCTCTTTAAAGACCGGATCCAGCATGCCCTTCATGGCCAGTTCAATATCTTCAATTGCATTGTAAATAACCCGGTACAGGCGGATATCAATCCCTTCTTGCTCAGCCGTCGCCAAAGCGCTGTTTTCCGGGCGAACGTTAAAACCAATAATAATCGCATTGGAAGCCGAAGCCAGCATAACATCCGATTCATTAATCGCACCGACACCGCCGTGAATAATGCGAATCAGCACTTCTTCATTGGACAGCTTTTCCAAACTCTGCCGCACTGCCTCCACTGAGCCCTGCACATCGGCTTTGACAATCAGCTTCAGTTCCTTCATTTCGCCTTCCTGAATCTGCTGGAACAAGTCATCCAAGGTTACTTTTTGCGGCGTAGCCTGAATCATTTTTTCCCGCAAGTTCTTTTTCACCTTTTCCGAAATATAGCGGGCATCTTTTTCATTTTTAGCCACATAAAAGCCCTCGCCGGCCAGCGGCACTTCGTTTAAGCCCAAAATCTCTACCGGCGTAGACGGCCCGGCTTTTTTAATCGGCTTGCCCTTATCGTCCATCATTGCCCGAACCCGGCCATGTGCCGCCCCGATAACGACACTGTCGCCGACCTTTAAAGTACCTCTTTGCACCAGCATAGTTGCCACTGCACCGCGACCCTTATCCAGTCTGGCTTCTATCACTACGCCTCTGGCCGCAGCGTTGGGATTGGCTTTCAGCTCCGCCATTTCCGCAACCAGCACAATCATATCCAGCAGTTCCTCCAGTCCCTGCTTGGTCGCCGCCGAAACCGGCACCATAATCGTACTGCCGCCCCAATCTTCCGCAATCAGGCCATGCTCTGTTAATTCCTGCTTCACCCGGTCTAAATTGGCGCTGGGCTTATCAATTTTGTTAATCGCCACAATGATTTGCACACCAGCCGCTTTGGCATGGTTAATTGCCTCAATCGTCTGCGGCATAACACCGTCATCAGCCGCCACCACCAATATGGCAATATCGGTCGCCATAGCCCCCCGCAGCCGCATAGCAGTAAAGGCTTCATGCCCCGGGGTGTCTAAGAAAGTAACTTTTTCGCCATGTACATCAATCGAATACGCACCGATATGCTGGGTAATGCCGCCCTGCTCGGTTGCCGTCACATTGGTTTTTTTAATCGCATCCAGCAGCGAAGTTTTGCCGTGGTCAACATGACCCATAACCACGACTACCGGCGGGCGCTTGACCAGACTTCCCTCCTGATCGGCTTCTTCCGCAAAAAAGCTGTCCACAATATCCACTTCCGCTTCCTGCTCCACCAGACAATCATAGCCCAGTGCCAGTTCTTCGGCCAATTTAAAATCCATTTCCTGATTAGCTGTCATCATCTTACCCTGCCGCATCAATTTCTGCACAATCTCCGAAACCGGCTTATCCAGTGCCTTGGCAAAGTCTTTGACCGTAATCGTTGCCGGCAGCCGGATCACCTTATCCTCCTCCGATTCCGGTTTTGACGGCTTAGACATTTGACTTTCAAATGAATCCTGCTTTTTGTTCCATTTCTTTTTATCGTTCTTTTTGGAATGAAACTTTTCCGCACCAGCGGCTGGTTGTTCACTCTCTAAGCTGTCATCATCAAAGTCATAGCCGGACACTCTTTCACCCTTGCCGGGCTTGCCCTTTTTCGGCTTTTTGCTTTCCTCGGGATCAATATCTTCTTCTTTTTTAGCCGGTTTTCCCTCTTTTTTGTCTTTGCGGACATTCTCAGCCACTGCATTTTGTTTCGCATATTCCAGCTGCAGGTAATATTCCTGCACCTGATCAACCTGCTCATCGGTCAGCGTACTGGCATGACTTTTGGCGTCAATCCCCAGTTCTTTGACAATTCTGAGCAGCTCCTTATTATCCAAATCCATATCTTTTGCCAGATTATATAATCTAATTTTTGACATCTATCCGATTTCCTCCATTTTTTTCCGAATCGACTCCGCAAAGCCTTGATCAATCACTGCCGCGCTTGTTCTGTTTCCCTTACCGATGGCTTGCCCTAATTCTTGCCGGCTGCCGGCCTCAATCACCGGAATGCCCCGGTATCCGGCCTTATCACCAAATCTTTTTTTTGTGCCGGCCGAAGCGTCTGCCGCCAAAAGCACTAAAAATGCTTTGCCGGCTTTGATTGCCTCCATCGTGGCATACTCGCCGCTGACTAAGGCTCCAGCCTTTTGGCACAGAGAAACTAAGCCCCATTTTTTATCCAAGTTTTGTCAACGCCTCCTTCAGCTCTGCGTAAACCTCCGCTGAAATATCACAGTCCATGGAACGAGCCAGCGCTTTCGTTTTTTCCGCTTTTTCAAAGCACTCCTGTTTCCGGCAAATATAGGCTCCCCGGCCATTTTGCCTGCCGCCTTCATCAATCATGATTCCGCCTTCCGGTGTCCTGACAATGCGCAACAGTTCTTTTTTGGCAAACATTTCCTGACAAGCCACACATTTGCGCAGAGGTATCTTTTTCGCCATGTTCTTTCCTCCTGTGCTCTCTTTCCCACCGACCGCCTGCACGAAGCTTTCGCCCGTACCAGCCGTCTTGTCCTTTGCCGCTACTATCTGCGTTAATCTTTCAGCGTCCGGTTTTCTTCGTAAATTGTCGGTTCTTCTTCCGCAGTAATAAAGTTTAGCTCCTTATCCTGCGACTCTGATTTGATATCAATCCGGTAACCGGTCAGCTTGGCCGCCAACCGGACATTTTGGCCAACCTTGCCAATGGCCAGCGACAGCTGATAGTCGGGCACTACTACCTTGGCTGATTTTTCCTCTTTGCTGACCGCAACTTTAACTACCTTGGACGGACTAAGCGAAGCGGCAATGAACTCAACCGGATTCTCGCTCCAAGGAATAATATCTATTTTTTCACCGTTTAATTCTTCCACAATGCCATTGACCCGAATTCCGTTATGGCCGACACAGGCTCCAATCGGGTCAATTTCCGGGCTTTTGGCGTATACCGCAATCTTGGTGCGGGAACCGGCTTCCCGAGAAATGGATTTAATCTCCACCTGACCGTTGTAAATCTCTGGCACTTCTCTTTCAAACAAGCGCTTAACTAACTCTGGATGCGAGCGGGAAACCATGACTCGCGGGCTTTTTGTGCCTTGCTTAACTTCCAGTACATAAACCTTAATGCTCTGGTTCGGGGTATAAACTTCGCCCGGCACCTGCTCATTTTCTGCCAAAATAGCTTCAACCTTGTCATACTCGACGATAACCATGCCTTTAACTACTCGCTGCACTATGCCGGTTACCAATTCATTTTGTTTTTCCTGATAATCATTATACAAAATATTTTTTTCGGCTTCCCGAATTTTTTGAATGACCAGCTGCTTGGCTTTCTGTGCGGCAATCCGGCCAAAGTCTTTGGGTGTTACCTCAATCTGCACCTTATCGCCAAGATTGATATTGACATTATACTTCATTGCATCCGTCAGCGAGATTTGCAGTTCGGGATCTTCCACCTTGTCCACTACTTCTTTTTCAGCCAGCACCTTCAAATCGCCTTTTTCCCGGTCAAAGTTGACAGTAATATTCTGCGCCGAACCGAAGTTTTTTTTGCAGGCCGTCAGCAGAGAATTCTCCAAGGCCTCAATAATTACATCTTTCTTAATATTTTTTTCTCTTTCAATTTGATTTAGTGCTTCAATAAATTCTGCGTTCAATTTTATCCTCCTGCATTCGTTTTTTATATATAAACTCCTCAAATGAAAACCGTTAACCGAACCTGAGCAATTTGACTGCGGTCAAAGACCATTTCCCGACCGTCGCAGTCAATCGTAACCGTATCAGCCGTGTAGCCGGTCAGTTCACCGGTAAATTCCTTTTTCTTCTCTATCGCCTTATACAGCTTGACATCAACGGAATAGCCCATATAGCGTTTAAAATCCTTTTCTTTTTTCAAAACCCTGTCTAAGCCCGGTGAGCTGACTTCCAAAATATAAGCTTCTTCAATCGGGTCGGCTTTGTCCAGTTCTTCTTCCAGCTCCCGGCTGATGACTTCGCAGTCGTTAATCGTAATGCCGCCCTCTTTGTCGGCGTACACCCGAAGATACCACTGGCCGTTTTCTTTGAGATATTCCACATCCACTAATTCATACTGGTGCTTTTGTATAATCGGCTCCAGCATTTTCTCCGTCCATTCAACAATATCTTTTTTCACCTTTTCCTCCTTGCGCCCGGGAAACCCCCATACACACAAAAGAGTGAGCCGCCGCTCACTCTTTGTCCATTCCTTCATTCTTTTCTTATTTTAGCACACTTTTCGCCATTATGCAAGAGGGTTTTTTTCTTGTCGGCGGTTTTTCCGGTTTTTCTGCTGTTTCATTTAAACTGGTCCCGTCCCCTTCGCCGGGAGACAGTTTAAAACCCTACGATATAATCTCAATTTCCCAATGATTTTCATAAACCTTGTCAGCCGCCAAGGCAATCAAATCGGCTTTCTTTTCCAAATCCTCAACCACTCCCTGCTCGGCCGGCAGCGAGCTCCACGGCTCAATGCAGACAAAACCGGCTTTGGTATACGGCCGGTGCCAAACTGCCAAATAGGTCATATCTGGAAAAGCAACCCGAATTTTAGCCGTCGCTTTGTCGCTTTGAATAAAAATCTCTTGACCCATTTCACTTAAAATCAAGGCATCCTTATCAAACAAATCATGATGCAGTGCCATGCGGCCATTTTTAACCGCCGGACAAATCACCTTTTCTCTCGTCATAAAATATTCCGGTGAAAGCAGGATTTGATTGACCTCCGCCTTGGCAAAGCGAACTTCATAGTCCTCAAAAGAAAGCCCTTTTTCAATCGGCACTTGAAATCCGGGGTGTCCGCCGACCGCAAAATACATGGTTTTTTCATCTTTATTTTCAACGATATAGCTGTACTTGATGGTTTGATCGGATAATTCATAGCGCACTAAAAAACGAAAGCGAAACGGGTAGGCCGCATACGTTTCCGCATTATCTTCAATCGCCAGTGTCAAACCATCCGGCTTTTGCTCAACAGCCGCAAAGTCCATCCCCTTGGCAAAACCATGAATCTCCATCGAATAGCTTTGTCCCTGATAAGTATAAACGCCGCCCGTCATCCGGCCGCAAAAAGGAAATAAGTTCGTTGCCCGGTTTTTCCATGTGCTTTCCTCGCCCTGCCATAAATATTCCTTGCCCGTCCGGTCCCGAATCGACCACAGTTCCGCTCCCAGCGAATTGATTTCCACTTGCAGTTCATCGTTTTTAATTTGATAAATCATTGTTTTTCTCCTCGTTTTATCAGATGATAAAGGTTGACATTCCTGATCGAATTGCTTCGGCTTTGCCTCCGCTGGTTCTTGTATTATTATATAAAAGAATCTTCTGTTTTTCAATTCCCTTTTTTGATTTTCTGCCGAAAACTTCTCTTTAGTCGTTGCAGTTGGCTTGATATGCCTTTAGAAAGCAAGCTTTCCTTCGTCATATCAAGGATAATATCTACTACCATAACAGTTCAGGCAAGACACTTGTAATTCGCTTGCAGCAAATTACAAGTGCAGCGCTCACGCAAATAGAAAGTTATCCTTGATATGCCTTTAGAAAGCAAGCTTTCCTCCATCATATCAAGGATAACTTTCTGCTTGCCTGAACTGTTCGACTAAAAGCCAAAAATCCGGTTAGTAACAAACTCAACTTTCCCATGTTCGTCAGAACAGTCTTTTTTAGGCTCGTTGCATGGGCAGGAACGGAATGCGATTTGCGAAGAAAATCGCGAGAGTGAGTCCATGCACCCGCTCTCTGAGCGGGATAGAGGCAAAAAAGACTATGGGAAAGTTGAGTAACAAATTAGGGCTGTTAAATCCGGTTAAAATGTTGTATAATAATTGCCGGAGTCAATGTTCCGTCATTGGCAAAACAAAAACGGCAGTGCTGCTGTTCCGATGTGCTCCCGCTTGGGCTTACCGAAATGCGAAATAATTATTTAAAGGAGGATGTATGCCATAGCGCATACAAGGACGTTATGCTAACTCAAATCTTAACCCAGCAAATGGAAAAGGCGTTTACCGCCTTACATTATGATACCAATTATGCCGCTGTCGGGCTTTCTGCCCGGCCGGATCTCTGTCAGTTTCAGTGCAACGGTGCAATGCCGCTGGCCAAAACCCTGCGTCAGGCACCGCTGGCGATTAGTCAGGCCATTGTCCAAAGTCTGATGGCGCTGCCGGAATCCGCTGACATTTTTGCCTCGGCTGAAGCCGTTCAGCCGGGCTTCATCAATTTAAACTTAAAGGACAGCTTTTTGGCCAAGCATATCAATCAATTGGCTCTGTCTGACAACTTAATGGTCGAAAAATTAGTTTCTCCCAAAAAAGTAATCATTGACTACGGCGGACCGAATATTGCCAAACCCCTTCATATCGGGCATCTGCGTACTGCTATCATCGGCGAGGCCTTAAAGCGGCTGCTCCGCTATCTGAGCTATGAAGTCATCGGCGATATCCATACTGGCGACTGGGGACTGCAAATGGGCATGATTATTTCGGAACTGCAACGGACACAGCCTGACCTTCCCTATTTTGATTCCGACTTTACCGGCAAGTACCCGGTCGAAGCCCCCTTTACCTTAGATGATTTATCCGAGGTTTATCCCCGTATTTCGGCAATGATTAAGGAAAAAGATGAAAACGGAAACCCGACTGCCAAAGCCATAGAAATGGAAACTGCTGCCAAAGAAGCTACCTATGCCCTGCAAAACGGGCATCCCGGCTACCGAGCACTGTGGCAGCATATTGTCCGGCTGTCAACTGCTGATTTAAAGGCCAACTACCAAAGGCTTTTGGTGGATTTTGATTTATGGTACGGAGAAAGCGACAGCCATAGCGCTATTCCGATTGTACTGGATATCCTCAAGCAAAAAAACGCACTGATTGAAAGCGATGGCGCTATCATTGCCGATGTCAGTCAGCCGGATGATAAAAAAGAAGTGCCGCCGATTATTTTAGTGAAAAGCGACGGCTCGTATTTATATGGAACAACCGACTTGGCTACCCTGTATCAGCGGGAACAAGAGTTTCATCCAGACGAGATTTTATATGTGGTTGATGCCCGGCAGGCGTTGCACTTTACCCAAGTTTTCCGGACTGCCAAAAAATACGGAATCACACCCGAACGCACCGCTCTTGAGTTCGTCGGCTTCGGCACGATGAACGGCAAAGACGGACGGCCGTTCAAAACCCGGGAAGGCGGTATTTTGCGTTTGGCCGACCTGATTGCAATGGTGGTTAACAGTGCCGCCGATAAAGTTCAAAACAAAGAGGAAGTCAACGTCGCCGATGTGGCTGAAATGGTTGGCATTTCCGTCTTAAAGTTCGCAGACTTATCCAATTATCGAATGAAGGACTATGTCTTTGACTTAGAGAAGTTTTCCGCCTTTGAAGGCAAGACCGGCCCCTATTTGCTTTACTCAATTGTTCGGATTAAAAATATCCTGCGCAAACTGGCCGAAGAAAACAATCAACCAAGCGAACTACTGCCAGCTATCAGTCCGATTGAACGGGATTTACAGCTGAAATTGGATGAATTTAACGCCGTTCTGTGGCAGTCAGCCAAGGATAAAGCGCCGAATTACCTATGCGAGTATTTATATGAGCTGTCAACCCTGATGAACTCGTTTTACCATAATCATCATATTATCAATGAAGAATCCGCCGAGCGGAAAGCTTCTTGGCACAGACTCCTGCAAACGGTCCTTCGGGTACTGACCACAGGACTGGATATTCTGGCCATTCCAGTGCCGGATAAAATGTAAGGTCATAAACTCAACTTTCCCATGTTCGTCAGAACAGTCTTTTTTAGGCAGATTGCCCGCCCGGGCAGAAGTGCGAAGCACTTCGGCTCGGGCAAAATCAGTCAGAGATATTCTTCTTTGAGCCTGCGCTTTAGCCGCAGAACACCTTCGCTTAAAGGATCGCGCGGCCGGGGCAAATCATTTACAATCCCGGCCGACAACTTCGCCGGCCGGCCTTTTAATACATAAATCCGGTCGGATAAAAGAATTGCTTCTTCCATATCATGCGTAATAAAAAGGGTGGTTAAGTTCAGCTGCGTCATAATCTCCAAATACCATTGATGAATATTTTCCTTGGTAATGGCATCCAGCGCCGAAAATGGCTCATCCAAAAGCGCCATCTCCCGCCCAAAAAGGTAGGTGCGCAGCAGAGCCGCTCTTTGCCGCATCCCACCGGACAGCATTTGCGGATATTTATCCTCTGTTCCGGCTAAACCAAACTCCTTAAAATAAGCCGCCGCTTCTGCCCGGGCGGCTTTTTTGTCCTTCCCCTTAATGATTTGCGGTAAGGCCACATTATCCAGCACTGTTTTAAACGGCAGGAGCAAATCTTTTTGCAGCATATAACTGACATGCCCGCTTTGACCGGTAATCTCCCGGCCGTCAAGATAGACCTGACCGGCAGTTGGCCGCAAAAGCCCGGCTGCGATATGAAAAAGCGTGGTCTTGCCGCCGCCGGACGGACCGATAATACTGACAATTTCCCCCTCATTGACATACAGGGAGACATCCCTTAATATTTCCACTTCCGGTGCATCAGCAAATGCGTGCGATATCTTTTTTAATTCCAGTTTTGACATATTTTACTCCTAATAGTGTTGCAACAGTTCCGGCAAGCCGCCCCCATATTTCACTAAAATATCGGCAAATTATGAGTACTGCCATTAAGCTAATGGATATTAATGCTTGTGCCGCTGCCGGAAAGCAGTTCTCACTGGCATAATAAATCAATGCCCGCCTGCCTGAACCGTAGGCAAGTATTCATTGCTAAATCCCTTATCGGTCAAAGGTTCGGCAATCAGTTTCCGCTCATACAGCCAATCATAAAAACGATTCCACCGCTCCCGGTCAATCATCCCCCAGCTTTCGGCATCAGCGATATACTGGGTTGATAAATATTTCTGACTGGCCCGGATCAAATCGGCATCGCCTTCCGGTGCGTTGCGGATTAAAATCTCAGCCGCTTCCGCCGGGTTATCCACCGCAAACTCATAGCCCTTTTTGATAGCGCGCAAAGCCCGTTTGGCTACTTCCGGCTGCTTCGCCAAAAAGTCATCATTGGCAATCAGCACTGGCGTATAATAGTCAAATTCCGGCGCATAATCCGTCAGCCGAAAAAAATTGGTATCGACCTGTTTCGTTTGGGCATGAATATAATCCCAGCCTTGGTACACAAAAATCGCATCAAACATCTTCAGTTGCAGGGCTGTCGTCGCATCGGTCGACTCGCCCGGCACCAGCTCGACCTTCGACCAATCGCCGCCGTCTTTTTCAGTAATAAACTGAACTGTGGCATCGTCAATCGGATCTTCCCAAGTCGAATATTTTTTACCGGCCAGTTCCTTGGGCGTGGAAATGCCGCTGCTCTTCAGGCTCATGATTCCACCGGTGTTATGCTGCAAAATAGCGGCCACCGCCGTAATCGGTGTTTTTTTCAAAAGCCGCTTCACCATATTCGGCTGAAAATGAATACCAAACTCGGCCCGCCCCATGCCGACGATAACCGATGCACTGTCCTCGGCTGGCTGAACGATATCAACCTCCAAGCCCTCCTCGGCAAAATAGCCTTTGTCCTTTGCTACAAAAAGACCGGTATGATTGGTATTCGGCACCCAGTCCAGTACAAAAGTCAGTTTTTGCGGCTTCGCTTCGGATGTTTTTCCGGTTTCATCCCTTTTATTTGCTTCTTTTTTCTCGGCAGCTTCGCTGTCCGTCTCTTTCTTTTCTTCCGTTTCCTTAGGCTTTTGTTCCTGCGCTGCCGGTTTTCCTTCCTCTCCGGTCTGTCCGCAGGCCGCCAACGCCATACTTAGCATTATCGTTATAATTAAATATTTTAGCTTTTTCATGTTATCTTATCTCCTTTGCCATCCAATCGGTCAAACTTCAAACTTAATTTTCTCTTTTTTCGTCAGCCGCCGACTGCCTTCAAACCAAAAAATGTTTTCCGCACCGGCGGCCAAAAATAAAATTTTCGACATTTGCTGACCGCCCAAAAACACGCCTGTCTACCATAGCCGAAACTTGATATGTTTGCAGCCGTCAATATTTCACCACTTTTTTATGCAGCCAGTCAACCGCCGCCATTAAGAGCAAACTTAAACCGGATACAAAAAAAACAACAGCAAACATTTTATCCAGAGCTACCGCCTTACGCACCCGGGTCATATAGACACCTAAGCCGGAATAACCGCCCAGCCATTCCGACACAACTGCCGAAATCAAAGCATAGGAAACCGACACCCGCAGTCCGGCAAAAAAATAGCCAATACTGGCCGGCAGCTTGCCGTGCCTGTATATCTGCCACCGGCTTGCACCCATGCTTTGCAGCAGCCGGATACAGTCTGGATCAACCGACCGGTAGCCATCCAGCAGCGCAATTAAAATCGGGAAAAAGCCCGTCATCACCACTAACACAATTTTGGGTGCCATATAATAGCCCAGCCAAATAATCAACAGCGGTGCCACCGCCACCGTCGGAATCGTCTGACTGATGATAATCGGCGAATACAGCAGCTCATAGCAGCGCTTGGATAAGTCCATCAGGAGCGACAGGCCAAATGCCAGCACAATCGCAATCAGCATGCCAATCAGCGCCTCTATCAGCGTATACTGGGTATGATACAAAATCAGGCGAATATCCTGAACAAAGGCTCGCGCTACCGCATAGGGTGAGGGCAGGAAAAACTCAGGCAGAACCTTTAGCCATGCCAGTCCCT
>CAUUKX010000048.1:0-15492 GCA_963545585.1 uncultured Lachnospiraceae bacterium
TACTCACTGTTAAAATACTCATTAACTTCCGTTATTCCTCTCTAATTCAACTTTTGCCCTGCCAAATGCTTCAAGTTTGCTCAGCAGGCGTCTGCCTAAAAACAGCAAGTAAGGGAAAACGCACTTTTACTTTGCTTTTTCGACAGCTTGCTCCTCTTTTTCCTGCTTGGCTAAATCGGAATACAGCCCCTTTAAAGCTTGAAAGCTTTCCTCGCTGATGTCATGCTCAATCCGGCAGGCATCCATCCGTGCCGTTTCCTCATCTACGCCCAAAAAGACAAACAGCTTGGCTATCAGCACATGTCTTTCATAAATCTTAGCGGCAATGGTTTCACCGATTTCAGTCAAAGTAATATAACCGCTTTGGTCAATCCGTATATAGCCATTTTCTTTCAATTTTTTCATGGCTACGCTAATGGTTGATTTTGCAAAACCAAAGAAGTTGCAGATATCAACAGAACGAACCTGCTCTTGCTTTTCCCGCAACATTAAAATTGCTTCCAAATAATTCTCAGACGCCTCGTGAATTACCATATAACCTCCTTATTTTACATTACCCCTGCCTTCTCCGCTGCCCGCATTTTCCTTCAAGGGAAACACCCCCAAAAGCCAATCAAGCTCCTTATAACCCACCGGTCAGCAGTTCCATCAGAGAAATTGCTGCCTCATTTTCCTGAAAATCCAAATTTTGGCCGGCCGCCTTAGGCATCGGTTTGACTTCCTTTTTTTCAAAAAGACCAGACGTTACTTTCAGCCGCTGCACCATAGCCGTATCATACCGGTACTTTTCCAACGCCTGCTTCTGCTGCCTTAACTTTTCTAAAAAAGCCTGTTTCAACTCCTGATCGGTGTGCTTCGCTCTGGCCGCTCGAAGTCTTCTTAGCTTTTCCGCCGGCATCATCTCCCGTTTATAATTCTCACCAGTGGAAAACAAACGCACCACCAGCCCCACTTCGTCAATTCCAATCACGCAGCTAATGCAGACATGGTTCGGATAAGCTTCGTTTTCCGCATACTGTTTGGCTAAAATGGAGCGCGTTTCCGCCGCCAGCATGACAGCATATTCCAAATCTGCATTCATTTTCTGCCACTCTTTGGGATGAATCAAAACGGCACTCCCCCGGCAGCGATGCAGCATCGCTTGCCAGACAGGTGCGCTCTCCGCTGCATCTTCCAGCGCCAAATACGCCGGCTTCTTTAAATCCTGCGCTTTGACCCCGCTTTGAAAAAAAAGATCAATCGGATAATTACGCCAGCGCAGCCCTACAATTTCCTCATAATCAATAAGGAAACGCCGGCACTTCGGCAAAATCCTTTCCCAAATTTTCTCGGCGGTTAAGATCGGCGCTCCCGGCCGTGGCCGATCCTGCTGCATCAGCTTTTGAAAGGAACTTTTTTCTTCCTCGCCCTGCTCTCCCTTGGAACGGTTTCGCTCCTTTTGATAGCGAATTTTAGGCTGCTCTGTTGTCTTATGAATTCGAAATGCTCCCTGCACAAAAAATGGCTCTGGCATATCCGTTCCTCCTTTCTGTGTTTATATTCTACACCGCCTTATTCAGCAGGCTTTAAATCAAGTCCTTTTCTTCTATCTTAGTAATTCCAAAACTCTTTTTGCCAACATCTTTTATCGACGTTCCGATATGGTAAACTTCTTTTCTATCGATCATCAAAAACCGGTCATGAAAATCTGGGCTTGTTTTGACGGTTAATTGGGGATATTGGGCATTAAATTTTATAATATCTTTGCCGGTTAAACTGCCCTTACCGGCTGTAACAATCAGTACGTCAACCCCTTTTGCTGCTGTTCAGCTTATTGCATTACAACAAAATCCTATTTTCTCTAAGATATTCAATAAACCTGTCAATTATCTTCGCCTTGCGCTTAATAATGTCATTCTCTGTAAAATCACCGCATTCTTTGGCAAGTTTAAGTAATTCCACATTTTGGGTAGCCTTTTTAACTTTACCTTTCTCTGTCGTAAATCCTTGATAATATTTTTTCTTATCCGCAAAGCGATAATCCGACACCCTAATATTAATACTTTTCTCAAGCAAAACTTTATTCCCCAAAGATTCCAGATTGTTCTTATCCTTAAAGTTCTTCTCGTTCTCCTGCCTTTTTTTTGAATAAATATGTTCTATTTCCCATCTTATATCCGGTGAAATAAGTTCCTGCTTTTCGTCCACATAGAGCCACCATGCCAAGATAGACTTGGTTATTGGCCGCCCATTTGTAAATACATAATTTTCAAATGCATTTCTAACCAAAGCCTCGTCAAATTTATACTCTTCAAATAATATCGGTTTGCTTTCCACGATATGAATCATTTCAGGATACACCGGAATTCTTAATGCATTTACACCGGGACGCATCACCGCATAAGCCCAAATAAAAGCTATAATTTTATTCAAAAAATCATAAAATGCATCTTCATCTTCTTCCAGCCGCCCCTCTTTATTTCTGTTATGAAGAAAATATACAGAAACTAAATATTTCCACATACTGTTCGGTGCATAATTTAATACGGATAATCTTTTCAAAATCCGATCGGAAAACAAATTATCATCTTGAAAAATAACTTTCCGCCAAAAATCAGCTAATTCTTCCAGACTTTTAAGTGTTTCTTCCTTTTTTAACAGGGCATATTTATCTTTTTCATAAAATTTACGCAATGCTTCCGTTGTCGTGTTTTTAATCCCCTGTTTTGCCCGCTCGTAATACATATAACGAGTAAATAATTCGTCCATTGCCGAGCCGGATGAAGATGAAAATATTTCATCGGAAACCGCCTCCAATTCTTTCCAACGCATCATAAAAGAGGCTTTTTCATTTAAATCTTTATAATATTTATAAAACTGCGCCTTAAAAATATCGGTATCCGATAAAGGTTTCCCTCGATCATTTAACGTCGAAAATATCCTCAGCGCCGTGTCCTGCGACTCTGCTTCAATTGGCAGAAGAACACAGTTATTCATAGTTCTATTTGGCAAATAAGCAAAATAGGTCGGGTATTCTTGCAAAAATTTATTTATCTTCTCCATAAAAAAACGATAATTTTGTGCATAAATACTTTTATGCGAATCTTGTACCTGACCTGTACGGAGAATATGAAGAAACTCATCTTTATCATCATCTGACGACACTTCTGAATCAATTTTTAAATCATTCTTATTCGGCGTGCCAAACTCATCTGTTTTCCAAATACATTTTGAGATGTCTTCCGCCGTTTTTACAGAATTCTTGTCCTTCATATTGCCAAAAAATGAATAAAAGGCTCTCAGCAGCAACATCAAAGTTGTAAGGCGCTGCTGTCCATCAATAATCTCCAACTTGTTGCTTTC
Source organism: uncultured Lachnospiraceae bacterium (assembly GCA_963545585.1). GTDB lineage: Bacteria > Bacillota > Clostridia > Lachnospirales > Vallitaleaceae > W11650. Next base: position 3,343 of record CAUUKX010000048.1, read on the forward strand.
GTTTTTAAATGTAACAATCGGCCCCAAAAAATACTCGTCATTCTCACTGTCAAATTTGCTATAATCATTATCTGGAAAAGCAAAAGAGAATATGTCCTCCCATAACGTCTGACATTCTGTATCATTCCACGCATACGGGCGCTGATAATCAGGAATAAGAAAATCCGATTTTTTATTTGTAAACAATTCTTTAATTGTCTGCTGGTCAATATTCAACTTAGACATATCCCTCTCCCCCCATTTTTTTATTGCCTGCCTCTTTATTCTTGCCCTTTATCCAAATATTCCGCTGCCGGCTGCCAAAATGCCAAAAAGAAATCTTTCAGCCGCGCCGCCATCTCCCGCAAATCCCGATACAGCTGACCATAGTAGCGCACCTTCTGCGCATCCGCACCATACGCTTCCATCCCCAAGGCTCTGGCCAAAAAAAGCGACCGGCTGAGATGATATTTTTGTGTTACAATCAATACCTTTTTCCCTTGATAAATTTTTTTCAAACGCCAGATGCTGTCATAAGTCGATACCCCATAAGCATCCTGCCGGATACTCTCTGCTGGTACTCCGGCCTTTTCGGCTTCGGCCGCCATAACTACGGTTTCCCGATAATAAATATCCACGCTGTCCCCGCTCATCAGCAGCGGCGTTTCCGGCAAAAGCCGATAAAGTTCTACGCTTTTATCAATTCTCTCGCGCAGAATCCTTGACGGCTCACCGCCCGGACGGACACCCGCCCCCAACACTAAGATATAATCAAAACCGCCCTTTTCGGCCTCGGCTGCAATCTGGTCATTGCTTAAAATATAGCGCTGCGTTTTCCACAGCATATAGGCATTCACGCCAAGCAACAGCAACAGCGCTATGAAAAACGCTGCCGCCGCCGTCTTTATCAATCGCTGAATTCTTTTCTTCCATTTCTGCCCCCGGCTCGATCCGCCCGAAACCAAACCGACAGACCATTTTCTCTGCGCTTTCATTTAATACACATATTGCGACATCCGCATGATTTGCAGCATTATGGCCATCATCGTTCCCCATAGGAAAATACTCAGTACTATCGCAATCACCATATTTAAAAGCACTGCCCTGGCATAATTGCGGCGGTTGATGCCATCATTGGAAAACGCCCATATAATCATCAGCACCAGACCGACAATTGGAATCGCCATCACCCACATCATGCCTAAATACTTCCACATTGAAATCTCTTCCGGCATTTGCTGAACATAAGGGTGATACGGCGAAGTTGGCTGCTGCCGGTAATAATAGTTCCCACCAGATGCACCGGACGGCTGCCCCTGATAAGCCTGCTGATAATTGCCCTGTCCCCCGGGCTGCCCCGCTGACTGCGGCGGATAGGCTGGCTGAACCGAACTATTTGGCTCATTTTCTCCCTGTGAAAAATTATTGTTCTGATATTCGTCCATTTCTTATTGATTCCTTTCCCTTCCCGCAAATAGTTATTTAAACAAAAGCCCTAAATCCTGACAACGCCGCCGAATTTCTTCATAGACTCCGTATTCTTCCGCTTCCAAGGCCTGAAAAGCCGCTGACACCCGAATAAAAGCTCCGGCCTGATCCTGCGGTGAAACGAGAATGCCGGTTTTTTGCAGCAAATATTCAGCAAATTCCGCTGCCTTTTTAAACTTCACACCGTCTCCTGCCGCCTTAGGAATCGGCAGATACAGAAAATAACCGGCCTGCGGCTTTCTGACGGCAAATCCCATTTCTGCAAAAATTTCGCTTAAATTTTGCAGCCGTCGGTTATATTTGGCTTTGGTTTCGGCTGTAATTTCCGGCTTATTCAGCGCCGTTATCCCGGCGCGCTGCATGGCCTTAAACTGTCCGGCATCGGTAACGGCCTTGACCGCTGCAAAGGCCTGAATCAATTTGGCGTTACCGGCTGCAAAAGCCAGCCGCCAGCCTGTCATATTAAAGGCTTTAGACAGCGAATGAATCTCGATCCCGACCTGCTTTGCTCCCGGAATCGTTAAAAAGCTGAGCGGTTCCGCCAAATCATAGGTCAAAGCCGCTATTCCCGCATCATGCACTACCGCCAGCTGATTGGCTTTAGCAAACTTAACCACTCTCTTAAAAAAGGCCTTTCCGGCTACCGCGCCAGTCGGGTCATTCGGATAACTGATATATAAAAGCTTGGCTTTCGCCAAAACCTCAGCCGGAACGCTCTCCAAATCCGGTAAAAACTTGTTTTCCGGCAAAAGCGGCAGAGAAAAGACTTCACCGCCCAGCCACCTCGTTGTGGCCGCTAAGGAGTTTTCCCGTAAATCAGCGTTTAGAAGGACATCGCCCGGATTAATCAGTGCCAGTGCCAGTTGGCTAAGAGCCGACCGGGTGCCGATGGCATGGACAATCTCTGTCTGCAAGTCCAGCCCTTCGACCTTAAATTCCCTTTGCAGATAAGCGGCTGCCGCTTCGCAAAACTCTAAAATCCCATTTTCCGCCCGCTCCCGATTTCCCCATTGTCCGGCCTCATATCCCAGACTCCCAACGACATCAAAATCCGCCATGGCATCCGGTTCTTCCCTGCTAAGATCAAGCAAACCCTGGTTCGTACTTTCTATATAGCTTTGTTTTACCTGCTCCAGACGATTTTTGTTTTCCCTTTTGCCAAACCTGTTTCCGCCAATCCTGTCCGCCAATAATTTTTGTACGTAACTTTCTGCCATGTCTTTCCTTTCTTTTGTACCTCCGCTTGAAGCGGCGGGAATTTTTATGATTACTGCTTACTTCCCCCAACTGTCAACACGGGCAAACGGCACAAAAACACTTTTTTGCCTCCCTGCCCCTCTCCCCGCTTAAAATGCAAATCTGCTGCGTGGCTTCTTTCCTTTTCTGAATCCTGCATCGCAGCTCCCGAACGAAAGCAAGGATATTGGGGTAGTTTTATTATAACTTTATCTGGGGTATCCGTCAAGTGTAGGGGGAAACGAAAGCATATAGAAAACGAAGCCATCATAATCATGACAAAGACCATCGGCAGCATCCTCCATATCTGCATGAAATAGCTAAACAGCGTATTAACCGGCTTAGCGTCAAACCCGGTGCCGCCTTTTTTCAATTCTACCAAAAACGCCAGATATTATAAGCATTAATCCCAATCAAAACCACCATCAGGCCGATAAACAGGCGGTCCACCATGCGGCTGTCAATCCGGCGGTTAATCTTGCGGCCGGCCATGCCGCCGGCCATGCCGCCAACTACCGTAATCAGCAACAGGAGCGGTGCAACCGCCGGGATCTTGCCGCTTAAAACCACTCTCAAAAAGCTAGCCAGCTGCGAAAAAAGGATGATATAAAGCGAATTGGCCGCCGCCGTCTTGGTCGGCATGGAAAAGAAATAAAACAGCACCACCAAATTAATCGGACCGCCGCCAATGCCCAGAAAGGCGGACACCATCCCCAAAACCAAGCCAATCAGTCCACCAAGGACAGGATTTTGGATTTGCCTCGTTTGAATTTTATCTTTACACAAGGTATAGAGCAAAGTACCCAAAGTGATAATCAGCAGGCAAACTGCCTGAATCATGCCGACCTGTTCTTTATTGGCTACAAGATTGCCGGCCAGATCAAATAATTCCTTGCCTAAAATCCCGCCAATGACCGCTCCGGCCGCCAGCGGCAAACCGGTTTTCGTTTCCACCGCCGAATCGCCCGACAGTTTTGCTTTTATCACCGAATACGCAGACATGGTCAGCACCGTACAGCCCGACAGAAAACTGATTGCCGCCACCGACATGACATGGAAAGAATCCAGTGTCGGCTTGATAATAACACCGCCGCCGATGCCGCAAATTGCCCCGACAATCGATGCGAAAAACGCTACCAAAAAAAATAAAACTTCCATCATTCCTCCTCAGCCGAAAAAGAGACACGGCGCAAATAACTGTCGACAATCTCCAGATAGCCTTCCGGCGTAAAGCCGAAGTTTTCTCCAAAATCCGTCAGCCCAATCAGTCCGCCGGAAATTTCCGAAATTCCGGCCAGCATAGCGGCATTTTCCTTTCTAAGTCCAGCATATACAATCTCCGCCCCGCCGGTATGTTCTTTGATATAGCGAACCATTTTTTGAATATGAGCCTTATCCGGCAAATCGTTAGCCCCAATCGCCCCAATTGCCCACATCGGCTCGTATGCTATGGTTACCTGCTTCGGATTTACATTCATTAGACCGATATCCAGCTGTATGCGCAAAATGCTCTCCCAGCGCTCCTGTTCCTCGGCTCGCACCCCGATACAGTAAAGCACCCTCAGCCCCGCTTTTAAAGCCGCTTTAATCTCCATATTTAACTGCGCATCAACTGCTCCTTGATTGCCGCTGCCCAGCATATAGGCGCCTATTTTATCATTTCGCTCTTCGCTGTATCCAATCAATACACTGTCCGCTCCCAACTCCCGCGCTGCGGTCGCCGGCAGATTGGTGGTAAACGAACCGAGATTGCCGCCCGCTCCGATATCCGCCCGGAACACGCCCTGACTGCCGATATGAATCCGCCCATTACTGACCGCTTTGGCCAGCAGCAGATGCGCCTCCGGGAAAAACATGGTAAACTCCGCCTGACCGTCATACCGAGCCAAAACGTCCTGCGTCCGCCCCATAATCTCCTGCGCCCAACCCTCTATCGGTGCTAACCGGTTAATTCCGCCGCTGGCTGCCGGTACATCAAAGCGTTTTAAGTTTAAATAAATTTTCTTCATACACGCCTGCCTTCTTTCATCCTGTTTTTGTATCATTTCACCGTCATTTGTAAGTCATAATCTATCTCACGCACTTTTCCTTTCCCTGCGTCAAGGTCGGCAATAGACTAAGCCTTGCCATATTTTTCTCAGAATAGGACGGGTCAATCGCTACTTCAAATGGTATTCTTTGCTCATTGGCAAGTTTTGTAAGAAAAATATTGATAGCGGCAGACATCGTTAAACCCAGAGCGGAACAAACGCTTTCCGCCTTTGCCTTGATAGTATCATCTATTCTAAAATTAACTTGTGCCATAAAATCCTCTCCTTTCACCCTTTATTGTATAACACCAGCTTTTCATTGTAAAGCATTCTTTATAAACTCAACTTTACCAACTTTACCCGTCGCTAAAGTGAAAAATTTCAAAAATTCCCTTTACATTTCTCTGGAAATGGTGTATAATAACTTTTCGTGAGAGATGTTTTGTGATAAAAGTTTTCTCAAAGAAAACAGCAGAATCTTTCCCTATTGCGATATGGTGTAAAGGCTAACATGTATGACTCTGACTCATAAGATGTGGGTTCGATTCCCACTATCGCTGTCGGCTCGCTGCAAACGCAGCGAGCTTTTTGTTTGCCGTTCAGGCAAATCCTTTCTTATCCCTCAAATGCCCTTTCTTGACAAATCCCTCTGCAAATGCTATATTGATACATAATCAAGACAAATAAACTCAGCTTTTCCCGTGCGGCAGAACAGCCTTTTTCAACAAGCGGTCGCCGTTTGCTTGCACGCACAAAATCGGGATAAGCCAGATACTCCACTTTCCTCTGTTCGATTGCACCGCTTTTTTATTATCGGTGTGCAGAAGCGCAAAGCGTCCGGACAGGGAAAAGTTGAGCAATTCATTTACCACTCAGGAGGAAATAGCATGCTGGATATTAATTTGATTCGCAATGAGCAGGAAAAAGTCAAAGCCGGACTGGCTAAAAGAAATTATCAGGCGGATTTTTCCGAGTTTAACCTTTGGGACAAGCGCCGCCGGGAAATCATTCAGGTCGTCGAGGAGAAAAAAGCCGAACGCAACCGGATTTCACCGGAAATCCCGAAAAAGAAGCAAGCTGGTGAGGATGTATCCGAGCTGCTGGCCAATATGACCCGGCTGAAAGATGAAATTGCCGGCTTAGACAGTGAATTGAATGAACTCGATAAAAAAATCTTTGATTTTGTCAGCGGTCTGCCCAATCTGCCCGGCGAAAACACCCCGGCCGGCGGCAAGGAAAGCAATGTCCGGGTTAAGGTTTGGGGACAAAAGCCTAATTTTGACTTTCAGCCCAAAGATCATGTCGAACTGGCCGTTTCGCTTGGTCTGATTGATTATGAAAGAGGTGCCAAGCTGGCTGGCAACGGCTTTTGGGTCTATACCGGCAAGGGCGCAATGTTAGAGTGGGCACTGCTGAATTATTTCGTTGCCGAACATTTAAAAGACGGCTACGAGTTTATGCTGCCGCCGCATATTCTGACCTATCAGTCCGGTTATACCGCCGGTCAGTTTCCGAAGTTTATCGACGATGTTTTCAAATTAGAAGAAGACAAAGGCTATATGCAATTCCTGCTGCCGACAGCGGAAACGGCCTTAATCAATTTTCACCGCGACGAAGTATTAAGCGAAGCCGATCTGCCGAAAAAATACTTTGCCTATACCCCCTGCTACCGCAAGGAAGCCGGTTCTTACCGCTCAGAGGAAAGGGGCATGATTCGCGGCCATCAGTTCAACAAAGTGGAAATGTTCCAGTACACCGCCCCGGAGCAAAGCGACGCCGCTCTGAAAGAGTTAATTGCTAAGGCCGAGCGCCTGCTTGAAGGCTTGGAGCTTCATTATCAAACCTCGCAGTTAGCTGCTGGCGACTGCTCAGCTTCGATGCGGGAAACTTACGATATTGAGGTTTGGATTGAAAGCATGGGTGTGTATAAGGAAGTCAGCTCGGCCTCCAATGCCGGAGAGTATCAGGCTCGCCGCGGAAATATGAAGTTTAAGCGCAAAGGGGAGAAAAAGGCCGAATTCCTGCATACCTTAAACGCTTCCGGACTGGCCACCAGCCGTTTGATTCCAGCCATCTTAGAGCAGCACCAGCAAAAGGACGGCTCGGTTTTGATTCCGGCGGCTTTGCATAAGTTTACTGGCTTTGACCGAATCGAACCGACGAAATAAGGAATACCTTTAACTTCCCTTGTCAATTCCGGCTGACTTCTTGGAACAGTCTTTAAAGTGTTTGATAAGTTTTTGACGTTCGCTGTTCGTAAAAAGTCTGCCTTTGAGCAGGACTCTTAATCAACCCCGCATCAAATGCTTGACAGCAAGCCGCCGCGCCATCGTTATTTAGGCGCAGCGGCTGTTTTTTGTTTATCAGCCAAATTACTGACAGTCCCAATACAATACAACGCAACGTGGTACAGGCACACTGCGGTACATCACAATCCATTATCGCACAATACGGTACTGCTGCGGTATATCACAATTCATTATCGCATACTACGCTGCTCCCCGCTGCACCGCAATCCATTATCGCACAATACGGTACTGCTGCGGTATATCACGGTTCATTATCGCACTCTGCGATGCTCCCCGCTGCATCGCAATCCATTATCACACAATACGGTACTGCCGCAGTACATCACAGTTCATTATCGCACTCTGCGACGCTCCCCGCTATACCGCTTATCTCTCTAACTCCAGCGAATCGGTAATTGCGTAGAAAAAACCGTTTTGGCGGCAGTATTCGGCAATTTCCTGCTCCAGTTCCCCGGTTGCCCCGTATTCCAGCAAATAAACGGTCAAGCCGTATTCCCGGCAGTGCGCAAGATAGGCCTGATAGTATTGCCTGTCTTCGGCGGCACGCTGGCCAAAGCTGCCCGCCGCAAAATCAATCGCAGTAAATACTGTTTCCTGATTCACCGCAGTAATCAACCGCTGCAAATCATCTGCCGCCATTGCCTTTTGCACGAAAGCGTCGCCGCCGTTGATTATCAGAGGCTTGCCTAAGCCGTTTAACTGTTTCAGCATCGCCAAAACTCCCTGATAAATATCCTCATTCGGATACTGATAATAAATATCGGCATTGTCCAAAAAAAAGCCGTCTATGCCTCTATCCATCAATTCTTCGGCTTTTGCGGCAATCCTGTCCTGCCACGCCCTCGCAGCGACATTGACCCAGCGCTCCTCCGGCCAGTCCTGATAATCGCTTAAAGTCAGGGGCTCAAACTCCTTATAGTCCGCCCGAAAGCGCTCAATCGAGCCGATATTTAAATAGGAAAACACCTCTTTATTGCCATTTTGATGCAGCTTTTCCACCTGCTCGCTGGTTAAACTCTCAGCATCAACCACTAAACGGTCGCAGTTGCGGCAGTCCATCAACTGCTCGGCTGCTGCGCCAATCAACACCTTATAGGTTGTTCGGGGTGCAGATGCCCGTCCGCAGCCGATTGTCAGCAGCATTAACGCTATGCCCAGAAAAAAGAGAATACCCGCAGCGAAAACCGCTGTTATTCTTTTTGGGCTGTTGTTTCTTCGACTTTCGCTATTTTTATTGCTCTGCCGGTTTTTGCTGCGGCAGCAGCCTAAAACTTTTTTCATTTTATTCTTCCTTTTGATTTTTATTGTGTTGCTTAACTTTTTATATTTGTCAGAACAGTCTTTTTTCGGCAGAAATGCGCAGCGTTTCGACCAAAGGAAAGTGGAGTATGTTATTTTGCTTAACTTTCCTGTATTTGTAAAAACAGTCTTTTTCAAGCAGCTTACCTGCCCGAGTAGAAAGCCGAGGATTCAATCAGGACAGGCCGCCCGGCAGGAACGCACAGCATTTCAACCGAACAGCTTACTTACCCCAACTGTTTTCTCAAAAGAGGGATAATAAAGTTCGTTCAGGCAAGCCGCTGATAATTCACTTTAGTGAAGTATCAGCATGTTCCGCAAATAGATACTTATATTTGATATGCCCCTTTAGAGCAAGCTCTCCGGTGCATATCAAGCATAACTTCCGCTTGCTCTAAAATTTAAACAGTTCAGACAAGCCACCCAGAATTCGCTTACAGCGAATTCTGGGTGTGTGCGTTCCGCAAATAGAAAGTTACGCATGATACTGCCTGTGAAAGCAAGCTTTCCCGAGCAGTATCATACATAACTTTCTGCTTGTCTGAATTTTAGACAAAAAAAGGCACCAAATGCTCTTTGGTGCTATATAAAGGGTGAGGGGGAGAGTATTACTATGTAAGAGTACTCATCTCTTACACAAGAAGAATTATATCATAGCTCTCGAATAAAAGCAATGAATTCTTTATAAAAAATCTATAAGTTTTTTTAAGTGACTATTATGCTCTTTATTTTTCTCTTTACTATTTCATAAAATTTGATATAATATGCTATGAGGGGAGTATTATCCGCTTTTAGATTTCTGCCAAAAAAATGGCGGCAGGAAGATGCTATTCGGATATTCCCGGCTTCATAGAAAGGTTGTGAGCAAATGAGAATGGAGCGAGTCAACAGCAATCAAATCAAATGTTATTTAAATAAAGGCGATCTTTCCGCACGGGAGCTGAACTTTTCGGAAATTACTTACGGCAACCCCAAAACCCAGCTCTTATTTCAGGATATGATGGATAAAGCCTTTCAGGAATTGGGCTTTGATATACAGAGTGCGCCGATTATGATTGAAATCGTACCGGTATCTTACGACAGCATTATGCTGATTATCACTAAGGTGGACGACCCCAGTGATATTGATGACCAATTTTTGGAATTTCAACAGCCACAGCCGACCGGTAAAGAGAGCAGTCCCAATATCCGCAAGGCTGACAGCAATCCGCAGGTTTCCAAGCCTGTTTTTCAGGATTTAAATACCTATAAGAAGAATGAGCTGACGGATGTTTCTTTTGCTTATGTTTTTGACACTTTAGAAGCGGTTGTTGCCGCTGCCCATGAGCTAATCAAGTACCGAATCAGCCAAAGCGATTTGTACCAGGAAGGCGACAGCTATATTTTACTGATTAAAAACCGGAGCACGACCAAGGATTTGCGGATTCTTATTTCCGGTCTGCTGGCAGAGTTTGGCAGCATTTATAAAAACAATGCCGTTTCCTTTGAATATTACAAGGAACATTGTGAACTGATTATGGAAAATGATGCCATTGCCAAGCTGAGTTTATTGTAATTTACTCAACCCGGGCGGGCAGTCTGCCATAGTGGACTCTGTCCCGCTCAGAGAGCAGGTGCCCCTGGTCGAAACGCTATGCGTTTCTGCCCGGGTGGGCGACCTACCTGATCGAAACGCTTTGCGTTTCTGCCCGGGCGGGCGGTCTGCATGGATCCACTCTTGCGATTTGCTTCTTTGCAAATCGCATTCCGCTCCTGCTCATGCAACGAGCCTAAAAAACTGTTCTGTCGAACATGGGAAAGTTGAGTAATTTACAGAAAGGAGTTCTCTTGAAACTTTTTGATTTGGATGGGCCTTTTCAGCATTACGGCGGAATGGTCTTTGATTTATTAGCTGCCAATTTGCTTTGGCTTTTTTTAACAATATTCAGTGCCGGAATTTTGTCCGGACCTGCGACATTAGCGCTGTATCAAAGCATTTATCAAAGTACGGTCTTACAGGAAGGTTATTTTTTCAAGACCTTTTTGTCTTCCCTGAAAAAACGTTTTTTCTTTCAGCTATCGTTTTGTCTGTTTTACTTTATTTTTATGGCGCTGTCGCTCTTTAATCTTTACCTGACCTTTACCGGCCAGTTCGGTGCACTTTGGCTGCTGCCGGTTTACTTTTTCATTTTCATGGAATTATCACTCTTTGGCACGGTGGCTTTGCCGCTTCTGTCGCAGAACCGGGACTTGCGCTTCTTTGATTTGATTAAGATCAGCTTCATTATTGCCAACAAGCATTTGCCGTGGGTCTTTCTCTGCACCCTGCCGGGAGCAGTGATTGTTTTTGTTTTTATTATCTCCTTTTTCGGCTATGTTGAATATTCCTTTATTTTATTCTTCCTGCCAGCCCTATCGGCTCTGTTGATTGGTCATGTTATTTTAAAAAAAGTGCTGGCACATTATCATTATTTTGAAGGCTTCGGCGAAAAAAATGTATGAAAGCAAGGGAAAGTTGAACCATAATTCAGCTTTCCCTTGTTTTTCCCCTGCCCCATGGACATTCGGACAGCAAAAAGCAGCGGCCGCACTGCGGACTGCGTGCCTTGCAGATGGTTCGACCAAGGGCAATAATCTGCGTATTATAACGAAGCCAATGCTCCTTAGGGAGCTTTTTTTGCAGGTCATATTCAATCTTGACCGGATCCGATTCCGCCGTAATCCCCAGCTTGCCAGAAATTCGCTTGACATGCGTATCGACAATGATGCCTGCCATTCCGTACAAATGCCCCAAAGCCACATTGGCGGTTTTGCGGCCGACTCCGGGCAGCGCCGTCATTTCTTCCATCGTCTGCGGCAACTGACCGTTATATTTTTCCAGCAGCATACGGGCACAGTTTTGAATGTTTTTGGCCTTGTTATGATAAAAACCGGTCGAATGAATATCCATCTCCAGTTCCGCCAAAGGCACTTTCCCATAATCCGCCAATGAATTATATTTTTTAAATAAATTTTTCGTTACCAGATTAACCCGCTCATCGGTGCATTGAGCGCTTAGTATGGTGGCAAATAAAAGCTCATAATCCCGCCCGGGCGTATAGTTTAAATAGCAAACAAACTCCCGGCCGTACTGCTCGTCCAATCGCTCCAAAATCGTCTTTATCGCTTTTTTTGTTATCATCTTACTTTCCTTTTTTGTTTGACTTCATTTCTCACATTCGGTTTCTACCCGCTGCCGGTCTGAACTTTCGGCTCATGGTACAGCCCGACTGACAGCGAAAGGCTTCTTAAACAGGGAGCGCAAAAGATGCAGACTGGTTGCACCGCATTGAAATGATACGGTGTTAGTCAAAACCTGCCGCAGATCTTGCAGCCTTGGAATTGTTTAATGTTGCATGCTTCAGCAACAAAAAAAGACGATGGATATCGTCTTTTCATCGTCTGTAACTGGGCATACTGGATTTGAACCAGTGAATGCAGGAGTCAAAGTCCTGTGCCTTACCGCTTGGCTAATGCCCAACAAAAAGCGCGAAACGGGATTCGAACCCGCGACCCTCGCCTTGGCAAGGCGATGCTCTACCACTGAGCCATTCGCGCATAAAGAAAAATATATTTAATTATTATGCTGAAAGCGTTTTGGTCTGCCAGACCCGCTTTTGTTTGCCAGCAACAAAAATCATTATACCAGAATCTTGAGAAAAGTCAAGAGCTTTTTAAAATTTTTTGATTAGAAATTGTAAAGGGTAAAGTGAAAAAGTAATTTCCACTTAGAAGGGGGAGAAGTGGATTTTAGTCTTTCCCATATTTCCACTTGCCCAAAGGTGGAAATA
>CAUUKX010000049.1:0-15241 GCA_963545585.1 uncultured Lachnospiraceae bacterium
TTATCCGGCTGTTTTCGCCAATTTTCGCACCTTTGAGCTGACAGTTTGACTCAACTGTACAGCCTGCCGCCAATACGCTGCTTTCTATCTGCGATTGACTTATCCGGCTGCCCCGGCCAATCCCAGCATTTGCAATCCAGCAGTCCGGCCCAATTTGACAATCGGAATCGATTTTGGTTTGTCCCAGAATATGGGTGTTTGGATACAGTATACACCCGGCGGCAACCTCCACCGCCGCATCGACCCATACGGCCGTAATATCTGGAATCGTTACACCCTGCCGCTGCAACTGACGATTTCGTTCCTGCGCAGACTCGGCCGCCGCTGCGGCAGACTCCGGCTGCTCTTGCTCAAACCCCTTTTTTTCCGGCAAATCCTCTATTCGCATTGTTTTCATTTTATTTCCTTTTTTATATGCCGATAAAAACTTTCCGTACCGCCGTCAGCACTAAAAAATAGCCGCTCCTTATATTTGACCCAGCTATTTGGCGACTCCTTGCAACCTTATTTCTTACCTTATAATTATAAGAAAAACCGCTTTAAAAAGCAAGTTTCTTTTTTCAATCCTGTAGTTTCTCATTTTTGCACATATAAGTGTCTCTTAAATTCTTTTTTTTCGTTTTTTTCACAAAAACAATTGACATCTTTCAAATTTTGTGTTGTTATGCCTATGAAGCGGAGTCATCATTTCTTTTACATTTATACCAGCTCCCATTCCTACTTTCAATCTTATTTGGATTAGACCGCAATAGTTTCTTGGTTATTTAACATGGAAAGGATAGATCAACCTATTCCTATTTTCTTATTGTGTGATAACAATTAAGCACAAAAAAGCGAGAGCTTTTATTTCCTGACTCTCGCTTTTGACTTGTAAAACTTTAACTTCACGGTAAACACCTAAAACCTGAGATTTTTTCTTATCCGGCATAAGAGGCGACTTCCACAGCCTCTTCCTGTTTCAGAGTTTCTTGGTATTTGGCTAACACCATTTCCTGCAACTGGTTTCTGGTTTCCGGGTTAATCGGATGTGCAATGTCTTTAAACTCATTGTCCAGCGCTCTCCGACTGGGCATAGCAATAAAAAGCCCCTTTTTCCCCTCTATCACTTTGATGTCATGTACTACGAAAGCGTTATCAAACGTAATCGAGACAATCGCTTTCATTTTTCCGTCCTTGTCTATCTTCCGTACTCTAATATCCGTAATTTCCATTTGTTTCAGCTCCTTCTAGCAAAATTATCCGGCTCATCTGGGGGTGATTTGTATCTTCCCATCCTTTACACCATCATACTCAACCAGTGCCTGATAATTGTCAATCGCCCTTTGCCTGGGCGTTCCCGTTACCATCACAACCGCAATTCCCGCTAATTCGGCATCTAATTCCTTCAGTAAATCCTTAACTGCATTCGCTGTTCCGCCTGCCCGCATAAAATCATCAACAAACAGCACCCGGCTTCCTCGATGCACGGCTTTAAGCGAGACCGTCAACGTTTTAATCTGGCCGCTGCTGCTGTCCGTATAGTTTTTATAAAGGGAAGTACCTTCGGTCAGAACCGTTCTTTTTCGGATAATAACTAACGGTTTATTAGCCAATCCGGCTATTTTAGTGGCTAACGGAATTCCTTTTGTTTCAATGGTTGCAACATAATCAATCGCCGACAAATCATAGTAGGAAAGAATGCCTTTGCTCATTTTCTCCAAAAGATTGGGATCATAAAAAAGGTCGTTCATGTACAATAAATCGCCCACGATAATCCTGTCCGTATCCTGCAATCGCCAACACAGTTCCTCTTTGAGCCTTTGCAAATCTTCCGGGCCAAAATAGGGCTGAAACATTACCCCGCCGGCCGCTCCGGCCGTAGTCAGAAGCTTTCCTTCTCCGGCTGTCTGCAAATAACGTTCCAGCTCAGCCAAATCCTCACTGATGGTTGACTTGGACGTATTCCATTTGTCAGCAAAATATTGCAGGCGAAATTGACGATACGGATTTTCTGATAGTTCTTTAAGAATAAAACTGTAGCGAATCGGTTTGGGTAATTTTTCTGACGCCGTTTTGCTATCTGCTGTCTTTGTGTTCAATTTTATTATCCGCCTCCCTTCTTGCATCCATGATACCCAATTTTTAGAAACAATAAATGGACGTCCCCCCCCGGGAGGGTCAAACGCCCTATTATAAAGGAAAGCCGATCGCTTTGCTCCTTGCGCATCAAACGCAACCTACCGTTTCTATCCCTATCAAGTCTCAAAGCTCCCTTTTGCCAAAGAAAAAGAGAACCCCCTTACTTCTGTCTGTCCATGCCGGAAGGTTTATTTCTATGCCGCCAAACTTGCCTTCTGCATAGACATGAGAAGCATTTCTATCGCCTATATGCAAGAAGTTTTCTTTACCTGTGTACGAAAAGTAACTTTCCGCCTTTTCCACATAAATGTATCGTCTGTCTGCGCAGCCACATAAACACTTTCAAGCCTTTTTGCACAAACAGCAAAAAAGCCCGATTTTTCTTACGCTTGGCGCTGACTTACGGTCGGCTTGCATATCTGCATAGCCGCTTGACAAGATTTTCACAGTAATTCACCAAAGCGAACCGCCTTTACTGTCTCTATTATATCACAAAATATTGAAATTGGAACATCTTTGTAGAAACTTTTTATAAAATATGCATATATATACATATTGCCTATTTTCTTCCTTCTCGAAAATATATTCCTGCTTTTTTTCGTCTTTTTTACTATTTTTTTCATCTGATTTTTGTTCGTTTTTTTCGCAATTCCATTCCTTTTTATTTTTGCCTTTGTTTTACTTGAATAAATGAACCGTTACCGTTATAATAAGATAGTGTGATTAACTCAACTTTCTCCTGTTCGACAGAACCGTCTTTTCAGGAAAACCGCCCGGGCAGAAGTGCAAAGCACTTTGATTCAGGAGAAAATTGAGTAATTAAACTTTATTTTAGGGGGAAAATTATGATAGGCTCTCATCCACTTGAACTTAAAAAACTAAAACATGTGCATTTTATCGGTATTGGCGGCGTCAGTATGTCGGCACTGGCCATGATGCTGAAAAACCAAAATATTTCCGTTTCCGGTTCGGACTTTCACGTCAGTCCGACAACTCAATACCTGTCGGAACAAGGTGTAACCGTTGCTTTTGGCCACAATCCAGACAATATTCCGCCGGAGACGGATTTGGTCGTTTATACGGCAGCTATCGCTGGTGATAATCCCGAATATTTAGCCGCCCGGGAGCGAGGCATTCCCGAAATCTCTCGGGCTAAATTATTGGGCCGGATTATGCAGGAATACGCCAAATCCATTGCCGTTTCCGGAACGCATGGCAAAACCACGGTTACCTCCATGCTCAGCCATATTTTGCTGGCCGCCGACACCGACCCGACGATTACGGTCGGCGCATACCTGAATAAGCTAACGGCCAATTACCGCATCGGCAATTCCGAGTATTTTCTGCTGGAAGCCTGCGAATACTGCAACAGCTTTCATAATTTTTTTCCGGCGGTATCCATCATTTTAAATATCTCCGAGGATCATCTTGACTTTTTTAAGGATTTAACAGCCATTCAGGCTTCTTTTCATCAGTTTGGTCTGAATACAAAGGATGCAATTATTCTGCATTCTTCCCTGCTGACCGTGCCGGCTTTGACGGAGGGCTGGACGCAAAAGCTGATCAGCTTTGCTGAAGGCGGGGATTATCACGCCGAAAATCTCCGCTACCGGACGGACGGCACGCCGGAATTTGACGCTTTTTACCGGAATCAGCTGCTGGGACATATTCAGCTGTCGGTTTTCGGCCAGCATAATGTGTCTAACGCACTGGCTGCCATTGCCGCCGCTGATACGCTGGGGCTTCCTTTTCCCGCCATCCAGAGCGGCTTAGCTGAGTTTCACGGTGCCGACCGGCGGTTTCAGAAAAAAGGTAGTTTTGCCGGAATCGATGTGTACGATGATTATGCTCACCATCCGGAGGAAATTGCCGCCACCTTGCAAGCCGCTGAAAGACTGCCGCATAAAAGGCTGTGGCTGATTTTTCAGCCGCATACCTATTCCCGAACCAAGCTCCTGTTTGATGACTTTGTTTCGGTTTTGCAAAAAGCGGACTTCCTAATTTTGGCCGATATTTATGCCGCTCGCGAAAAAAATACTTATGATATTCATTCCAAAGATTTGGCGGATGCTATCTTTGTTCATAATCCGAACGCTTATTATTTTGAATCTTTTGACGAAATCGAGAACTTTGTGCTGGAACACGCCGAACCTGGGGACTTGTTGATAACCATGGGTGCGGGAGACATTTATTTTGTTGGCGAAGCGCTGCTGTCGTTTTAGTTTTCCACATTATCCACAGAGTTGTCAACAGATTGAACACAGGAAAAACCCTTTAAATACTCAACTTTTTAATTGTATCCCTTTATTTTAAAGGATTCTTTTCTTTTTCCACATGTTCGAAATTTGAAAACCGGCAAAATAGTATTTTTTGCCGAGTTATCCACAGAATACACATGGCGCATTTTCTGCCGCCTGTTTATTCTAATATCAGACTTAAAAAAAGCATCTCTTTCCCGCTATGAGAAAGGAATTGCATTTGTTTCACTTTTTTGCTGGCGCAAGGAAAGGACATCTTATGATTCGTATGTTACCCACAAGCCGCCGTTTTACTCCCGTGCCGGATTCCTTTATCTTGGAATCCATGTCCAAAATGAGCAGCACGGTGATTAAGGTCTATTTATTTTTGCTTTATCAGTTTAATCAAAATTATGAATATCTGGATTTGGACGAAATTGCCGACCGCCTGAATCTAACTGAAACCGATATTTTCCGAGCGATTCGCCATCTGACAAAGGAAAATCTTTTGCTGTCCGAAACAAAAGACAGCAAATACCTCTCCGTTGCTCTGCCCGAGACCGCTCCCCCGGCAGCTGAAAGCCTTCGCCGTTTGGAAGATTCCGGCAATACCGCAGGCCGTGGGGCCAATTTTAATGACCATACCGCCGCTATTGCCGCTGACAAGATTGGTTTGTCTGCACCGTCTGTATCCGAGATTTTCCCGGCACAGCCCGATTCTCTTCCCTCGGACGTACAAGCTGCTGCCAACACAGCCAAACCGGTTATGGCACCAGCCTGTGAACCGGCGGAACACCGGCCTGCCTATTCGGCGGAATTGATTGAGGATTTTGCCAAAAATAAAGACGGCGATCAGTTGATTTTTTACACGCAAACGCTGCTCAAAAAAAATCTGACACCAAATGATTTGCATATTTTATTTGGTTTAAAAGATTGGTTGAAAATGAGCGATACTCTGATTTATTTCCTGATTGAACACTGCGCCGAAAGAAATCATACCCATTTAAGTTATATTGAAAAAATAGCAATTGACTGGCATGAAAAGAAAATTGACACCGTCGAACAGGCTAAGGACTACTTAACTTCCTATCCCAGCTATTATTACACGGTACTGAAAGCTTACGGCATCTATAATCTAGCTCCGATTCCGGCTCAAATCAAAATGATTGACAAGTGGCTCAAAAGCTACCAGTTGCCTATGGATTTGATTGTTTATGCCTGTGAAAAAACCATTTTGCAAGCCGGCAAGCCCGAGCTGAACTATACGGACAGCATTTTAAAGGCTTGGAAAGAGCAGCAGCTCCTCAGCCGGGAGCAGGTTGACCAGGCCGAAGCCAATAAGCCAAAAAAAGCGCCAGCTCAAGCTGCCGCCAGCCGAAATGGCAAACCAGCTGCCGCAATCAAAACTACGACTTTTAACAACTATACTCAGCGCCGCGAAGATTATGACGCAATCGAAAAGAAAGCTCTCGCTATGCGGATTCAGAAAAAGGAGTCGGAACAATGAACTTACGCGAAAAATATTTACAGGAAGCCCTAAAGGAACTGGCCGAACGGCGGCAGCGCAATCAGCGCATCATGGATCAACGCCATGAGCAAATCCAGAAAGAACTGCCGGAAATAGCATCCTTACGCCGCCAGTTAGCCGAGCGAACGGCCGCACTGGTTCAGGAAACAATGGATTCCCCTCAAAAAAAAGCCGAATTTGCCGAAGAATTAGCCGCCCTACAGCGCCAAACCGCTGACCGCACGGCTGCTCTTTTGCAGACGCAGGCGCTGCCAGCCGATTTTATGGAATCGGTTTATGATTGTTCCGACTGCCGGGATACCGGCTTTTTACCAGATCAAAGCGCCTGTGCCTGCCTGAAAAAAGCCTTTATCCAGCGAGCCTACCAGCAGTCGAATTTAATCCTGACCCTAAAGCGCCATAACTTTGCGGCCTTTTCCTTTGCCGTTTATGATGATATAGTCGACCCGGAATACGGCATCAGTCCGCAGGAGAATATGCAGACGATTCTTGACGCCTGCCGCCGGTTCGCCACTGACTTCGGGGTAGGAAACCGCAATCTTCTGCTGCACGGCCCTTCCGGCCTCGGCAAGAGTTTTTTATGCAGCTGCATTGCCAAAGAAGTTTTAGACAAGGGCTTTTCTGTAATTTATTTGTCTGCTCCCGAATTTTTCGGCTTTTTTGAAAAATATCATTTCCACCACGGCGAGGAAACGGTTGATTACGACTTTTTGGAATCCTTATATGACTGTGATTTGCTGATTTTAGATGATTTGGGGACAGAAGTGATTTCCAGCGTAACCCAGTCTGACCTTTTTCAAACCATCAACCGGCGGATTAACGAGCAAAAATGTACAGTTATTTCCACCAATCTCTCCATCCGTCAGTTGTCTCAGGTTTACTCTGAGCGCATCACCTCTCGGATTTTAGGCGAATACGAGCCGCTGCTCTTCTTCGGCAGCGACATCCGCAAACGGAGATACATGCAATAAGTTCAGACAAGCAGGTGTTTATGTTTGATACTGCTCGGGAAAGCTCGCTTTCACAGGCAGTATCAAACATAAATGCCTATTTGCTTAACGCAAACACCGATAAGAAAGCCGCTAAAAATATTAAATTCCTAACATTCTTGCGGCTTTTGCTCATACAAATAAATCGCTATGCGTACCTGTCCGCATTAAATACAATATCAGTTCTTCTTCCCTTAATTCATAAATCAGAAGCCAATCCGGAGTAATATGACATTCCCTACAGCCTTCGTATTTTCCTGATAAGGTATGGTCTTTATGTTTCTTATCCAATATTTTGCCCTCGGAAATCATCGTAACCACCCTCTCGAGCAGGTTTAAATCATATCCTCGCTTTTCAGCTAATTTATAATCTTTTTTAAATTTATTTGACGGAAAAATTTTATATTTCTTCATTTTCCATCTCTTTCATAAAATCTCGAAACGTAGTATACGTTTTTTTATTAGGGACATTATACATACTTCTTGTTTCTTCAATCGCTTCTATTGTTTCTGCATTAGGCATATTTTTTGATACTACAAAAGGAATCGCCTGTTCTCTGAGCGCCTGTTTTATAAAAATGATGACAGCGCTAGATAAATTTAAACCTAAATCTTGAAATAACTCGTCTGCCTGCTGCTTCATTTCTTTATCCATCTCAATGGTAACATTTACATTCTCCATCATACGCTCCTTTCCAATATATTTTTATTGATTTCACCCTTTGTTCCTCTACCCCAGCCGATAATGAAAAATCTGCGCCCGGCCGGTGTAATCGGTTACCGCCATGGCAATCCGGGTAAAAAGGCGAAGTTTATGCTTTAACTGCTGTCTGGCCGCAGTAAAAAACGGGCGCTCGGCAATCAGCTGGAGGTTTGCTTCTTCACCGAACTGATGGCCGCTGTTGACATAAAAATACATCTCCGCCGAAGTATTGCCGGTTCTTTTGACATAGCGGTTGGCATAGCGCAGTCCGGTTTGATTGGCTGCATCAAAAATCAACTCGCCCTGCGGGAACAGCGCTTTCAGCTCCCCCATCAGCCGCAGAATATCGGCCTTATGAAAATACTGAAATACTCCGGCCACAATCAAAAGGCTGGGCAAATTAGTATCCATTCCTTTTGTCCACTCCTTGGGTCGAAACAAATCACCGCCCATCAGTACTTCTCTTGCCTGCTCACCCAACACCTGCCGGCGGCTGGCAATCACCTCGGGCAAATCAATTTCATAAAAAACAGCTGTCTCACTTTTTATCCGAAAATAAGCCGTTTCCAGCCCTGCACCCAAATTGATGATATTGCACGGCCCGGCTGCCCGGCGGATAAAATCCTCAGCCATTTGATCCAAATTATAACATCTGGCTACCGATGCCATCATCATATATTCGGTTGAAGTTTTTTCAATCCTATCATCCGGCAAATGCTCCTGCAAAGACAGCGCTGCCCGGTCATAAAAATACTCCGGAAAACGTTTCGACACATAAATCCGCGCCGTCAGCGGAATAAATAAGGTATCAGCTACTCCTTTCATCTACTCATCTCCAAACTTAATCCCAATCAATCTGGCATTGCGCACAATCGTTGAATCTGGATCCACACTCTTGGTTTTGCCCGCTATTTCCTGCAGCGGGGTAGCAACATATTCGTTATTGCGAACCGACACCGTTACGCCGTAAGTTCCCTCTTTAATCAGCTTAGCGGCATAGGCGCCGATATTGGTTGACAGCACCCGGTCATAGGGTGCGGGTGAGCCGCCTCTTTGCTGATGCCCCGGCACACAGGCTCTGGTTTCAAACCGGCTCTTTTTATTCAGTTCATCCATCAGAAAATAGGCAACTGACGGATACCCCCAAGTTCTCCGATAGGCTTCAAACTCCTCTTGTGGCATGGCCGCTTCCTGCTTGGTTTTTGCGCCCTCGGCTACTGCGATAATCGTAAAATCCTTACCCTTTCTGGTTCTTTTTTCAATTGCTGCAATCACCGATTCAATGCTGTAAGGAATTTCCGGCAGCAAAATCACATCCGCCCCGCCGGCCATCCCGGCATGCAGTGTCAGCCAGCCGACTTTATTGCCCATAATCTCAATCACCATCACCCGGTCATGCGAATCGGCTGTCGTATGAATCCGGTCAATCACCTCGGTCGCAATATCAACCGCCGACTGAAAGCCAAAGGTTACGTCCGTACCATAAATATCATTGTCAATCGTTTTGGGCAGACCGATTACATGTAATCCTTCTTCTGCCAGCAAGTTAGCATTTTTATGCGTTCCCTTGCCTCCCAAAATTACTAAACAATCTAACTTTAATTTCCGGTAATTTTTCACCATCGCCTTGACTTTATCCACTCCATCCTCTTCAATCACCCGCATTTTTTTAAAAGGGGTTCTGGCCGTACCCAAAAACGTGCCACCCAGCGTCAACAGCCCGGAAAAATCCCGAGGCGTCATCTCCCGCCACTTGCCTTCTATCAAACCTTTATAGCCGTTTTCAATGCCGATAATCGTACAGTCCATCAATCCATACGCCGCCTTAGCCACGCCGCGAATCGTTGCGTTCAGTCCCGGACAGTCCCCACCACTGGTTAAAATACCAATTCTTTTTTTCATTGATAAAGTCCTCCTTCGTTGCTTTTCTTCCTATTAAAATACGCAGCCATTCCCATTGGCACAAAGTTCCGCTGGCGATACCGGTTTCCCATCCTCTTTTCATACAGCCTGTCGATTTTGATTTTTCGTCCACGCACACACGCACAGTCTAAATCATTGCATAAATCTACCTACTCGCTTTATTTAGGGCTTTCCTCGCTTTCCTTATCCGGCTTATCCGGCACAGCCGTCTCCGCCGGCGGCTCCTGCAAAAGAATAATCTGCGGCAGCATCTCGCCGAACAATGTCAAGGCTTTTTCCCGCGTATAAATCTTATCCAAGTACTGATGGTAAGTGGTCATTAAATATTCCGCTCCGTCCGAAAGCTTGAGATAAATATACTTATCCTTATAGGAATAATAAACCGGCTTGACTCCGGCCGGCAGTTTCCCGGCGTAAGACAACTCCTCTTCAATATTTTCCAAAGCATCGGCATCAATATAAATCAGCTTTGGCTCCTCATAACTGTCGGTATACAGGTTCAAATTAAAGGCGGCATCCTGTGCCTGCAGTTCCTGAATGTTTTTAAAATTGCTGGCCGTCGGCAGCCATTGACCATTGATTTTGGAAAAAGCAACCGCCTGCACATCCTGCGGCTTTTCCAGAAAAGACAGCAAAACAAAGGCATCTTTGCCATCATCTTTCATATAGCGGATAAACAATTCCTCGGTTTTAAAGCTCCCTTTGAGCTTATCACAAATCGCCTGCCAAACCGCACTGTCCCGCGTCAGTTCTCCAGCCGGAGGGACATCCCTTTGATAGCGGGCCTTGTAGGTTTGCTCATCGGCCACAAAGTAACTGTCTTCCTTGATGACAATATAACTGGCGGCATCAACCATATAAAGCACTGCTAATTTCTTATCCGCCATATCCAGCCCAAAATGCAGGCGGCGGCTGATGCTTTCAGAAATCGGCAGATTCCATGCCGTAATCACATCGGCCACACTTATCGTCCGCAAACTTTTTTTCAGGAAAGGATAACCGCTATTATAAAACTCCCCGCCGGAGGTTTCCATCCAAGCATATGCTGTCTTGAGAAGCTCCCGGCCATAGCGGCTGATTGACTGCGCAATTAAATCGCTCCGCTCTTCCAGCAGCTTATCTGCCGAATATTTACCCGCCAGGAAAGGATAGCGGGCAAAGGTCTTTTCTAAAAGTTCTGCGTTCATCAGCAGCAAAAGTTCTTTAAACAAAGAATCCGGTGCAAAATAAGAAGCCGCCAAATCCTTTCTCAATTCAGCCGCCGAAGCAGGATAAGAAGCTAAAAGGCTCACTAATTTTTTCTGCCTTGCGCTGCCGGTTTCAAAAATATATTTGACCTCATTTTCCGGCAGGCTTTTCAGCTCCATCAGAATTTCATCCAAACCCTGCGCCGCCAGCCCCAGCAAAGCCGTAACTGCCGTTTCCTCCTGCCGCCAGCCGCTGCACTCCCAGCCATAGCGCTGAAAATCTGTATCCGGAACCGGAAGGCCTTTCGGCAGCGATGTTTGCAGCATCAGGTTTAAAACCTTAAACAAGCCCCCCGGCAAAGGCAAACCCAACTTTCCCAATGCTTTCGGCTGCAGCCGGTAGGTAATGAGCGCCTCGTCCTCCGCCGGTACAAGCGAATAAAGCACAGGAATATAAAATCCCTGTACTTTATAATTAATCATGGCTTTGCCCGCCGCCACGTCAAATTCCAAATTATACACATTTTTTTCCGTGGTCAGCGCTTGCCGCGTCAGTTCTTCATCAATCCGTGCCAGCGGGATTTGCAAAGCAAAGCCCTGCTCCCCCGCAGAAAGCCGGCTGAGTGCGTCATTTTCGGCAAAATAATCGCTTAGTCCTCGGCCGGTTTGCTCTTTGACCGGAAAGGTATTAAACTGCAAAACAGAAACAAATAACCCAAACAGCAAAATAAGACCCGCTGCCGCATATAGGGCAATCCGAGCCGCTTTTGCCGGGCGCTTTGATGTCGCCGCCGGAGTTTGCTTTTCCGTTATATTTTCCGGTTCTTTGTTCATTTTCTTTTCCTCTTTTTCTGCTCTTCTTTCATGATTTACAGGCAATAGCCGGTTGTCCGCGGATAGGGGATTACATCCCTGATATTGCTCATGCCAGTTACATACATCAGCATCCGCTCAAAGCCAAGGCCATAACCAGCATGGCGCGTGCTGCCGTATTTGCGCAGTTCTAAATACCAGCCGTATTCTTCCTCATTTAAGCCCTTTTCCCGAATCCGGCGCAGCAGTTCGTCATAATCGTCCTCTCTCTGGCTGCCGCCGATAATCTCGCCAATGGCCGGAACCAGTAAATCTGCTGCGGCTACGGTTTTGCCGTCGTCATTTAGCTTCATGTAAAAGGCCTTAATTTCTTTCGGATAATCCGTTACAAACACTGGCCGCTTAAAAATCTTTTCCGTCAAATAACGCTCATGCTCGGTCTGCAAATCACAACCCCAATAAACCGGATATTCAAAGCTTTCTTTGCTTTCCTGCAACAGCTTAACCGCCTCAGTATAGGTAACATGCCCAAACTCGCTGTCAGCTACTAAATTCAGCCTTTCTAACAGTCCTTTATCAACATATTCATTGAAGAACTTCATTTCCTCCGGCGCATTTGCCAGTAAATTGCGGATAATAAACTTAATCATTGCCTCCGCTGTTTCCATATTGTCGTTTAAATCGGCAAATGCCATTTCCGGCTCAATCATCCAAAACTCGGCGGCATGCCGGGTGGTGTTGGAGCGCTCGGCCCGGAAAGTCGGGCCAAAGGTATAAACATTGCGGAAGGCCTGCGCATAAGGCTCCACATTTAACTGACCGCTGACCGTCAAATTAACGGGCTTACCGAAAAAGTCCTCTTTCATATTAACCTTGCCATTTTCCATCGGCGGATTATCCATCGGCAGGGTCGTAACCCGGAACATATCGCCTGCTCCTTCGGCATCACTCCCGGTGATGATTGGCGTATGAACATAAACAAAGCCCCGCTCCATGAAAAACTTATGAATGGCAAAAGCCATCAGCGAACGCACCCGAAAAACTGCCATAAAGGTATTGGTTCGCATCCGCAAATGCTCTAAGCTTCTTAAAAACTCAAAGCTATGCCGCTTTTTCTGCAAAGGATAATCCGGCGTAGACTCGCCTTCCACCAAGGCGCTTGCTGCCTGTACCTCGAAGGGCTGCTTCGCTTCTGGGGTAGCTACCAGTTTGCCGGTAACAATAAGAGCTGCGCCGACGTTTTGCCGGGTAATCTCCTGATAATTAGAAAGCTGTCCACCGACTACAATCTGAATTGTCTGCAAGGTGGTACCGTCGTTTAAGACGACAAAACCAAAGTTATTATTGGCCCGAATGCTGCGCACCCAGCCTCCGATGGTTACTTCCCGGTCAATATACTTTTCCGGCTCTAAAAAAATATCCTTTACCAAATCCATCTTCATAATCCTGTTCTCCTTTTGCTTGGTTGCCTGAACTGCAGCTCTTTTCCGGTCTCTTCAGGCAAGCGGGGATTTATACACGATACGACCGGAAAGCTTTCTTAAATTATAATTTTTTTTCAGTATATCACAAACTAATTCGTATTGCCAGAAAAATATCGGGAAAGGTCGGCCAAACAGCAGATGAAAATAGGAATATGCGCTGATTTTTTCAGTGCCGCTGGAGCAAAGATAACTAACCGGGAAACACCGAACAGCAAAACCGAAAATCATTTATTGATTCTATTAAATATTTTCTTATTGCAATTCTATTTTTTTGTTGATTCTATATGAATTTATATCCATTTCTTATTGCTTTTTATCAATACTGTTTTTCTTTTTTGCAGCCGATATTATATGTGGAAAAAATAACAATTGAAAGTTTCGAGGAGGTTTCTTATGAAAATGACAAAAAAGACTTTTTTAGCATTTGTTCTGGTACTGACTTTATTTGCTTCTCTTGGGCATGTAACTGTTTCGGCTATGCCTGCGCCGAAATTGACTAGGCTAACCATCCATGACGATTTTTACATATTAAGTGAAGAACCTCGATATCTTCTTGTCGGTCTAACTGCAATAGGTACTGCCCGCAATCCTCTTGTTGAAGTCAGCGGTTTTCCTTGTCCGCTTATTGCAGAAGAATATATTTGGGATGGAAACATCGGAATTGGAAAGGTTTATCTTTTCAAAACTAATATTCGAGTTTATGGAAATGAAGAAAACGGTTTTTACACCGATTATAAAGATCGGACACTTACGGTAACTGCCCAAGCTTACTGCGGTATAACATGGAATACTTTCTATGACAAAAAAATTATTCCTGTTAAATATTAGAAAGGATTTCCTCTATGAATATTACTCCTTATTCCCGGAATATGACCGCCTTGACGGCTCGAACCGTCAACCAGCCCACCCCAAAACAATCCGCTTTTTTATCCAAAGAAAACGTCGAGGGTACAGAAAGCAGCACGAATCATCAGAAAACAAGCACAGAACAATTTGACCATCGGCCACGCTGGCAAAAGGGGGCTTTGCCGGTTTCTTCTAGTGCAGGGGCTATCACCTTTGATAAAACTTCTACGGCCGAAAAGCCCGTTATGCGGGTCGGCGATACCGGTTTGCTGATTGACCCGACCAAGGTTGACCTTTCTAACTGTACGGAAGTGGAAAAGGAGGCTTATTGCTGCTATCTGGACGCTTGTATGCGGCGAGATGGGATTCCTGTTCCTAAAGGCGGGTCTAGTTTGCAACTTTGGGTTTGTTCTGTTATGAACGATATAGCAAAACATGGCAGTTTTTCAGAACCCACGCCAGAAGAAAAAATGACAGTTAAGAAAAACTGGCTCGGAATGTTGACTTCGGCCGTGCAAACGCTGTTAAATGTCAAAGACTATGGTCAGTATCTGGAAATGAAAAAAATACTGGACTATATTGAAAAGGAAAAAAAGGCTTAGAAAGGATTTCCTCTATGAATATTACTCCTTATTCCCGAAATATGACCGCCTTGACGGCTCGAGCCGTCAACCAGCCCACCCCAAAACAATCCGCTTTTTTATCCAAAGAAAACGTCGAGGGTACAGAAAGCAGCACGAATCATCAGAAAACAAGCACAGAACAATTTGACCATCGGCCACGCTGGCAAAAGGGGGCTTTGCCGGTTTCTTCTAGTGCAGGGGCTATCACCTTTGATAAAACTTCTACGGCCGAAAAGCCCGTTATGCGGGTCGGCGATACCGGTTTGCTGATTGACCCGACCAAGGTTGACCTTTCTAACTGTACGGAAGTGGAAAAGGAGGCTTATTGCTGCTATCTGGACGCTTGTATGCGGCGAGATGGGATTCCTGTTCCTAAAGGCGGGTCTAGTTTGCAACTTTGGGTTTGTTCTGTTATGAACGATATAGCAAAACATGGCAGTTTTTCAGAACCCACGCCAGAAGAAAAAATGACAGTTAAGAAAAACTGGCTCGGAATGTTGACTTCGGCCGTGCAAACGCTGTTAAATGTCAAAGACTATGGTCAGTATCTGGAAATGAAAAAAATACTGGACTATATCGAACAGGAAAAAAAGGCTTAGAAAAACTGCTGCCCAAGCAAATGATAGATTTCGTCTGTTAAAAGGGGCTGCTGCAAAATAGAGATTGTGCACAAGATGTAGTGGCATTTCATACCATCCTATAACTTGTGTAAAACTCTTAAAATGCAGCCGCCTCTTTTTTGTAAAATCCCAATATCTAAGGATTGAAAAAATTTGCTTTTTCTGTTAAA
>CAUUKX010000050.1:0-15170 GCA_963545585.1 uncultured Lachnospiraceae bacterium
TTGGCAGCGATGAATACACTTTTGATCCTGATTTTTTAATGGTGCTTAAAAATGGAAAAGCCATTCCCTTGGCTGAGGTATCGGCTTCGGACGAGGTGATTGTCCGCGGCTATAAAAAAGAAGTCTGGTCGGTTGAAGTAACGGCCGGGCACGGTTTTTTGATACTGAAAAATGCCGATGCCTTTACTGGCGGAACGATTGAAATCGGCAATCGTGATATTCGGACGATTGAAAAGGATATGCGGATTGAACTGTCGGCTGGGGTGAAGCGGATTATCATTTCCAAAGACACCATGAATCCCTATGCCAATGATGTCTTTATCGAAGAAGGCAAAGAGGCGGTGATTGACCTTGGCGAGTTTAAGCCTAAGGTGGGCAAGGTTACTTTCAGCACGGTGCAGGACGGAGTGACGCTTTATATTGATGAGGAGAAGCAAGCCTTGGCCAATGCTGAGGTTACGCTCGATTTTGGCCAGCATAAATTAAAGGCGGAAAAAGAGGGCTATGTGCCGTGGGAAAGCACTCTGACGGTCAATCAAGTGGTTATGCAGGTAAAAATTGACATGAAGGTGGAGCCGCAGTATTTGGACGTGCAAACGCCACTGGGGGCTGAGCTGTATATTGACGGAGCCAGAGTGGGTGTGATTCCGGTCAGAACGGCGATTACGCCGGGCGAGCATACGCTTAGCATCCGCAAGGAGGGATATTATTCCAAAAATCAGGCGATTACCGTGGAAAATAACGGCAAAAACGTAAATTATGCTTTCCCGGATTTGATCCGAATCGGCAGCAATGAAACCGAGCAGCCGAATAATGGTCTAAGTCCGACCCCGCCGAATGTGACAACTCCGCCAACTTCGCCAACACCTGCTAACCCGAACCTGAAACTGAATCCGACCGAAGATAATTATTGACTTAACTTTCCCATAGTCTACAAAATTAGAACAGCCTTTTTTAGGCAGATTGCTCGCCCGGGCAGAAGTGCGCAGCACTTCGATCAGGGGAAAGTTGAATTATTGATTATCAGGCAACCGGGGTTATAGAATTAAGAAGAAGATTTCTTACTATTTTAGTGATATGATGAAACAGATAACCAGCCGACAAATTTGAATTTGAGGGTGAAAAATAACCTTTCATTATGATAAAAAAGGAGGGATAATAGTGACTCAAAAAGAAAAAATGAAAAAGGATCTTCTTGAAGAGATAAATGGATACTTTATGCAGTTAGTATACATGAAAGATTTAATAAAGGTAAGTGAAGATGTTGATAAATATGAAAAAAAACTTGAATCTGCACCTAATTTTGCACTAGTTATAAGCTGTGCATTAGTAGACAGTTATATGCTAGCTCTTATAAAATTATATGATAAGTCAGAACAAGCTAAAACCATTCCCAATTTAATAGAAAAATGTAAAAAGAATATCCACTTATTTCCGTCAAATAATGACACATTGAATAAATTAAATGAATTTCAAGAAAAAATAACGAATGATAAATTTATTTCGCATACAATTAAAACCCTTATAACTAGACGTGATTCCATTCTTGTTCATAATGATAAAAAATATTTTGGGGAAAATTTAAAAAATGACATTTCTTGTTTAAAAAAATATCATATTTGGATATTACGTGATTTTACAGAGGAAGTCCTAAATTATTTGTTTTCACAACTTTCATCAGAAGAAACGTTAAAAACAAAATACAATTGTGATTTATGTAATTTATTCAAAAATTAGAGTTACAATGATTATAAGATTAAAAAATATTTATATTTTTTAAATCTGATTACTTGACAAATCCCAGTTTGTTGAATCAACACAGTTAAATAAAACTACTAAGAGGAAGTAAAAGCAACACCGATACTTCCTTTTTTGCTCAAAATTCAATTTTATCAAAAGAATAAGCCTTTTAAAAATTTCTTTGTTTTTTGAAACTAAATCTGACTTTGGCGACGCTTTAAAAGTAGAGATGAAGAACTTAACTTTCCCATGTTCGCTAGAACAGTCTTTTTTAGACTCGTTGCATGGACAGGAACGGAATGCGATTTGCAAAGCAAATCGCGAGAGTGAGTCCATGCACCCGCGCTCCGAGCGGGATAGAGTCAAAAAAGACTATGGGAAAGTTGAGCAAAGAATAAACAGCAGCAGACAAGGGAGGACGGATTATGAAGAAAATAGCTTTTGTTTTGGCGGCAGTGTTGATAGTAACCGGTTGTACAGGGCTGGCTCAAACGCCGGCGGGAATGGCAAAAGAAGCTGTGATTCGCAGGCAGGAATTGATTGATTATACCTTGCCGGAAAATCAAACGAAACTTCAAGCCCAGGGAAAGTCGGAGCAAACTCTGACGCAGCATGAGGACTACCGGAAATTTTACCGGGATTACTGGCAGTTTGCCAATCAAACCTTCCGGGAGATTGCTGGTCAGGGAAATTGGATTTATTCGCCGCTGTCGGCTTATTTGCCTTTAAGCGAACTGTCCTATGCCTTAGAGGACGGCAGTGCGCCGCAAGCGGATTTGATTCGGCTGCTGCGGGAAAATGTGCCGAAGGAATACTGGACGGAGCTTTTGATGAAACATTTTCAGGCGCAGGGTTATTTAACGGCCAGTTCCATTTGGCTGAGCAAGGACTATCAGCCGAACTTGCCATTTTTGCAAAAAAATCTGACCTCGGATATTTATCGAATTGACTTTGCGGCGAAAGATGCGGCGCAGCTGCAAATGGACTGGATTAACCTGTGGACCAAGGGCTTTTTAAAGGATCAGGTCAAGGCCGAAGATTTTCAGGACAAGGTCGGCCTTTTTTGCCGGCTGATTGGCACGACCTATATCAAGGCGGCTTGGGCAGATGATTTTTTCTCGGAACCGGCAGAGGATGTTTTTTACGGAGCGGATGGCCGGGAGCAAAAAGTGCCGTTTTTGTGTTCAAAGCCGACGAAGATGGAGTGCTGCTTTACCGACCGGTATCAGGCGGTGCGGGTACCGCTAAAAAGCGGCTATCTGCTGGTGATGCTGCCGCAGGAAGGGGAAACGGTCGATGCCCTGCTGCAAGGCGACGTGCTGCCGGAAGCAGCGGTCAACCGGAACTGGTCGGAAAAGCGGGTGATTCTGCATATGCCTGATTTTACAAAGAGCAGCCGAATTGAACTTGTGCCAGTGCTGGAAAAACTGGGCTATGCCGAAATCGGTCGGCCGAACATCGGTTATGTCAATCTGGCGGGAAAGACAAAGGACGGTCGTGAAATTGAGAGCTTTGTGGACAGAATTTTTCAGGAAAGTAAGATTGAAGTAAAAAAAGCCGGAGTTGAAGCGGCGGCCTATACCGTGGTGGATGTTTGTGAAGGAGCAGCCTTAGAACCCGAGAAGCCGGAAATGGTTGAGATTTTTGTTAATCGTCCCTATCTTTATATGATAGCAGATGCCGATGGTCTGCCCAGCTTTTTGGGGGTTAATCGGGATTTTGCGGCAGGACGGGACAGCGGGCAAGCACCGGCGGCAAAAACGACGGCTGGGCTGCCGCCGTACCGCTATGACGGAACGGATCCTTATGTGGATGCTATTTGCCGGTATTTGCTAAAGGAATCCGGCGATTTGGAAAATGAGGGGGAGGTCACTATTCCGGTGCCGGTGGTTTTTTACGTTGACGAATCCGGCGATGAGGTTCAGGTTTTCGGTAATTTTTGGCTGTTCCGTTACCGGTTGCAGGCAGAAACGCTGCTTTTGCAGAGCGGCAGCGAAATGCCGGGCAGATTTCGGCTGAAAAAGGACGGCAGCGCTTATACGGTGACGGCGTTTGAGCAAGTCAGCAGCAGTCAGGATATTCGGGCGCTGTGCGCAGAGGCAAACGGCAGCGTGTATCCTTCGCTGGAGGCACATTATCAGGAGCATGATTATACCGGCCAGACCGATATTGCTTATGTTCGTAAAATCTTTATTGACCGTTATGTAGAAAAAAATAATTTGACAATCCGTGCCTATCAGGATCATGGGCGGGAATCGGCGGCGGTTGAACCGGTTAAGAAACTCCGGCTGAATGATAAGCTGTATCTGGATACCGGTCAGTTTTCTTATTTATATGGCTGCGGGACAATGGATTTCAGTGCTGGCATGGCAGTAGCGGCCGGTGAAATACCGATGAAAAACGGGCAGACCAATTTCGGCGACTGTGAAGGACAATGGTACTTGGGTAATCGGATTTTGGTTGTTTATGAGGGGAAAAAGCATATTTTTGAAGAAGTGAAGTGAGGTTTAGCAAGCTTTTCGGTCGGATCAAACAGATAATTGAGGCCTCCAGTATCGCGATTGCAGGACTGGAGACTCATTGTTTTAAAGTGCCGGTTTTTTGCCCCCAAAAATGGTTTCTCGCAATTTGGATACAGAAATATCTGCTTGTCTGGGCTGCAAGAAAATCGAACATTATAAACAAAAAATAAAAAAACATTTACTTTTTATTCCTCTTTTGGTATAATAAAAAAAGTGATGACATACTTTTTCAATTTTCCGATTCAGGATGCAATGTCGGCCGGAAAGAGCCGGGCGGGCGAGTTTGGAAAAGTTGAAAGACTTTTTTATTGGTGCTTTAAGGAGGAAATGAAATGACAGCTTTTTTTGAAAGATATTTTAAGCTGAAAGAAAATTCAACGAATATTCGGCAGGAGGCCATTGCCGGATTTACTACTTTTATGACAATGGCGTATATCTTGATTGTCAATCCTTTGATGCTGGCGCAGGATGGAGCGACTGGCATGGATTTTGGTAAG
The DNA here is from genome assembly GCA_963545585.1 of uncultured Lachnospiraceae bacterium. Lineage (GTDB taxonomy): Bacteria > Bacillota > Clostridia > Lachnospirales > Vallitaleaceae > W11650. The sequence goes on from CAUUKX010000050.1 coordinate 4,760, forward strand.
GTCTTTACGGCTACGGCCTTATCGGCGCTGATTGGTACGCTGATTATGGCGTTTTTGGCTAAACTTCCCTTTGCTTTAGCGCCGGGAATGGGCTTAAATGCTTTTTTTGTTTTTTCCGTGGTGCTGGCTCGGCAAAAGTCTTTTCAATTTGCGCTGACGGCGGTTTTTATGGAGGGTATCATTTTCCTGCTGTTGTCGGCCTTTAATGTGCGGGAAGCGATTATTAAATCGATTCCGGTTAATATTAAAAAAGCGGTTTCCGTGGGGATTGGTCTGTTTATTGCTTTTATTGGGTTAAGCAATGCCGGAATTGTGGTCAATGGAGCAACGCCTTTAGTGCTGGGCGATTTGAAGCAGCCGGCGGCGCTGCTGGCGCTGATGGGGCTTTTAATTACCGGAATTTTGCTGTGCTTAAAGGTCAAAGGCGCTTTATTCTTTTCTATTCTTATTACAACGATCATCGGAATTCCGATGGGACTGACGCAGCTGCCGGAGAAAATAATCTCTTTACCGAGTGCGCCGTATTTCTTTGACTTTGACTGGAAAAATGTTTTCAGCGGTGAAATGTTTGTGGTGATGCTGACATTTTTGTTTGTTGATATTTTTGATACGGTCGGCACTTTGGTTGGCGTATCAACCAAGGCCAAAATGCTGGATCAAAACGGCAATGTGCCCAGAGCCAAACAGGCGCTGCTGGCGGATGCAATTGCCACCACGGTCGGAGCGGCGCTGGGAACGTCGACGGTGACGACTTTTGTTGAGTCGGCGGCCGGAGTGGCCGAGGGCGGACGAACGGGTCTGACTTCTTTCTTTACGGCGCTGCTATTTGCGGTTTCTCTGCTTTTATCGCCGCTCTTTATTATGATTCCGTCGGCGGCAACGGCTCCGGCTCTGATTATGGTTGGCCTTTTTATGATTGAGCCGGTACGGGAACTGAATTTAACCGATTTTACCGAAGCGATTCCGGCCTTTTTGGCGATTATTATGATGCCGCTGAGCTATTCGATTTCCGAGGGGATTATTTTTGGAGTTGTAGCGTATGTTCTTTTAAAGCTGACAACTCGGCGCTGGCGGGAAATTCCGCTGGTAACGCTGCTCCTTGCCATTGCCTTTGTGGCGTATAAGCTGTTTATGTAAGGGCAACAGAGCGGATTGATGGCAAGTTGACTAAATAATGATTTACTCAATTTGCCCATGTTTGACAGAACTGTCTTTTTTAGGCAGACCGCCCGCCCGGAAACACAAAGCGTTTCGATTAGGGCATTTGCTCTTTGAGCGGGATAGAGTCAAAAAAGACTGTGGGAGAGTTGAGTGATTTATATAAGGAAAATTTGAAAAGGAATAAAAATGTGACAGTTCCTCCTTATTAGTAACTCGAATAGGAAAGCAGAATTAAGGACTAAATTCCCGCCGAACTGGAGGCTGCATAGCAGCATCCGGCAAGCAGGAAAAGAGATGAAAATATAAAAATGATAAGAATCCCGCACCAAACTGCAAGCCGGTTGGGTGCGGGATTCTTATTTGAAAAGAAATAGGACTAAAAGCGAAAATAGTAAATTTGCTTAATAAAAAAACAATAAATAACAGCAAAATAGATAAAAAATATTTTTAAAATTATATATTTTATTCATTTACAACAAAGAAAATAAGGAGTAAGATAAAACTGTAAGCGTTTACATATAGAAGGATAGTTAAAAGACGATGAATATACAGGATATTGCCAAACAAGCAGGAACTTCGATTGCCACGGTGTCCAGAGCAATGAATGATTCTGGTTATGTCAAATCGGAAACAAAACAGAAAATATTAAAAATCGTGGCTGAAAATAATTTTGTGCCCAGTGCCATTGCCAGAAGCCTGAGCCGCAGTCAAACGGGAAACATCGGCGTGATTGTGCCGGATATTGAAAATCCTTTTTTTTCCAAGATTATTGTGGCTTTGGCCGAAGAAATTCAGGGCAGCGGTTATCATTTGCTGTTTTTGACTAGTGATGAACAGCAGGAAAAAGAGCATCGCTTGATTAACCTGATTGAACAGCAGCGGGTCAGCGGTTTGGTTATGGCGCCGGTGGCCGAGGATGATGAAATCAGCCGTCAGCTTTTGATTCAGTTAGAGAAAAAGAATATTCCGGTGGTGCTGGTTGACCGTGATTTACTGGGCGGCAATTTAGACGGCGTTTTTATGGATAATCTGCTCGGTGCTTATGCCGGAGTGGAGGCCTTGATTCAGGCCGGGCATCAAAAAATCGGCATCATTACTGGCCCGATTAGTTCTAAGCCGGGCAAGGAGAGGCTGGACGGCTATACCAAGGCCGTGCGGGATTATAGACTGGAGTACCGGCCGGATTACGTGGTCAAAGGCGATTTTAAGATTCAAAGCGGTTATGAAGGAGCAAAGCAACTGTTAAGCCTGCCCGTGCCGCCGACAGCTATTTTCACTTCAAATAATTTAATGACCTTGGGGTGCCTGAATTATTTAAACGAAACCGGACAGCAGATCGGACAGCAGATTTCGCTGGTGGGCTTTGATGAGATTGAGGTTTTAAAACTGATTGGCTATCCGCTGTCGATTATTGACCGGGATGTTAATTTGCAGGGAAAGCTGGTCATGGATATTTTACTGGAGAAAATGGCGGCGCTGCGGGAAGAAAAAGCTTTGACCGGGCGTGAGGTAAAAAGGTTGACCATTCCCTATCAACTGATTTTACGAGGCTCGGAAAAAATAGGTATAAAAAATTAAATTATGAGCTATGCCGTGTGGAAAACGGAATGAATAAAAAAGTTAAAAGAAAAGACCAAGAAAGTATTTTAACCAAACATGGAAACGCTTACATATTTTTGAAGGAAGAGAAAATCAGGAGGAGAAAAGACAGTGAATGGTAAAATCTTAGTTTTTGGCAGTTATGTTGCGGATTTAATGGCCAGAGGAGATCATTTGCCGGTGCCGGGCGAAACGATTAAAGGCAGTATGTTTCAAATGGGAGCAGGCGGAAAGGGGTTTAATCAGGGCGTTGCAGCTTTTAAGGCGGGCGGCCGGGTGCAGCTGGTAACCAAGGTCAAAAAGGACGCCTTCGGCGAATTGGCGCTGAAAACAATGAATGATTTAAAAATGGATATATCCAGAGTGTTGATTTCAACCGCAGAGCCAAGCGGAGCGGCGCTGATTTTGGTGGATGAAAATACCAGCCAGAATTCGATTATGGTTGTGCCGGGCGCATGTGATCATATCACGGCCGAAGAAGTGGAGTCGCTTCGGGATTTGGCGCAGGAAAGCGATTATTTGCTGCTTCAGCTGGAAACCAATTTATTGTCGATCGAAAAAATGATAGAGCTGGCTGTTCAGGAAAAAACAATAATCATTTTAAACCCGGCGCCGGTTCAAAAAATTGATGAAGCTCTTTATCAAAAGATTGATTATCTAACGCCGAATGAAGTGGAAGCCGAGATTTTAAGCGGAATTTCGGTGCAGGATGAGGTAGGCGCTGCGGCGGCGGCCGATTGGTTTATGGATAGAGGTGTAAAAAATGTAGTCATTACTTTGGGCGAGCGGGGCGCTTATTGCAAAAACAGTCAGGTAGAAAAGCTGATCCCGGCGTATAAAGTAAAGGCGATTGATACAACCGGAGCAGGCGATGCTTTCAGCGGTGCGTTTGCCGTTGCTTTGGCGGAAGGAAAAGAATTACTGGCGGCGGTAGAGTTTGCCTCGGCGACGGCGGCACTGTCGGTCCAAAAGCTGGGTACGGCCGTTTCGATGCCGCTGCGTTCGGAAATTGATGATTTTTTAAAAGCACAAGAGTCAGAGAAAGGAGAAAGTTATGCTGAAAACAGAAATTATTCATCCCCAGTTAAACAGGGTATTGGCTGAATTAAGACATAATGATCTGCTGGTGATTGGCGATGCTGGTCTGCCGGTGCCAAGGGGCGTGGAAAGGATCGACCTCGGCTGGAAAAAGGATTCTCCCCGCTATGTCGAGGTGCTGGAGGCAATCACCAAATATTTGGTAATTGAAGGGGCGACCTTTGCAAATGAGGCCAAAGAAAACGGAGAAGCTAGTTTGGCGATTCACCGGCGGGCGTTGGAACTGCTGCCGAAAGCGGAAATCGATTATATTCCGCACAGCGAACTGAAAGCCCGGTCAGCCGGAGCCAAGGCCATTATTCTGACCGGCGAATATACAGGCTACACCAATGTTATTTTGCGCTGCGGCTGCGCCTATTAAATCTTCCGCTAAAAAGGAGACAGGTATGAAAACGGATAAGATATTGGAGCTGGTGGACATTGTAAAGATCTTTCCGGGGGTCAAGGCGCTGGATAAGGTAAAAATGGACGTCTGCGCCGGGGAAGTCCATGCCTTGTGCGGGGAAAACGGAGCCGGCAAATCCACTTTGATGAAAATCATTGCTGGTGCAGAAAGACCGACATCCGGTAAGATTTTGCTGGACGGCAAGGAAATCCGTTTTGCTTCAACCAAAGATGCTGAAAAATTGGGGATTGCTATGATTTATCAGGAATTTAACATGATTCCCGATATGACGGTGGCGGAAAATATGTATTTGGGCAGATACCCAGTTACAAAACTGGGAATAATCGATAAAAAAAAGCTGAATGCAGATACCGCCCGGGAACTTAAAAAATTAAATTTGCTGGTTCATCCCAAAACCAAGGTCCGAGCTTTAAGCGTCGCCACCGCCCAAATGATTGAGATTGCCAAATGTTTAAGTGTCGGCGCTAAGATTATTATTATGGATGAGCCGACATCAGCCCTGACCAATGAGGAAACGGAGATTTTATTCCAACTGATTCAGGAATTAAAGGCCAAAGGGATTGCGGTGATTTATATTTCACATCGAATGGATGAGATTTTTCAGATCGCCGACCGGATTACGGTCTTTCGCGACGGCAAATATATTAAGACCTTGCCGGTCAAAGAAACCAATTATGATCAGGTGGTGGCACTGATGGTCGGTAAGGATATTACGCATTTGTATCCGGAGCGTGAGACCCATTCCGCAAAGGTGGCTTTTGCGGTCAAAAATCTGACCGGGCAGGGGGTGCATGGGATTTCTTTTCAGGTGCAGGAAGGCGAGATCTTAGGGATTACCGGACTTTTGGGTGCGGGCATGATTGAACTGGCCAAGCTGATTTATGGGGCGATACCGGTCGAAAAAGGCGAGATTTGGCTGGATCAGAAACCGCTTCAGATTCAAAGTCCGATGCAGGCGCTGAAAAACGAAATTGCTTTTGTATCCGATGACCGCAAGCAGGAAGGCCTGGTACTGGAACGCGATATCAAGGAGAATAGTTCAATGATTGCTTTGGGGCTGGGGCACTTTTTAAAGGCTGGCATCATTGACAAGAAAAAAGAAAAGACGTCGGTTCAGGCCGATATTAAAAAGTTGGCGATTAAATGTCATGGCATGAGCCAAAAAACCGGTAATTTAAGCGGCGGCAATCAGCAAAAGGTGGTGCTGGCCAAGGTGCTGAAAAGTTCGCCCAAGATTTGTATTTTGGCGGAGCCGACCAGAGGTGTTGATATCGGCGCTAAAGCCGAGATTTATCAATTAATGAATGAGATGACCAAAGAAGGCAAAAGCATTCTTTTAATTTCCAGTGATTTGCCGGAAGTGATCGGTATGTCTGATCGGATTTTGGTAATGAGAGAGGGGTGCTCGGTTTTGCTGCTGGATAGACCAAATTTTTCACAGGAGCGGATATTGGCCTATGCTTCGGGAGGGATTGCAGATGAAGGACAATAGAAAAATAAGATTAACGGAAATCGTCAATTTGTTTCGTTCGGTTTTGATTTTAATTATTATCTCTCTGGTTGCTTCAATCGCTTCGCCTGCTTTTTTTAGCATAGGGAATATTTTTAATGTCATCCGGCAAATTGCCATGGCCGGAATTGTCGGCTGTGGTATGACCTTTGTTATTCTGCTCGGTGGAATTGACCTTTCGGTCGGCTCAATTGTGGGACTGGCTGGAGTGATTGCCGCTGGGGTTTTGCGTGATACTGGAAATGTAGCGCTGGCACTAGTTCTGGCCCTGATTGTCGGGATCCTGTGTGGAGCGGTGAATGGTCTGATTATTTCTCAGTTTTCGATTCCGCCGTTTATTGCTACTTTGGGAATGATGACGCTGCTCAGGGGCTGCATTTTGGTCTATACCAATGGTTCTCCGATTCCGATTAAGTCCGATGCCTATAAGTTTATCGGCAAGGGCGATTTGCTGGGCGGGATTCCGGTTCCGATTTTGATTTTATTTGTGGTTTACGCGATTGCGCACTTTATTTTATCCAATACCCGGTTTGGCCGCTATATTTATGCGCTGGGCGGCAGCCGGGAAGCCAGCCGTTTATCGGGCATCAATGTGCAGAAGATTGAATGGCTGGTATATATTATCAGCGGTATTTTAAGTGCGATTACTGGTGTGATTTTGACGGCTCGGCTCGGTTCGGCCCAGTCAACCAACGGAGAAGGTATTGAAATGGACGCAATTGCCGCTGTTATTCTGGGCGGAACGTCGATGAGCGGCGGAACGGGATTTGTCCTGCCGACGGTTATCGGTGCAATGATTATGGGTATTATTGATAATATTTTGACGCTTATGAACGTCAATCCACATGCAACGAAAATAGTAAAGGGGGCGGTAATTTTAGCGGCAGTGCTGATTGACAGGAAGTTAAAGGATGTTTCGGTTAAGACGGTGGTAATGGAAGAAGCGACAACAGGTACAAATCATAACAGTTAAGGTAAGCTGCCCGCAATTCATTGAAATGTCAACGAACTGCGAGTGTGGGCGCTAAGCAAATGAATATTTACGCTTGATATGTCCTTGGAGAGTGAGTTTTTCAGATGCATATCAGACATAAATATCTGCTTGCCTGAGCTGTTGCCAAAAATGATAGGAGGGAAATTTATGAAAAAAATATTGGCAGTTGTTTTGGCAATGGTGATTGGAGCAGCGATGACTGGCTGCGGCGGACAGACACAGACACCAACCCAGCCGCAGACACAAACGGAAAAGCAAGATCAAACCCAAAATCAAACACAAACCGAAAATAAGCAGTATAAGGTGGGATTATCAATGAATACCCAAACCAATCCGTTTTTTGTAACGGTGGTTGAGGGCTGCAAAAAAGCGGCGGAAGAAAAGGGCATGGAAATTTTTGTAACTGATGCACAGGATGATGCTGCTACCCAAATGAAAGACATTGAAAACCTGATTACCAAGCAAGTTGACGTTATGATCATTGATCCTTGCGATTCCGATGCAATTGTAGCGGCAGTGGAAGCCTGCAACAATGCGAAGATTCCGGTATTTACCATGGACAGAGAATCCAAGGGCGGCGAAGTTGTTGCTCATATCGGCTATGATGCCATTAAATCTGGAAAAATGGCCGGTGAGTTTTTGGCCAAGGCTTTAAACGGCAAAGGCAATGTCGTCGAACTGCAAGGCATTATGGGCACCAATGTTGCTCAAAATCGGTCGGAAGGCTTTAATTCAATTATGAAAGAAAACCCCGATATTAAAATTGTTGCTTGCCAGACCGCTAATTTTGACCGTTCGCAGGGCATGTCGGTTATGGAAAATATTTTACAGGCCAATGAAAAAATTGACGGTTTGTATGCCGCTAACGATGAAATGCTGCTGGGGGCACTGGAAGCAATTCAGGCGGCCGGTCGTCAGGACGAAATCATTATGATTGGCTGCGATGCACTGGATGAAACTCTGGCTGGTATCAAAGAGGGCAAGATTAATGCTACGATTGCCGAACCGCCGTTTTTCTTAGGAAAAGCCATGATTAATACAGCCTATGACTATTTAAGCGGTCAAAAAATAGAAACCAGAGTTATCCTGAAAAATCAGTTGGTCGATAAAAATAATATAGATACTATCAAAACCAGAGATTAAGGAAAGTATGGCTTAAATTCCTAACAGGCAGGAGGCTGAACAACTGTTTCCGGCAAGCAAGAAAAGAGATGAAAATATGAAAATGATAAGAATCCCGCACCAAACTGCAAGCCGGTTTGGCACGGGATTCTTTGATTTTTTTGTCCTGCTGCTTGGACTAACATTTTTTACATTTTTTGCATATTCTCAAGGCTCGGAAAGGACATAGTTTCCTTAATGGTCATGACAGAGGACAAAGGAAAGAGTTATAAAGTTGAGTTTATAAAAAAAAATTCAAAAAAATCAAAGGAATTGATAAAAGGATAAAAGGGGGATGAAATTTTATTGACTTTCCACTTTCCTATGCTAAAATTGAAAATGGAAATTTAACAGGTATTAGGAACGACTCGAAGAATAGGCATCAGCTCAAAAGAAACAGAAAGGAAACCATATGAAGGGAACGGTTGTACGGATATGGATTACTACATTACACAAACTGTATAACAAAGAAGAAATTAACCGGATTCTAAAGAGCGTTTCGTTTGATCCGGATAGGGCAATCTCGCCGCTGGAGGATATTTCCGATCAGACAGTGGACAGCATCATGACAGCGGTTGCACAGAATTATGGGATGGCGAAAGCCGAGCTTTGGAAAATAATTGGCAGAAATAATGTTAGGACTTTTTATGAAATGTATCCTATTTTTTTCAAAAAAGCCAATATGTTTTCATTTCTTTCTTCTTTAAATAACATTCATCAGGTCGTCCGAAAACGAATTCCGGGCTCGCGACCGGCTGTTTTAAACATGGAAATCGTCGGCCGGCAGGAAGCGACCTTGACTTATCTGTCCAAGCGGAATATGTATGATTATTTATTAGGACTGCTGGCAGGAACCAAGGAATTTTTCAAAGAAAAAGTGGATATTCAGGTGGCGGACAAAACCGATGGCAGAATGGTTTTAAGGCTTCGATTTGAATATGAACTGCGGGAGGATAAAAGTTTTGCTTTTTCAAAAGTACTTTCGCTTGGCTTTGTTAAAAATCAAACAATAAAGTTGTTGTTTTTTACGCTGCTGCTGGGCTTGCCGACCGCTTTTTTGATCAGAGAGCCGTGGCTGGCTGCTGGACTGACGGCAGGATATGCGGGGCTGGGTAGTTTTCTCCTGACTCGGCCGCTGGCACAGGTGAAGGAAGAAATAATAGGACTGATAAAAAAAGACTATATTCCCAGCCGGATGATCAAAACTGCTGATGAATACGAAGACCTTTTTCAGACAGTGGTGGATTATAAGGAAAGCTTTGCCGAAGGCTTCATTGACTTATCCAGCATGACCGGTGAAATGAAATCTTTTTCGACGGATTTGATTTCCATCGCTAAAACGATGGAGGAAACCAGCCATAAGATTACCGATTTGATGCAGCAGCTTTATAACCATGCGACCGAGCAATCGCAAAGCACGCGCAGCAATGTATCGGTTTTAACGGATGGTGCTGAGCAGATCATTCGTTTATCGGAAAAAGAAATGACCAACAAGGTTGAAATTGAGAAAGCGATTCAAACGACGACGAGTTCGTTTGCTAATTTGAGCGATACAACTCGGGATTTGGCAGAAATGCGGGCAAAGTTTGAGGTTTTAAACAAAAATAGCGATAAGTTAAGGGTTAAGGGTAAGGAAACCGAAGAGATTGCCTCTTTTGTTTCGGAAATTGCTTACCAGACCAATCTTTTGGCGCTGAATGCGTCGATTGAGGCCGCCCGGGCAGGTGAGCTGGGTGAAGGTTTTGCCGTGGTGGCGGAAGAAGTCCGAAAGCTGGCGCAGAACTCGGAACAGGCTGCCAGCCGGATTAAGGAAAATATCAGCAGCTTTTTAAGCGATATTGAAGCAATGGTGGCTGATATTCATGAGCAGAATGAGATTTTGGAAAAAGGCACCGGTACGATTCATGAAGCGATTCAAAACAATCAGAGCGCCAAAGTGGAAATGGACGGCGTGGCCATTAAAATGGCGGAGTCAGCCGTGGAACTGGAAAAGCGGTCGCTTCATTTAAGTGATATTGTTGAGCAAATGCAGGCGTTGAGTGATTCTTCGGCTGAAAATGCGGAATTGGCTCAAACTGCCGACAGCGAAGTCAGCAATTATACCGAACAATTGAAGCATTTGACGGAGAATGTGCGTAATTTTGAAGGAATGATTGCTGTATTCCATAAAATGCTGGAAGAGTATAAGTTATAAGGATGGTTGCCCGAACGAGTTTTCAACTTGGTAATTTGCAGCAAGGCTATGTCCTTTCGACTGACAGACCACAGATAGAGGCGGTTGATATTTGAATTCAGACCGAGCATAGTGATTTCGGATTTGGATTCAAATGTTGCCTGAACTGTATGCTGAAGGAGCGCAAAACTATGTTTTTTATTAAAAAGAAAGAAAACAGCGGAAAAGATTTTCCGACCGCTGATGCTGTGCCATTTAAGGAAAACCGAGAACAAAAAGAGATTCTGATTTTGGGTTTGGGCTGCGTGA
>CAUUKX010000051.1:0-15064 GCA_963545585.1 uncultured Lachnospiraceae bacterium
CTTTGACCGCCGCATACTGCTGCCCGCTTCTGTCCTGCTGAGCCGCCATAATTCCCATCGCCGCAAACATCACAACATACATGGCCGCCGCCAAATGATACCGGCCTAATATTTTTAAGAAATATTTAAAAACTGTCATAGCTTCTCCTCCGTAAAGTCTGAACCGCCAGCAGCGCAAACACTGCACTCAGACCCAGCAGGATAAAAATACCCCTGCCGTAATAATTGTGATTGCCTAGCAAATTGATTCGGTAAAGCCCGCTGGTAATAATAGAAACCGGATTAATTTGGTCTAACCACGGCAGATGCCGCATAATCAAGGTTTTGATTTCTATGCTCATCATGCCCGACAGCGCCGATAAAAAGAGAGGAATCCCAATTCCTAACCCCATTTTCAACTGCGAGCTCAAACGGCTGCTCGAGCCCAACCAAGCCCCCATAGTGATGCCAACCAGATTCCCCGCTAAAATCAGGCCAATACTGGTCGGGTACTCGGTAAACAAACGGATTTTAAGAACCCAGTTAAGATAAGCAATTAAAAGCAAATTGGCCAGTACATTCAAACCAACTACAACCACTAAGCCATTGAAAATATAAGCGCCTTTTTTAACTGGCGAAACCGTCATCCGCTTACCCAGTTCAGATACATCAGCCTGAAAACTGTCCAAAATTTGAACACCACCAAAAAATCCATAAAAACAAAACATCCCAAATAAAGTATAAAAAATGGTCGCATAAGGCGAAACGCTTTGACTTTTGATTTTGATATAGCTTTTGTCAAAATCAATCCCATTGGGGTTGGCACCGTTCGCAAACAGATAGAAAAACTGCTTTAACGTGGTAACGATATTTCGCACTGCCGTTTGACCGACCCCCGACTTCGCCACTAAAACTTCCATATCGCCGGTAACATAAGCCGTGATTTCCTTTGCTTTCAGTGCTTCTTCCGCTTTTTCAACCGGATATTCCTTCAATTCCAAAGCATCAATATTTTGTAAAATTCCCGCTAATTCATTGTCCGGCGCAATCCCGACCGCAAAACGAATCGGCTTTTCCGTGAGGAGCGATCCGAATGCCAGATAAAAAAAGCTGCATAAAATAATGGGATATAAAATCGTCCAAAAAACAAAGGCTTTCTCCCGAAACATTGATTTGATTGTATATTCTAAGCTCCTCATCACTCATTCCCTCAATTCCTTGCCAGTCAGCTCCAAAAATACTTCGTTCAGCGTCGAACGCCGGATATAAAAGTTGTTATAAATTAATCCCCGCTCTTCGATAAAGTTCAGCAGGCTGTTCAGGTTCCCGCTGCGGGACAAAAACTGAAGCAGATAACCGTCAGCATAATCATCGACCCTAACAATACCCGGCAATTTTTTAAGTTCTCCAGCCAGCTCCGCCGCACCATTTTTAAAAGAAATCTCAATTTTTTCTCCGCCACAGATTCTTTCTTTTAATTCCTCCGGGCTGCCTTCGGCAATATTTTTACCCTTATCCATAATAATAATTTTTTTGCACAGGCTTTCCGCTTCCTCCAAATAATGAGTGGTATAAATAATCGTCGCCCCGGCTTTATTCAAATTGCGGATGCCCTCCAGAATAAAATTGCGGCTTTGAGCGTCAACCGCCACGGTCGGCTCATCCAAAAAAATCAATTCCGGCTTATGCGCAATTCCGCAGGCGATATTTAAGCGCCGTTTCAGGCCGCCGCTTAACTTTTTCGGCAAAAACTTACGGTATTTGGTCAGTTCCGTAAACTCAAGTGCTTCTTCCACCCGCTCCTTGCGCAGCTTACTGTCATCAATATACAGTCCGCAAAAATAATCAATATTTTCCCAAACATTCAGCGTGTCAAAAACCGATACCTCCTGCGGCACCACCCCAATCCGCCTTTTCAGGTCATAGGCATTTGGCTCCATCCGGCGGTCAAACAGCTTAATTTCTCCCTTGTCATAAGTCAAAAGTGCCAGCGCACAGTGAATAAACGTAGTTTTGCCGGAGCCATTCGGCCCCAATAGACCGATAATATCCCCTTTTTGAGCACTGAACCCAAAATGATCCAGTGCCGTAACTTCCTTATACCTTTTGACCACATTATTTGCTTCTATAATCATAATTTGTCCCTCCGTAAAAGATATGCTGGTTTTCAGTTCAGGCAGTATCATACGCAACTATCCATTTGCGGAACGCATTCACCGATAATTCGCTGCAAGCGAATTATCGGTGGCTTGTCTGAACTGCTATAGCTTTAGAGCACACCAATACTTATGTCCGATATGCCGGAAAGCTTGCTCTCCAAAGGCATATCAATCATAACTATCCATCTGCGGAACATGCTGCTAATTCGCTTATTGCGAATTAGCCGTGGCTTGCCGGAACTGTAATATGTTTTTTCTTATCCCTAAAAAAATCAGACCCAGCGGTTATGTTTTCGCAAAATTCGCCGATATAATGATTAAGTATTACAGTAATATTTCATTTTTAGTTTATCTTACCGCCTTGTTGCTTGTATTATATCTGCCTTAGCAGTAGCGAACAAGTGCGGCTTGTCATGTTTGGAGATGACATTTGTCACTTTTAAGGAGTTTACTATGCCGATGCCTCTGCAAGGATTAAAATTTAAGTTATATCTTATTATTTATAGTGTTTTTTCTGTTTTCGCTTTGCTGGGAAGTATTGTGGATATTCCTTTTTTACTGAATATCGGCACTCTTGGTGCTTCATGTGTTTTAGGAATTGCTTCGCTGGCCATACTAAAAAGCGCTGTTTCATTTCATCGCTTTTTGTTTTGGATTGTCAGCTTTCTTTGGTCTGATTTTTTTTTCATCCTCTCCATTTTAATCGTAGAAAGCCATTCCCTCTCTTTGCCGATTTGGTTCAACAACATCCTGTTTTATGTATCTGCTCTGCCGAGTTTGTTTCTTCTCATTACCTGCATTGAAATTATTTATTTAATTCGAGAGAGAATTGATGCCACATTCTTTTGGATTAATTTCTGCGGGCTTTTTATCATTTTCTCTATTTTCCTTTACAGCTTTGCAAAAAAGCTTCTGCTATCATCTCGTTCTTTTTTGGTAGAAGATTGGCTTGATTTTATTGATTTTTTCCCCTTGCTTTTAATTAGTGTGGTTATTGCTTCTTTCCCTTTAAAGCAAATGCATAAAACCCTTACTTTCACCTTGTTCAGCATTGCATTTTATGCTATAGTAAATGTCCTTCATGTTTTTTTCCCAATCTGGACATTCAGTAATAATTCCATTGCTATGACGGTACTTTGGCTGATTTATTTTATTCCGCCTCTCCTTCTGACGATTGCTTTTTTTAATTTGGTTAAGTATTCCGGCCAGCTGATAAATCATTCCATGCATGCAGAAAGCAATCTGCCCAGCTCCTCCTTTTGCCGAATTCGGGTTCAGTATGTTTTATTTCTAATTTCTCTGCTGGCCTTTTTATTCCAGTATATTGATTTGGCTATTTTTTTGCTGGCGACTTTAATCCTGATAATTTATCTTTTAATCAGCACTTTCTATCGGGTGTTCACAAAAAATCAACAGTATATTCAAAAACAAAAAAACCTGCATGATGAACTAAAAGAAGAAGTTACCCAGCGAAATATTGAGCTTTTAAAGCAAAACATCAAGCTGCAGGAGGTAGTCAATCGAGATTTTCTGACCAATGCTTACAACCGCCGCTATCTACAGGAACTACTTTCTATTTTAAACGAGGATGCGCAATTATTTGCCATTGATATTTTACAATTCAACAACATTAATCAGGTTTTTGGCGACAGTGTCGGCGATAGTGTTTTAATCCACTTATACCAAATATTGCAGCAGGCTTTTCCGACTCAGTTGATTTTCCGGGTTGACTCTAACGAATACGTCATTCTCTTTCGCGGAACAATTTATGATATCAATGAAATCAGCCGAAAAATTTTTGATGTGGTCAGTATTCCTTTTGTGTCCGAGTTCTATAAAATTTCACTGGATGTCGGCGTTGGCATATCTATCTATTCAGCATCGAACCCAGATGATAAACCTGATAGCCTTTTGACAAAGGCAAACTTTGCTTTAAACGAAGTAAAGTCTTCGGTTATTCAGCCTCGTATTTTGGTTTATGATCAAACACTGGCTGACAAAAAATACCGCTATGGCCTGATTCAATCGCTTCTTGACTCCATCAACTATGATGATGAATTCCGGCTGTTTTTCCAGCCGCAGTATACCTCGGACGGAAATATTTTAATTGGTATGGAGGCTTTGCTGCGCTGGGCAAATCCGAAGTTAGGCATGGTTTCTCCGGCTGAGTTCATTCCCATTGCCGAAGAAAGCTCAACCATTATCAAAATTGTTGAATGGACTCTAAAAAAAGCCTGCCTGCAAGTAAAGGAATGGAACTCCAAATATGACCGGCAGTTAAAGGTCGGTATTAATCTTTCGCCCAAATATATTGAAAAACCTGATTTTTATGAGAGTTTGCAAAAACTGGTGCTGGCTCAGGGCTTAAATGTCAATTGGCTGGATTTGGAAATTACCGAAACCAGCGTTATGCACTTAGACGTGTCTGTTATTGACTTATTTAAAAAGTTATCCGGCTTCGGCATCAGCACCAGTATTGATGATTTTGGCACTGGCTATTCTTCGCTTAGCTATATTAAAAATCTGAAAATTTCGACATTAAAAATAGCGAAAGAACTGGTAGACAGTCTTTCGCAAGATTCAAGCGACGCACTGATTGTCAACGCCATCATTAAAATGGCACAGGGCTTAAATATCAAGACAATTGCCGAAGGTGTGGAAACCAAAGAACAACTATCAACCTTATATCATCTCGGTTGCGATTATATTCAAGGTTACTATTTCGGCAAACCGCTGCCAGCCGAGGAGTTTGTTAAAATGCATTTGTAATAGAAAATAGCCAGCTGCGTGCGGTCGCGCAGTTCTAACTTCCCTAGCAATTCAGAAATATAATTGCGCACCGTCCCCTCGCTTAAAAAAAGCTGACTGGCGATTTCTTTGTTATTTAAGCCATCGGCTACCGCTTTGATGATTTCGCTCTCCCTCTCTGACAGTTCCGGCGCTACCGTCCTTTTCGGCTCTGCTGGGCTGTCAGCTTTTATTTTGGAAATAATTTCCTCATCAAAAACCATGCTGCCGGCGTATGCTGCTTGCAGCGCCGGAATAATGTGAGAAATATTTTGCTTTAAAATATAGCCCTTACAGCCAATCCGCAGCGCCCTGAAAATATATTCCTGATCCTCAAACGTTGTCAACAGCAGCAGCTTGGCCTCCGGAAACTCCGCCAACAGCCGGCTGGCCGCTTCAATTCCATCAACTTCTTTCATCCGAATATCCGTCAGCACCAAATCCGGCTTGGTCTGGCGGTACAGCTCCAGCAGCTCCTCACCGTCGCTGCCCTCGCCAACCACTTCAATCTTATTATACTCCATAATACTGCGCAAAGAGCTTAGCACCAGTCTGTCATCATCTATTAATAAAACCCTCATATATCCTCCTGCCTATCTTATATGTATGTTCTATGTTCTGGCCCGCATAAATACCTATTCGCTTAACGCCGGCACTTATCAGCCATCGTAATATCAACCGCTTGCCTGAACTGTAATTACTTTATTCTCACTGCCTTGCCCTTCATTCGCAGCACGGCACACAGCTACCCGGCAAATGTCTTTTAGGGTTAAACCCGCTCCGGCGGCAAAACAATATGAATATAAAATCCCTTCTTATAATAATAATTCATTTTCCCGCCGTATTTCTGCACAATTTCTTCCATTCCCGTCAGCCCCATGCCGAGGCTCATCTGATCCGGCTCCTGCCCGCCGTCGTCATACAGCAGCAAGATTTGATTGCCGCCCTGTTCCTTTAAAAACGCAGTAAAACTGCCGGCATCGGAATGCTTCATCGTATTGGTCAGTGCCTCCCGAATAATACTGAAAATGTCCTTTTTCTTATCAAAGGAAAGATTGCTTTGAATTTGATTTTCGACATGAACCGTCATCTCCGCCGGCGCAGATGCCGCCAGTTCCGCCAAACTTCGCTCCAGCGAAAAAGCGGTATCGTACATGCCGCGGAGCTGACTGCGGATATCGGTCATCCCATTAGCCAAAGTGTCCTGTAAAAGCTGTAATCTCTCCTTTTTGGCCAGCTCAGCTTCTGTCAGTTTCAGCGCCTCAATCTGCAAAATGCTGCTGCTGATTGTGTGCCCCAGCGCATCATGGAGCTGCCGGGCAATCCGGTTTCTTTCCTCAAGCATGGCAATTTCCCGGCTTTTACTCTCATTTTCCAGAAGCCTCGCATTATATTTTTCCAGCGAAATCATATCTTCCTTTAGTTGATCGGATAAGGCCAGATTCTGACGGGTAAAGACCCGGAACTGACCGGAACGGTAACTTAGGTAAACCGCCAGCCCAGCTGGCAAAAGTCCTGCCCAATTCCCGGTCAGCGGCCAAAAAATCCCCAGAGTTAGAGCCGGCAGCCCTATCCCGTAAAATGCCGAATACAGCACCAACGGCAGAAAAAAGATAAATCGCTCCGCAGCCGCCGTCAGCAATCCATAGCCAAGACAAATCAAAGCCTGCCGCCATTTTCTCCAGCCGCTCATATTCGCCAGTTCCAGCGCCAAGGCAAAGCTAAGTCCGACCAGTCCGTAAACTGTCAGGCTTTCCACCGGCCGGTGGCTGGCATAGCTTACTCCACAAAAAATAAGCACTATAAAAATTTCAAATAATCTTCTCATCCGTTCTCCTTCGCTTGTCCCTTGACCGGCATATCGTTCAGACAAACATCCATAGGCCTACATTCCTGATGCGCAGCATTTCGGCAACTTGCCAACGGTAACATGATATATTAGGCAAAATTAAGGAATCCGCCGAAAACCCTTTACTTTTGTGAAATTTCTGATATAATTAGGGCCATTCAGTTCAGTAAAGGAGTTATTATGTTTAGCGCCAAAAAATCGAATATTTATCATTTTTTATCTATTTTATTTATTGTTTTCGGCAGTATTGTCTTTGGTATTGTGCAAGGCTTGGGCGTTGATTTTCCACCCATCGTTCCCTTGGTTTTTTCTCAGGTAGTTTTGGTCTTCGGACCGGTATTGATTTATTTTCTGACCCAAAGGGACTCTCTGACAAGTAGCCTGTACCTGAAAAATCCGGGAATCGTTAATTTGGCTATGTCGGCTCTGCTGGTCCTGACCCTGATCCCAACCGTTTCTCTGCTCAATGTATTATCCCTGTTTTTCGTGCGGAATCAAATCGCCGATACCGTTTCGGCTTTAACTGATTCCCCATACCTCTTGGTACTGCTTATTTTGGCGGTATGTCCCGGAATTTTTGAGGAATTGTCAACCCGCTTTATTTTATTAAATAATTACCGGCATAAGCCCTATTATGTTGCCTGTATTTTCAGCGGTTTGTTTTTTGGCATGCTCCACCTCAATATCAATCAATTTATTTATGCCTTTGTGCTGGGTGCTGTGTTTGCTTTTGTGGTTCAGATTACCGAGTCGATTTACACCTCCGTACTGATGCACACCCTGCTGAATGCGACCACTTTTTCCCTTAGTTACTTCCTGTCATCATCCTTGACGGAAGGTACACTGGCCGAAGCAGCCAATGCCGTCCCCGACTTAAACGATGTCATCGCCTTGCTGGGTGTTAATGTCATCACCATACCGCTGGCCATTTTTATTTTAATCTTCTTAATTAATTATAACGGCAAGCGCAGTATTTTAAAGCAAAAACCCACGGTTTTGGAATTAACTCTCGGCCGCAAATTCCGGGCAAATGCCGATATGCCGATGGCTCCCGACTACTCCGAAGCCAATTCGGCTCTGCCAGCACAGCCGGTTTTTTCTGCCGCTCCGGCCGATGCTTTTTCCCAGCCTTATGAAACCGATTCTTCCTCACCCTTTAACTGGGCTTTTTGGAGCTGCGTTATCTTGTTTTTGGCTTTAACCTTTTTAAACGAATTCGCCAGCCGGATGATGCAGTAAGTTCAGGCAAGCAGGTGTGATGCCGAATATGGCGGCGGAGAGTTTGCTCTCCAGAGGGATATCAAGTGTAACTATCCATTTGCAGAACATGCTGATAATTCTCTTACAGCGAATTATCAACGGCTTGCTTGAACTGTTCAGGCAAGCCAGTATTCTGGTTTAATATGCCAGCGGAGAACTTACCCGCCAGAGCCGCAAGCAAACCGAAATACCTATTGCTTCACGCCCGTAATTTGTTTTTAACGAATTACAGGCGTGTTTTGCCTGAAGCAAAAGTTTTACACCAATAAGAAAGTGCACATGGGTATGTAGTCTGCCTCAAAAAAGCAAGGATTTCACTATTTTGCCTGTACTTTTAACCGGGCAGTCAGTTTATAAATTGGCTGCCCTTTTTGTGAGAATTTTTTCTCATATTCAGTCATCACATTTTCCGCTGGCGGAACTTCCCGATGCAAATCCCAATAAACTTTTTCCATTTCCCAGTTTGAATCCTGTCCAAAGCTGTCTATGGAGTAATGAAACAAAGCCGCATTATCGGTTTTAAACTCGACTGTACTCCCCGGCTTTAACAGTCCGGCATACAGTTTCAAAAAGCCCGGTGCTGTCAGCCGCCTTTTGGCATAGCGCTCCTTCGGCCATGGGTCGGAGAAGTTCAAGTACAGACCATCCAGCGACGCTGGCCGGAAAAAGGTGTCCATTTCTCTGGCGTCCTCCCATAAAAAGCCGATATTATCCAGCTTCGGATCCAGCTTATCGTATTTCGCCAGCGCTTTAATCAGTACGGAAGAATACTTCTCCATCCCCAGAAAAAAGCTTTCCCTGTATTTGGCCGCCATCCCCAAGAGAAAATCGCCTTTGCCCATACCGATTTCCAAATAAATCTTCCGGCCGCCGGCAAACTCAGCCAGCCTTTCCGCTGCTTCCTGCGCTGGCCAAACCCGGCTATGCCCGGCTGCTGCCTCATCGGCGCCGGCTATTTTTCGTAATCGCATTTTTATTTCCTTTCCGATTTGATTTTCTATTTTCTTGCTTTTTCATTGACAGTTCGTTCCCCGAAATATTTTCTGATTTCATCCGGCGAAAGCTATCCCGCTCTCTATCGTTAAATCTTTTTTCTGATTGTAAAATAAATTTTTAGTTACATATCCCTTTGTAGCTGCTTTGATTTTACCATTCTTCAATCACAAACGCAACACCTTGTAAGCATCTGAAACATAACTTTTCCCCACATTTTAAGCCGGACAACAAACAGCGCCGCCGGTTTTTATCACCGGCAGCGCCTTTTGCTTTGTTTTACTTTGCTTTGCTTTATTGTATTTTGCTTTGTTTTTTCTAACCTTTATTCCTTCTTTAATCTCAAAATTTTCACCTTTTCCGGCTGGCCGACAAAGATATGATCTTTGACCTGAATTCCCTGCATCACCGGTGCCTCCGCCTTGTACTCACCCGGCGACACCACGCGGGCATAATAGGTATGTGTCCGATCCACTGGCTTTAAGTCTTTCCGCCAGTATCCAACATAAATACTGACCTTTTGCTGGTCAATATCCTGCCACCACCAAGAGCCATGATAATTGTTGTGCAAGAAACTAAAATCCTTTTGTATCGGTTTTAACCCCGCCGGCAGATAATCGGTAATCCGATAACTCCCCTCCGGCGCGTCCAAACTGATATCCCAAGTCAATTCTACCTTGACAATATCGCCCTCTTTAAACTCCGTCGTTTCGTTACCATCGACAAAATATTTACGCTTCAGCTGCAAATACTTGTCCGGACTGCTCTTTAGCTGCTCGGTCTGAGGATAGGTCAGTACAACATCCACATTGCCGCTGACCGCTTTCATCTCTAACTCACCCAGCTTTACCGACGGCAGCCGGAAAGATACCGGATAAGCTTCCAACTTTTCTTCTTTTTCCTGTCCCAGATAGGCATAGGTAATTCGGCTGTCAGCAAACTTTCCTCGCTTCAGTTCTTCTTTAATAAAGCATAACTTCTGCGCCCCATTAAAGTAATATTTGGAAGAATTATCCATTTCAAACTGGAACATCTTGGCAGCATTTTCATTGCCCAGCTTCTGCGCAAGCAGCATTGCCGTTCCGGTCAGGCGATAGCTTTTTTCTTTATCGCCCTGCCGGAGCGAGGCAATGGTATCATAAACTTCCAATTGCGGCGCAGCGTACTGCTCATAAATCTGTTTTGCCCGGTAAGTATCACCTAATTCCGCATACGCTAATCCTGTATACAAGCGCTCTTCCAAGGAAAGATTTTCAATCCGGTCATATTCCGTCAGTTTTTCCAAAATCGGCTGACGCAAAACCGCTAAGCCATACAACGCTTTAGCACTGACTTTTTCTTTCAGCTTGGCCGTCAAATATGCCTCTAATCTCCGGCGGTTGATCAAATCCTGCCCGCTGCCCACAGGATCAATCAAGAGCGGCAGCATTTGAACTGTTATTTCCAAATTATCCTCTGCATAAGGCAAAATGGCAATGCCGCCGTTTTCCGTCTGGTAGTCGGAAACTTTCACATCTTCCAGTAAGTTGACATCCGCATCCTTGCCCTGAATGTCTTTCAGAAGCTGGGCGGCCAGCTTAGCCGTCAGTCTTTGGTCAATCCGTTCGCCAAAGTAATAGTTCATCTCATAAAGCGCCGGAATATATTTTGATTTTCTTCGGTCAATGAAGCAAACCGTCGTCATCCCCTTTTCACCAGCCGGCAATTTCATGCCCTGCTCTGCCGCCATAATCCGGCTGACCATTCTTTGATGGTAAGTAGCCAGCACCTTCAGCTTATAGCCCAAAGCATCCGCCAGTCCATTTCCAGCTCTGGCCTCAATCCGCAGAGCCACCTCACCTGTCGTCTGAAACGGCGGAAAATCCAGATTGACCCGCTCAAAAGCCTTGCCGCTGGCTTTAGCCACCAGTTTATCACCTACAAAAGCCTGATATTCAATGATTGTATCCGCTTTTAATTCGCTGCCGTAACCGGTCACGCCCAGCGTCAGCTGGTCGCCCTGCAAATATTCGGTATTAAGCGAAGCGCTGATAAAGAAAGGCAGACTGACCTTTAAGTTCTGTGTGCCGCTCCCGGCCTGCAAATCATCAGTCAGCGCCGACAGCATCACCCGCCATGAAGTGACATTATCCGGCAGCGGAAAACTCATTACCGCTTTACCGTTTTCATCCAAGTCAACCAGCCGGAAAACCGCCGTATCTAAAAACTTTTCTCTAACCCGAATGGAATTGCTCGTTTTCGGCTTCATCTCTGCACTGGCCTTCATATCTGCTTTTTCTTCGGCCATCGCCATCGGTGCCATTTTCGTGTCCATGCTTCCATTCCGCTCTAAGAAGTTTTGCTGAACGCCGTGCGAAGTATAGTCATCGCCCAATCCGGCGGAAATGCTGCGGTACAACTCCTGCAAAATATCCTCGTCTTTTTCCGATAAGGCCAGCAGTGCTTCATCAATGGCTTTGAGGTGAACCTTACCGCTGACGGCTGGTTTTCCTGCCATATCTTTAACTTCCAGCAGCACCTTGACTTCTTCTCCCGGCCGGTAGCTCTCTTTATCGGTCGTCGCCTTAATCTCTAACTTAGCCTGCTTCGTATCATACAAGATTTGCCCGCGAGCGACTTCTTCCGCTGCATAACCGCCGAAAATAACCGCCGCCACATCCAGCCTCGGCGCTTCTTGCATCGTATAAGGCAAACTAATCTGACCATCATCGACAAAGGCCCGGCGCAGTCCGCTCTGGGCTGTCAAATACAGCACCTTTTTACCGGTTACTGTCTTACCCTGATTCATTAAGCGCAGCTGGGCGGTATCGCCGATCTGATAAGCATTCTTATCTTTCATCAATTCAAAGCCGTCATCCGCCGGCCGATAGCTGTACCAATCCCGGCCGCTCCAAAAATATAAGTCCTGCCGGATTGGATTACCGCTTTGATCTTCGGTGAAAATGTCCGCCGTATAGTAAACATCTTCCTCTTTCGGCAAAGTCCTTTTATATTCAAACTTACCGGCCGCATCGGTCATCAGTTCCTTTGTTTCTATCGGACTCTTTTCCTGTCTCCACTCATATTCCTTGACCACTACTTTATTGATGTAATCATAGTGCTGACCGACTTCGATCTTATACCATTTATTCCGGTAAATTCGCACTGTCAGCTTATGACCCGCCAGCGGCTGATCCAGATAATCGCTGCTGCCCTTGGCCGTACCGTTATTTAAGCGCTCCAGCGTAATACTGTGCATCACGCCGCTTAAAGTTCCCTGATTGCCTTCTTTATTGGCCTCGGCCGATAAAACGGCATCCTTTAAAAATACCCGAAATCTTTCCCGTCCGCTGATTTCGCCGGACTCGGGCAAAGTTGCCGAGACACTAACTTCACAGTAGGCGATTGTGCCCTCACTTTTAGATTGCACCGGCTGATAAGTAAACTGCGCCTTGCCGACTGCGTCCGTCTGTCCGCTGCCATCCTTCCCGCTTTGTCCGTAAACAGCATAGTGAAAATCTAAATTGCTGACTGGCGTGCCTTCAAAAAACTGCGTATTCGTAGTAAAGTTAATCGCTTCATTCCAAAAGATTGCTTCTTTATCTTTTGCAAGCGTAATCTTATAGGCTGGTTTTACATAATTTTCCACCTGAAAATAACGAGTCTGTAAAACCGTATCTCCCAACTTAATCCTCAGTTGATATCTGCCCTCCGCCAAATTGGGCAGGGCAATCTCACCACTGTAAAAACCATCTTTAACTGGTAATTCCTGCCGGGCATAAACCAAGGACTTATCTGGATAGTCATAGAAATACCAGTAATTTTGGGTAATTTCCGCCGTAACCGCAGTAATTTCCCGGCTTTTTTTAATCCTTTCTTCCCGGCTAAGAGCAATATTACCGCCCTTTTCATAGCGGGGAGCAACAAAACCGAAAATGCCAACCTGATCCGATGGCTGATATAAATTCCGGTCTAATTGCATCACTTTCCAGTATTCCGTCGCCCCGCTCCCCCAGTCCGACCCGAAATAACGCCAATACAACGGCTCATAATCCCACGGCCGGTAATACATGACTGCTTCCATCTGGCCGCTCCGCAAAAGCAGCGCCACCGGTTCCATTGCTTTTTTCGACAAGAGCGCCAGACCATCCTGATCGGTTTTTGTCCGCTCAATTTCTTTGGGCCTAATAATCTCGCCTTTTTCATCCGTGGTTTTAAAAGAAATAACCTCAACGCCCGCCAGCAAATTGCCGGTCTTAACCTGATGAAGCCAGAGCACATCCTGCGTATCAGTCCGCCGGTAATAACTGCTGATATCGGTTACCTGCAAAAAGGTCTGAGCAATGCACTTATCTTTTTGGGCTTCCAGCAAATAATAACCGGCCGGCAAAGTCAGCGGCAGCTCCATTTGATATCCCCAGCCATCTTCTTCCTGCTCCAAGATTTGATCCAGACTGGCTGCTTTTCTTAGGTTTGCTTTATCGGTTAAATCATCGGCATAACGAGTCCAGTTTGGAATATTCGCCTTTCGGCTCAAGGCTTTGATATAGTCTTCCGCTTTATCAAAGCGGTATACGTCCAAATGTATTTTTATCTTTTCCTCTCTGCCTTTCCCAGAAGAGTAATACTGCATTTCCAGCCGCGGATGATCAGCTGGGCCAATTTCATTTTGCCAGGTACTGAAGTCCAAATATTCGTATTTACCCAAATCGCCGAAAATACTTTCTTTATTCGCCGTTTCAAACTGAAAGACCCGATCCGCTTTCAGTGTCTTACCAGAAGCTGCCAGCGGCAGGCCGGCCTTGACTAACACCGTATAAACTGTCTTTGGCTTTAGTCTTTGACTCGGCACAAAAACCGCCAAGTTTTCCCTTTGTTCAAACTTACCGGCCAGTTTCGGCGTAATTTCAATATATTTGTCCAGTTGTGCCGCTCCAGCAGCCGAAAACAAAAACTCAATCCCGCTGTCCAGCGGCACGCCAGTTGCTTTATGCGCCGGCATCACGCCCTGCAGGGAAAACTCGGTTTCCGTCTGGAACAGCCATGTTGCTTCTTTAAAGGCAAACGCATAAATACTGTTTTCCTTTAGCCTTTCCTGCAAAATAATCTTTACCCCATCCGCCTGCTGCTCGGCGGTAAACGGCACCGTCGGCGTAATCTGAAGTCCTGTCTTAACTTCCTCTGCGTTTACTTTCATATCCTTGCCGGTCAGCACAAAACTGCTGTCAATTTTAACACCGGTATCGTCCTCTTTTTCCGGTGTCAGCTGATAACCGCCCCGGATTTCCGCAGCGTATACCTCTGTCCCCAATCTGAGCACCCCCATTTCTGCGCAGCCTGCCAACATCACTACCGCCAGAAAAATTGAAAAAAGCCGTCTTGTAACTTTAGTCATAATAATATTCTCCCTTCTATTTTTTGTCAGCACAAATAAAAATCCTTTTTATCTTTTTCCCCTATTCCCTCTGCATTCCTGCAACATCCTAATCTTCTGGATCATACATTCCGCTTCTTGTAGATATCTTCTCTTGACCCGATATCAAAAACATAGACCAGTAATTCATTCTCTACAATACGAAAGACAGCCCTATAATCACCTATTCGCAGCCTGAAAATATCATCATAGTTTTTAGAATGGAACTTTTTCACATCATAAAACTGGATATTCTCATTGTTCTCTGCTAATTCTACGAATGCTTTGAAAAACCGGATGCCTATCGCCTTGTTTTTCTTTATGAATTCTTCAGCGGACTTTGAATATTTAACCTTGTAAAAGCTCATCTAAAGTCAATTCCTTCCCGCTTAAATTATCAAAATCGATATTCAAAGCTTCCATTTCTTCCTGTTCGTGTTTGTCCATATAGGCACAATTGGTATTGATATACTCCAACAGGCCCAAATTTTCGCTTTTAACAATCGCTTTTAAGGCGGTATCTCTTAAAAATTCAGAAAAGGACATGCCGCATTTTTTAGCATAATCATTGATAGTTTCATAAGCGGTAATAGGTAAAGTGATATTTTTTCTAACCATGTTCATAGCATCATCTCCTTATATCTC
>CAUUKX010000052.1:0-15039 GCA_963545585.1 uncultured Lachnospiraceae bacterium
AGAGCAGCAAATTTTTCTTTAAAAAAAGAGGACATTTACTATTGCAATTTACCTTGGTTTAAGCTGTGGGCAAAAAGGGATTGACTTGGGGGGGAAAATAATATATTATAAGGAGAGAAAAGTTGAGGTTTTTATGAAAATATATCCCCGATATTATTATCCAAGCATCTATCATATCCCGTACCGCCAGCTCTATGCTCAGGGCTTGCGCGGGATTGTTTTTGACATTGACAACACTCTGGTGGCCTACGACCGGAAAATGCCGACTGCCGAAGTGACGGAGCTGGTTGCTCTGCTGCGGCGCAAAGGCTTTTCCATTGTTTTGGTTTCCAATAATACCAAGCGCCGGGTTCGCACCTTTGCCAAAGGGATTCGCCTGCGCAGCGTTTTTTCGGCGATTAAGCCCTTGCCCTTTGGTTTGAAGAAAGGATTGACGATACTGGGTACAAAGCCGGAGGAAACAGTTATTATCGGTGACCAACTTTTTACCGATGTGATTGCCGGTAACCTTTTGGGGCTGTGTACAATATTGGTGCAGCCGATTCAGGAAAAAGAGGCATTTTATACGAAGATAAAAAGAAAGTTGGAAAAGAAACTGCTGGAATATGCTCATATCACAAACTCAGAAGATAAATGGAGAGAAGATGAATAATATAGTATTGATCGGTTTTTCTCAATGCGGAAAAACAACGATCGGAAAGCTCTTAGCTGAAAAAACGCAGCAATCCTTTGTGGAATTGGAAACTGAGATAGAAAATGAATATCATCAGCAAATGCGCGATTTGAAAGCGGGAATGACGCCGGAGGAGTTTAGAGCGATTGGGAAAAATACTCTGGAAAAGCTGATTGGCCGAAAAAATAAGATTATTGCCGTCAGCAGCGAGCTGGTTGAGAATGAAGAAATTGCGGGTATTCTGCCGAAAATCGGAACGGTGGTTTTTTTACAAACCGACCGGGAAGAAATCGAGCGGCGGCTGGGCGAAGGGCAGGAGATTGCTCCAGAGCCGGACACTAAGCTTGATGAGGAGACTCTTTCTGCACGCCTTGAGGAGCAGGAATCTTTGTTTTTTCAAAGTGCCAGTATCATCATTCAAACAGCCGGCAAAACGCCGGAAGCGATTGTCGACGAAATCCTGCTGCTGTTGTAAGCCCAGCAGGAATGTTGTGTGCGTCCGGTTTTGAGGACGGAACGGATTAGAAATATGCCAAACGGAAAAGACGGATGAAGAAGTGTGTGGTCGATGGGAGGAAAAATGAATTTAAGAGTTCAAAAATTAACGGAAAAATTGAAGGATTTGGGACTGGATGCGGTTTTGGTTTCAAGCTTATATAACCGCCGTTATCTATCGGGCTTTACCGGTTCCAATGCTTATTTGTATATCAGCCCGAGTCAGCAGATTTTGCTGACGGATTTTCGCTATCTGGAGCAGGCGGCGGCACAGTGTCCGGATTTTCGGATTGTAGAATACCGCAACGCCGGACTAACCGAAACATTGGAAAAATATTTACAGGCAGATAATGTTAAAATCTGTGGTTTTGAAGGCAATCAAATGACTTTCGCCGAATACCGGCTGTTAGTCGATAAGCTGTCAGCGGTGGAATGGAAAAGCATGGGCGATGCCGTTGAACAGTTGCGGATGCTGAAAACGCCGGAAGAATTGGTTTTGCTGCGCAAAGCTTCGCAAATCGGCGATCAGGCGTTCAGTCATATGTTGGATTTTATTAAGCCGGGTCTGACGGAAAAAGAAATCGGCATCGAATTGGAGTTTACGATGAGAAAGTTAGGAGCAGAGGGATTGAGTTTTGAGTCAATCATTGCTTCTGGCGTAAACGGCGCCAGACCGCACGCCCGGCCGACGGATAAACCGATTCGGCAAGGGGAGCTTTTGACTATGGATTTTGGCTGTATTTATCAGGGCTACTGCTCGGATATGACCAGAACGGTGGCAATTGGCGAGGTCAGCGATCAGTTGAAAGAAATTTATGATATTACTTTGAAAGCGCATTTGGAATCTTTGGCGGCTTTGAAACCGGGCTTAACCGGTGCGGCGGTTGATACCATTGCCAGAGATATCATTACCGAAGCCGGATATGGTCAGTATTTCGGCCACGGTCTGGGACACAGCGTTGGTCTGGAGGTGCATGAAGCACCGTATTTAGGCCAGCGGGAAACCCGAACGCTGAAGGCAAATATGCTGGAAACGATTGAACCGGGAATTTATCTGCCCGGCGTTGGCGGCGTTAGGATTGAGGATATTGCCTTGCTGACCGAAAACGGAGCAGAGAGTCTGGTAACATCAGAAAAAAAATTGATTGTATTGTAAGATAGTAGAGTCAAAAGAGCGCTGTAAAACACGAAGCAATCCGATAGAAGAAAGGGTAAAAGCGTTTGCCCTAAGTCGTTGTGAATAAAAAAATTAGGAGGAACAATTAACATGGCAGTAGTAGTACAAGCAGGTAACTTAAAAAACGGAATTTCCATTGAATTCGAGGGCAATATTTATCAGGTTTTGGAATTTCAGCATGTCAAACCCGGCAAAGGACCGGCATTTGTCAGAACAAAGCTGAGAAATATGAAGTCCGGCAGCATCATTGATAAGACCTTTCGGCCGCAGGATCGCTTTGAACAGGCGGTGGTTGAAAGAAAAGATATGCAGTATCTGTATTCAGACGGAGAATTATTTCACTTTATGGATCAGGAATCCTTTGAGCAGATTGCCTTAAATGCACAGGATTTGGGCGATGCCTTAAAGTTTGTTAAGGAAAACGATGTGGTCATGATGCTGTCGCATAATGGTGTAATCTTTGGTGTTGAGCCGCCGATTAGCGTGGAACTGATGGTTACCCATACCGAACCGGGCATTAAAGGCGATACGGCTACTGGCGCAACCAAACCAGCCGAGCTGGAAACAGGTGCAGTGGTAATGGTGCCCTTGTTTATCAATAACGGGGATAAGCTCAAGATTGATACCCGTACTGGCGAATATGTTTCCCGAGTATAAAGGCCGGATGGCTTTTCAATAGTCGATTGACTGGGCAGCATAGGAAAAGACTAAGGAGGACAAGATGGAACGAAGGATATTAAAAATTGATGCTCAGCAAGGCAGCGGTACAGTCAATATTGCCGATGAAGTGATTGCTGTGATTGCTGGCATGGCGGCAGTCGAGGTAGAAGGCGTGGCTGGCATGGTCGGCAAGCTTCGAGGCGAGTTGGTTGAGCTGCTTGGTATGAAGAATCTGGGCAAAGGGATTAAAGTCCGGGTCAATGAGCAGGAAGAAATCACTTTGGACTTGGCGGTTATCATTGAATTCGATGTCAGTGTTCAGGATGTAACGGCCAAGGTTCAAAAGAAAGTAAAGTCAACAGTGGAAAATATGACCAGCCTGACGGTGGCGGCGGTCAATGTTAAAGTCAGCGGCGTAGAGCCGAAAGCCAGAGAGAGAAAGCCCAAGAAAACCGGCTCCGGCGCATAAGATGATGTAGGTAGGCGCGGCAAGCGATTGCAGCGCTTACTTTTTTCTGGCAGAATGGAGATCAGAAATGAAATTAAAAGAAAAAAGAGAGCTGCTGTTTCGGGTATTGTTCGGACAAAGTTTTCATCAGGAACAGGATTTGGATGCGGATGCGCTGGAAGTATTTAACCGCAATGAAAAACCGATGTCGGAAGAGGAACAGGCTGTAGTGCTACAGGAACTGGCGGAAATTAAAAGGCTGCTGCCGGAGATTGACGAGCGGATTAACCGCCGGGTGGAGCGCTGGAACACGGCTACTATGGCCAAGGTGGAGCTGGCGATTTTGCGTTTGACGGTATATGAGCTGTTTTATAAAAAAGAAGCGCCGGTTAGTATTTTGGCCAAGGACGCGGTCAGTCTGGCCGCCGGTTATGGGCAGGATGCGGCTTACCGTTTTGTCAACGGGGCAATCAGCAGGCTCTTAGAGGAGCTGCCGGCGGAAAGCACCGGTGGCAACGGAGAAGGGGAAACGGAATAGAAGCATAAGAGTGCGAAAAACTCGCCGGATAAAAGGAAGGACGCCATGGCAGGCAAAATATTTCAGGTTTCGGAAGTTAATTTATATATTAAGAATTTGTTTCGGGATGATTTTCTGCTGAATCATCTGCAAATTGAGGGTGAAGTCAGCAATGCCAAACGCCATACTTCCGGTCATATTTATTTTACCTTAAAGGATGAAGCCGGAGCGATTGCCTGTGTGCTGTTTGCCGGATACGCAGGTGGTGTGGAGCTGTTGCCCCAAAATGGCGAAAAAGTGGTGGTAACTGGTGGTGTTGGCGTTTATGAAAAAACCGGCAGCTATCAGGTTTATGTCCGGGAAATCAGAGCCGGCGGTCGGGGCGATTTGGTGCAAAAATTGGAAGCGCTCAAGCAAAAATTAGCGGCGGACGGTATTTTTGGAAAGCCGAAAAAAAGTATTCCGCTGCTGCCGGAAAAAATTGGCATAGTAACCAGCGCAACAGGCGCAGCGCTTCAGGATATTTTGCAGATTGCCGGCCGGCGCAATCCCGGAGTGCAGTTAATCTTATATCCCAGTTTGGTTCAGGGCGAGCGGGCGGCGGCTAATATCGCAGCCGGGATTGAATATTTTAACCGGCAAAAGGAGCTGGTTGATGTGCTGATTATTGGCCGGGGCGGCGGTTCGTTAGAGGATTTATGGGCGTTTAATGAAGAAGCGGTTGTGCGGGCAATCTTTCATTCCAAGATTCCTGTCATTTCCGCTGTCGGCCATGAAACGGATGTAACACTGGCGGATTTGGCGGCGGATTTGCGGGCGCCGACACCATCGGCGGCAGCGGAATTGGCGATTCCCGAGCAAGCTATGCAAAGACAAAAGTTAGATGAAAGCCGGCACCGTTTAGACAGCGCTTTTCGGCAGTACAGCGGGATGCTTAGAAATGAAGTTGAACAGGCCCAGCTGCGGCTGATGCATTATCATCCGCGCCGCAAATGGGAAGAACTGACGGCCGGGCTGGCCGGCCGGGAAAAGGAATTAAGCCGCGAGTTCAGACATTATTTGCGGCAAGTTCGTTGGGAGCTTGCGCTGAAACAAAAGGAACTGACCGCAGCCGGTCCGCAGGCCAAGCTGACGGCTGGTTACGCTTATTTAACGGCGGCGGATGGTCGGGGGATTACAACCGCAGAGCAGGTTCAAGCCGGTGACCTTTTGCAGATATATCTGCGGGACGGTCGGCTGACGGCAAGAGTGGAGGAAAAGGAAAGTGGCGGCAAAGAAAAAAGAAATTAGCATGGAAGAAATGCTCCGGCAGGTCGATCAGATTATCAAGGACTTGCAGACGGGGGAGTTGAGCTTTGAGGAAAACTTAGCGGCTTACCAAAGAGGAACGGAACTTTTAAAGGAATGTGGCGGCCGGCTGGAGAAGGCGGAAAAAGAACTGATTGTGTTGGAAGTAGATGAGATATGAAATATATAGTAGAAATATTTAATAATCGCCCTTTTGTGGTGGCGCTGATTGGCTGGTTCGTGGCGCAGGGTTTTAAGATTTTGACAACCGGAATTCGTTATAAAAGGTTTGACCCGGAGCGGATTATGGGTTCGGGCGGAATGCCCAGTTCGCATACAACCTCCATCGTAGCAGCTACCGTTCAGCTTGGCAAGCTGTCGGGCTTTAGTGATCCGGTCTTTGGGCTGGGCATGGTGATTTCTTTTATTACCATGTACGATGCTGCCAATGTCCGAATGGCGGCCGGGCAGCAGGCCAAGGTGATTAAGCAGATTGTCGAGCAGTTGGGGCGTTCTAACTTTCAAATCGAAAAAGAATTAAAGGAGCTGCTCGGCCATACTTACTTAGAAGTTTTTGTCGGTATGCTGCTGGGGATTTTGATTGGGCTGTGGTATTAGACTTTATTCCACCGGCAGAATAACCGTAAACATCGTGCCGGTTTCGGCACGGCTAACAGCGCTGATTTGGCAGTGATGAGCGGCAGGCAGGACACAAAAATGCGGAGCATATTTTTGTGTCCTATTTACTTCCTGACAGTTTTAAAGGAGCATTGCCAAGTATAGAAGAAATGGAAAATGAGTGAAAAGAAATTTGATAAGCATCACAGGGAAAATAAGCTTTTAGTTGTATTATTTGCCTATGCGTAGTATAATTATTTTGGAGTAAGACGCAGTATTCTAGTCGATTGCTTTATTTCCGAAGACGGGGCTAAAAATCCGTAAAGGGCATATCGATGAAGTTCCTGCTATTGGCTGGTGACGCCCAGTTGCGGGCTGATGGCGGGAGTTAAGAGATTCGGGCGATCTGCAATGGCATGCAGGCGTTGACCCGTTTCTCGTGGAGACTGATATTTGCGGGGAGACTTGGCTTTTTTTAACAGGACTTGCCTGCAAAATCGCGTGGAACCTGTCTTGCGGCGAAAGCTGTGGGCAGTGTAGCCTGTCTTGCGTGAGCTTTCGGGGATAGGGATTGCATCTTTCAAATATTTGGCCAAATAGGCGAAAGGATTGTCCCTTGAAACGATCGTTTGCAAAAAAGACTAGGAAGTAGAGGAATTGCCGGGGAAAGCCCCTAGACTGTTCACTTGAGGCACGGATGGGATTACGGTACGACTTATTTGGCGATCTTGCGCGGAGCGTGGCAACTGCTTCGGAGGTCTTTTAATGGGAAACCGCTTTTTTGGCGACAAAAGAGTAAGACTTTGGGAAAACCTGCAGGACCATATGTCGTAAAATTTATCATCCGAGCTGTCTTACTTTTCATAAAAGGAGAAAGTGAGGCCTATTAAATAGGAAGATTCTCATAGAAAGCATGTCAGATAAGAGTTTTAAGAAAAAAGCTGCGGATAAGCATAAAATCTTGCAGCCGCAGCACGGGAGGAAAGTGTCTGGCAGGTACGACAGCGGCAAAACTGGCGCAGTGATATTAAACAGCAAAAGAAAAAGGGTTTGATTTGGGCAGAAAAAACAGAGTAAAGTTTAGAAATAAAGTAAAGCGAAAAGTAAATTATAAGTGGATTGCTTTTATTACGGCGGCAACATTGGGGATTGCGGCAGCGATGGCGTATTTTTCGGCTGCTTTTATGGAAAGTGTATCGGTGATGGCGGCACTTTTGATTTTGCTGCTGATTATATCGATTGGTATTTTTTTTGACTTGCTGGGAATTGCGGTTACGGCGGCCGATGAGATTCCATTTCATTCGATGGCAGCTTCGCATGTTCGGGGGGCGAAAGAAAGTATTCAAATTATTCGCAATGCCGGCAGCGTAGCTAATTTCTGTAATGATGTGGTCGGCGATATTGCCGGGATTATTTCCGGCAGTGCGGCGGCGGCGATTATTGTTAAGCTGGCGA
Source organism: uncultured Lachnospiraceae bacterium (assembly GCA_963545585.1). Lineage (GTDB taxonomy): Bacteria > Bacillota > Clostridia > Lachnospirales > Vallitaleaceae > W11650. The sequence continues at coordinate 7,331 of CAUUKX010000052.1, forward strand.
TGGAAAACCGCTTTTGGCTGCGGACATCGGAGATTTTGCTGTCGGCGGTGATTGCGGCGATGACGGTCGGCGGCAAGGCGGTGGCTAAGGAGATTGCCATGCGGCACGCCAATTTTATTGTCTTTCAAATCGGCCGATTTTTAAACGTTTTTCAAAGAAATTGAGGAATTGTCTTATTTCCTTCTTATTTAGACGAATTGCGAATGAGCGGATGAAATGGAAACAGCTGTTTTTGAACGGAAAAGACGGATTTGACAGCGGAAAGAGAAGTTTTTGCTGTTTGCCGCCGCAAAGCAATAGCTTTTGGCGCAGCCAGATAGAAACAAAGATATTTTGGGGAGAGCGGCGAAAACAAGTTTTGGTGATGGGAAAGCAGAACTGTAAAAATAGATAGGAAACAAAAGCAATGAAAAAAGAAAGATTAGATATCCTGCTGGTGGAGAGAGGACTGGCGGCTTCTCGGGAAAAGGCCAAGGCGCTGATTATGGCGGGTAAGGTTTTGGTGGCCGGAGAAAGAGAAGAAAAAGCCGGCGCAATGGTGCTGCCGGATCAGGAGATTCGGTTGAAGGGCGAGCCGGAGCCGTTTGTCAGTCGGGGCGGTTACAAGCTGCGGAAGGCACTGACCGAGTTTGGCATTGATTTGACGGGTAAAACTTGCATGGATATCGGGGCATCAACTGGTGGCTTTACCGATTGCATGCTGCAGCATGGAGCAAAGCGGGTATATAGCATTGACGTCGGTTATGGACAGTTAGCTTGGAGTTTGCGGCAGGATGAGCGGGTGATTGTTCTGGAAAAGACCAATGTCCGCTATCTGACGGCGGAGCAGGTGCCGGAACTGGTGGGTTTTGCCAGCGTGGACGTATCGTTTATTTCTTTAACTAAGATTATTGATGCCGCACAGGCTCGCTTAAAATACGGCGGAGAAATGGTTTGTCTGATTAAGCCGCAGTTTGAGGCCGGGCGGGAGAAAGTCGGCAAAAACGGCGTGGTGCGGGATAAAAAGGTGCATCAGGAAGTAATTGAATGGATTATTCGGGAAATGCGGGCAAGACAGTTTGCGGTACTTGGTTTGGATTTTTCCCCGATCAAGGGACCGGCCGGAAATATAGAATATCTGCTGCATATCAAAAATCAAAAACCGGAAGGAGGGATGGAGAAAACAGACAGAGCCGGGCGGCTGGCAGTCGAGGAAGCGGCAGAACCGCCAGCGCAGGAGAGAGACGAACCGGAGATCAATATTGAAAATGTGGTGGAAAAATCCCATGAAATGGTAGAATAATGGCATATCAGAATATTTTAATTGTAACCAATGTGCAGAAAGACCCGGAGGAAAGGTTTACCGGGATTTTAAAGGAATGGTTGACAGGGCAAGGCAAAAATGTCAGCAGCGTGCATCGGGTCAGTGCCGAAACCATTGCCGGGCAGGAACTGATTATTACATTAGGCGGCGATGGAACGATTATTAATGTGGCGAAAGAAGCGGCAGTTAGAGGTTTGCCGGTGCTGGGCATCAATTTGGGGCATCTGGGTTTTTTGGCGGAAACGGAGAAAAACTGCGCATTTTCCGCTTTGACGGAAATATTTAACGGCCGCTATATGGTAGAAAGGCGGATGATGTTGAGTGCTTATGGGCTCGAAGCCGGGAAGAAGCGCTTTTACGGTTCGGTCTTAAATGAGGTGGTACTCAAAAGACATGACATTTCCCGAATGATGGCGTATACCCTGCGGATTAACGGCAATCTGGCCGGACATTATCGGGCGGATGGAGTTATTTTAGCAACACCGACTGGTTCTACGGCCTATAATTTATCGGCTGGTGGGCCGATTATCCTGCCGCATTGCGAAAACATTGCGGTTACGCCGATTTGCCCACATTCCCTGTCGGCTCGGCCGCTGGTCTTGTCGGCGACGGATGTGATTGAACTGGAATTTGACCGGCTGCACGGTTTGGATGACTTTTTTGTAACACTGGACGGGAGCGAGATGATTCCGATTTCACCGGGAACGAGGGTGCAGGTTGTTCGTTCCGAGCGGACGACGGATTTGATTCGGCGGGAAAATACCAACTTTTTCTCAGTTTTAAATGAAAAGTTATAGTTTTCGCTTTTCCTTTCCCAATCTTATTTTTCCAGAGAGTATGAAAAGGGTAAGATATCCGAAGAGAAGGCTTGAGAAAGTAGGGATTTAACAAGCGGAAAGCAAAACAGAAACAGCATAAATTTGACAGTTTAGGCAAGCCGCTCGTAATTTGCTTTTGGCAAATTACGAAGATGGTTAGCTTATATTGCCTATACGAAAGTTTACTTTCGATATAGGCAAATTATAGCTAACGATTAATGTGGTGTGTTAAGCAAATGGATAGTTCATGATACGGCTTGTGAAAGCAAGCTTTTCCGAGTAGTATCATACATAAGTATCTGTTTGCCTAAGCTGTACCGACAAATTGCCTTTCGTAAAAAAGTAAGATATTTCAGCCAGACAGCAAAGGCGGGCGACCTTTGTTTGGCAGATAGGGACGGCGCTGAAAACGCCGGAAGGAGGTACAAATGAAATTTCAAAGGCAATCAAGGCTGTTGGAGATTATAAAGAATGCGGAAGTGGAAACGCAGGATGAGATTGTGCAGCTTCTGCTGAAAGAAGGGTATCGGGTTACGCAGGCGACGATTTCCCGTGATATCCGGGAGTTGAAGCTGATTAAATCGGCGGACGGCAGCGGCCGGGTCAAGTACAGCCTGCCGCAGACAGAGACGGTGCCGGAAGCCAGTAATGAAAAATACCGGAATATTTTAAAGCATGGCTATAAAAGCGGAGAAGCAGCCGGTCAGCTGGTGGTAATCCGGACGCTAAGCGGCATGGCGATGGCGGTGGCGGCAGCGATTGATGCGCTGGGACTGCACCATGTTATCGGCTGTATTGCCGGGGATGATACTATTTTTTGTGCGACCCATTCGCCGCAGACGGCGGAAGAGGTACTAAGGGATATTAAGAATTTGATATAGGGTAGGAAATGAAATGCTGGTGAGTTTACATATTCAAAATATCGGTTTGATTGATACTATTAAGATTCCATTTCGCCCGGGGCTGAATGTGTTATCGGGTGAAACGGGCGCCGGAAAGTCCATGATTATTGGTTCGCTTGATGCTTTGCTGGGCGGTGAAATGGCCAAGAGCCTGAAACGGGAGGAAGATTCTTTTATTGAGGGCGTTTTTGCGCTGGAGGGGATGAGTTCGGCCATTTTTGACTGTCTGGAGGAGTTGGGGCTGCCCGGAGAGCCGGAGCTGATTATCAGCCGCAAGGTCAGCGGCGGCCGGTCGGTCTTTCGCTGCAATGGGCAGATGATAACCAAAGCGGCAGTTTTAGAGCTGCGCGCCAGACTATTGGACATTCATTCGCAGCGTGAGCATCAGTCGCTTTTGCAGGTGAAAAATCATATTTTAATGCTTGACCGCTATTTTGCTAAGGAAATTACACCGCTGTTAGAGGAATTAAGACTGCTGGATAAACAGAGGCGGGAGGCGGAAAAGGCGCTGGCGGAGCTGGATATGGAAGAATCGGCAAGGCTTCGGGAAGTGGATTTTTTGCAGTTTGAAATAAAAGAAATTGAAGAAGCGGACTTAAAACCGGGCGAGGATCAGAGCATAGGGCAGGAACTGGAAGTGCTGCAAAATAGTCGGCAGATTCAGGAGGCCTTACAGGCGGCGATGGAAGCAGTCGCCGGGGAATACGGCAGCCGCAATCAGGTCGGACAGGCCGCCTATGGTTTGCAGCGGGTCAAGGATTATGATGAGCGGCTGACATCCCTGTGGGAGCAGCTGTTAAGCGCTGAGGATATTTTGCATGACGTGGCCAGAGAAACCGAACGCTATATTGATACGATGGACGGCTATGAGGAAAGGCTGTTTGAAGCGGAAGAACGAATGGATGTAATCAATTCGCTGAAGGCCAAGCACGGCAATACGATTGAGGAGATTTTGGCGGCACTGCCGCAGAAAGCGGAGCGGCTGGCCTTTTTAGAGGATATCGTTAAGAACCGGCAGCGGCGGCAGCAGCAAATGGCGGAGATCGATCAAAAAATGCAGGCTAAAGCCGACGAGCTGACAGCGGTTCGGCAAAAGGCAGCGGCTCAGCTCAGGCGGGAGATGGAAGAGCGGCTGGGCGCTCTTAATTTTAATAATAATCAGTTTGAGGTAAAGATAGAGCGGAAAAAGCAGGTACAGGCTGATGGCTGGGATGAGGCTGCGTTTTATATCTCCACCAACAAGGGCGAGGCACTCAAGCCTTTGGTCGAAATTGCTTCGGGCGGTGAGCTTTCTCGGATTATGCTGGCGCTGAAAGGGATTTTTGCGGCAGTGGACGAGATTCCCAGCTTGATTTTTGATGAGATTGACACCGGTATTAGTGGTATTACCGCCGGGATGGTCGGTGAGCAGATGAAGCGGCTGGCCGCAGGCAAGCAAATTTTTGCTATCAGCCACCTGCCGCAGATTGTGGCGCTGGGGGATGCCCATTATTTGATTTATAAGGAAGAAGTGCAAAACCACACCCATACCGAGATTATTGAGCTGGACAGCGAAGCCAGAGTCAAGGAACTAGCACGACTGCTGGGCGGCAAAAACATCTCCAAGGCAGTGGAAGATACCGCCCGGGAGATGCTGGGTTTAACTGAGTAATCCACACATTGACCAGTTGCTTACCGCTTAAGGCAAGCGGAGGTATGTATGATGCTGCACGGGAAAGCTTGCTTTCACAGGCAGCATCATACATATCTCCATTTGCGCGAGCGCTACACGGATAATTCGCTGAAGGCGAATTATCCGTGGCTTGGCTTAAGCGGTAATAAATAGGCAAGCAAGCGTTTATACCGGATACGACCGGAGAGCTTGCTCTCGAGGGAAGTATCAAGTATAACTGCCTATTTGTGCGAGCGTCACACGGATAATTTGCGGAAAGCGAATTATCCGTTCCTTGCTTTAAGCGGTACTATTATTAGCTTTCGTCTTTAGTCAGTCCGGCTGTTCCCGGCGCAATCACCATCGAATAATTTTGATGATAAATAACATAGCCCAGCGGCGAGCCGTTGGGTTTATTTAATTCTTTGGCTTTGGTGTAATCCACCTCGACCTTGCTGCTTTCCCGCCCCTTGCTGTAATAGGCGGCCAGAGCGGCTGCCTGCTCAAAGGCCCGGTCGGATAATTCCCGGCCGGCGGTTTTGACAATCACATGTGAGCCGGGGATGCCTTTGGCATGAAACCACCAGTCGTTATTGCCAGCGAAACGGAGCGACAGCTCCTCGTTTTGCTCGTTATTGCGGCCAACATAAAAATGAAAGCCTTCGTCAGACAGGTAGTGATGAGGTGCAAGGCCGGTAATTTTAGCTTTTTTCGGCGCTTTTTTGCCGCCGGTTTTGCCGCTGTTTTTTTTGACATAACCGGCGTTTTGCAGTTCCTGCCGGATAGCCTGCAAATCTTCAAAACTCTCAGCACTTTCGACACTGTAAGCAATCGATTCTAAATGAGCCAGTTCCTGTCGGGTCTTCGTCAGCTGCTCGCTGACGGCAGCCTGTGTTCGCTTCTTTTTGTTATATTTCTCAAAGCTAACTTTGGCGTTCTCCTGAACGGTTTTGGTCGGGTCAAGAGTCAGCTCCTGTTCCTGATTGGTATGATAATTAAAAACCGTAACTTTCTCGGCTTTTTCCGGCAGCTGGTATTGATAAGCCATCAGCAGTTCACCTTTTCGCTGAAACTTTTCCATATTCTTGGTGTCTTTTAGCTGCTGTTCCTGCAAATCCAGTTTTTTGGCGCAGCGCTCCAGCAGATTTTGCAGGAGTTTGCGCAGGTCGGCGCTGCGCTGGTGCATCCGGCTTTGTTTGGCCTTGGTTACGAAAAAGATATCCAGCAGCTCCGACAGATTGTCAAAGGGCAGAAAGCTGCCGTTTGGCCGCAGCGCTAAGCTAATGTGAAAATCCTGATATTGACCATCGGCATTTAAGATGACATAGGGCTGACCGTTGTGAGCAGCCATTTCTTCATTTAAAGCCTGAAAACTTTGATAAAGTTTGGATAAATCCGCCGACGTCAGACTGTCAAACAGTGCACTGCCCTCGCACCCGCCGGCGCAGCAAAGCCAATCCGCCAGCAGCGGGCTGAAACCGGTGAGGCTGTGCATGATTTTGTCTTGCAGGGCGTGGCCGTCCGCTGCCTGTAAAAGCGTGGTAAAATCAGAAAGTGAGCCGACACTTTGGGGGCTGACTTTATTTTGAGCTGGCGGCAGGACATAAAGCTTGCCGGGATAAACTTCCCGCACCGAGCTAATATGAGCGCCGATACGCTTGATACTGTCCAGCACCTTGTCATTTTCATCAATTAAAATGATATTGCTGTGCCGGCCCATAATTTCAATCAGCAGGCGCTTTTCCGACAAATCGCCCATTTCGTTGTAATGGCTGATATGAAAGGTCAGGATGCGCTCGCTGCCGGCTTGGGTGATATCAATGATTTTGCCGTTTTGTAGATATTTGCGCAGCAGCATGACAAAGGCCGAGGGCGCAGCCGGATTTTCCTTGGCTTCTGCTGTCAGATAAAGTCTGGGCATACCGGCATCGGCGCTGAGCAGCAGCCGGTATTGACGGCGATCCTGCCGCAGGATTAGGTTTAGTTCCTCTTTTTCTGGTTGATTTATTTTTAAGATTTGACTGCCGGTCAATGTTTCTTTTAATTCGTGGGTCAGATAGTTAAGCACAATTCCGTCTAATGCCATGATGAGTCCTTTCTGGTGTGGGGGTTTCGTTCGGGCGAGCAGAGAGTTATTTTGCCTTTTAGCGAATACTGCCTGAACCGAAATGCTTCTTTTATTTATTGTACCAAAACAAGGAAATGATTACAATACATATTTCGTCTGTTCGAGTGCTGAAAGCCAACGAAAAAAGCAACCAGAATAATTCTAATTGCTTCTTTTCATTGGCTAATATGAAATTGAGTTTATGTTTGCTTTTTAAAATTTAATCGGGAACATCGGATGAAACTTTAAACAGCAGTTCACGGTTTTGCTTTCTTGGTGTAATATTAAATCCATCATGCTCATTATAGTTGCTTCGCAGATTTCTGGAGATATCCCACTTGCCATCAGCTCCTCCAACTCGATAACCATGCCATTCATATACATATTCAATTACGCCATCACATCTGATTTTTGTAATATGACGTGGGTATACCCATGTAGAATTATCAGCTTCATAATCAATTTGCCCCCAGAACTTATACTCTGTTCCTCTTAATTCTCTGGCTTTTGCTACAAAGGAATTTTGAATTGTTTCATTTATAGTTAAACTTTTGGGTCGAAATAAGCCAAGATAGCTATTTCCGTCTAAAAAAGATTGCCAAGTAGCCCATTGAACCTTTTCGCTTCCACCCGGAGCATGAATAATAGGGAGATAATCCGTATAATATCTTTCCCCCATAATAGCAGCGTGGTCATTTAAGTTAAACGCTACACCATTTCTATATACAGCATATCCTTTCCAGCCTGTTGACGCATTTGTGTTGACATTTTGCACTATTATAGAAAAAATCAAAAGTAAAAATAATATAATATTTATCATTCCATTATATTTTTCTAATTTTTTAATCATTTTTAAATACTCCTTTCATTCCATTTTCTTTAATAAAGCGAATGACTTCCTCAACTTCTTTCTCTTTTTCCTTTGGGA
>CAUUKX010000053.1:0-14962 GCA_963545585.1 uncultured Lachnospiraceae bacterium
ACTGCCCGCCCGGGCAGAAGTGCGCAGCACTTCGATCAGGGGAAAGTTGAGTTAGCAATAAATAATTGGGCTGGAAAGATATGAAAACTCCGGTCAAATGATGATACCATTTGACCGGAGTTTTTTGTGCGCCCGGCGCAAAGGAGAAGCACCCGGCTGAAATGGCAGCTTATCTTTTCCGGCTGGCGAAAAAATTATTAAAAGGAAAAGGCGAAACTTTCTCTATTTTCTGGATGCTGAAAGCTTGAAGCGATGTGATTTATCATGATGGATAGCATGAAAGGTAAAGATTTTCCCATAGAAAGCCGATAATGATATAGGGTAAGTTTAGAATTAAGAAGGAAATAGCCAAAGCAGCAAATTCTGTAAGGTTTGGACTTTTATACAAAGCAGGTATTTTATCGAACTTAAAAACGGCGATAACCAAAGATTGACAGGAGCAAAAAATGAACTATAATGATATTCTGCAACATGAGCCATTTTCACTGGGCAGAGCGGAAAAACGGAAGTTGCTGTCCGAGTATTTAAATCAGCTGACGGAATTTCATTATGAGCACTGCGAAGAATATCACCAGGTTCTTGATTTTTTAGGGTATGATAAAAGCAGGGCGTATGAGCTGGAAGATCAGATATTTATTCCAATTCGGCTGTTTAAAGAATTGGAACTGAAGAGCATAGAGACGCAGGCTGTTTTTAAGGTAATGACCTCATCGGGGACAACTGGACAAAAAACGTCAAAAATTTATCTTGATCGGGAAAATGCGCTAAATCAGCAAAAGACTTTGGTTAAGATTATGAGTGATTTTTTAGAGGCGGGACGGCTGCCGATGATAATCATAGATACAGAACGAGTGGTGCGGGACGCTAATTTTTTTTCAGCCAGAAAAGCGGGGATTCTTGGCTTTTCCTTGTTTGCCAGTGATAAGATGTATGCGCTGGACGATGAAATGAATCTGAAAGTCGATGAAGTGGAGCGATTTTTGGAAAAGCATAAGGGGCGGTCGGTGTTTTTGTTTGGGTATACGTATATCATCTGGCAGTATTTTTATGAGACACTAAAAAATAGCGGCAGGAGGCTGGATTTATCGGCCGGGCGGCTTTTGCACGGCGGCGGCTGGAAGAAACTGCAAAACCTTAATTTGTCGGATCGCGATTTTAGGGATGCCTTAAAATCCCAGTGCAATATAGATACGGCAGCGGATTATTATGGTATGGTTGAGCAGACTGGCACAATTTATATGAGCTGCGAATATGGACATATGCATACCAGTACATATTCGGATATCATTGTCCGCAATCGTCGGGATTTTTCGGCTTGTTCGTTTGGTAAAAAAGGAATCATTCAGTTGATATCCTTGATACCAAGTGCTTATCCGGGGCATAATATTTTGACCGAGGACGAAGGCGTGATTTTGGGTGAAGATGATTGCCCATGCGGCCGCAAGGGTAAATATTTTCGAGTATTGGGGCGGCTTCAGAATGCGGAAGTCAGAGGTTGTAGCGATACGTACGAGCGGAAATGACGGAGCGGAACAAGGGGGAAAATCAGCAATGATAAATTTTGGCATGGGATTATCACACTTTTTCCGCTTATATCCTATCGTGAAGTTAATGCTATTTTGAAAAAAGGAGAAATGTTATGTTTTATAATGTTTTTAGAGAAAATAAGAAAATATTCAGGGGGGGGGGGGCAGAGAGTATTCGGAAATCAAGAATAAACCTAAGAAAAATGTCTAAAAATAATACAGCGGAAAAGAGGGCTTATATAGATGAGCCTTGTTTGACATTGTATTATTTTTTTATGCAGCCAGAGGGTGGAACGAATGAATAAATTTGACGATTTATGTGTTTTTCGTTTTGCCAAGATGGGTGATACGGAGCGAATTATGAGTTTTATTCGGGACTATTGGAGCAGCACCCATATTTTGGCGACAGACAAGGACTTTTTCTTATTTGAGTTTCAAAACGGAGAAGACTTGAATTTTTTCTTGGCAGAGAGCAAAAAAGATGCTTCGCTGCAGGCGATTATGGGATTTTTTGCTTATTCCAAGCCCCAGCCGGAAATGACGGATTACAGTGGTGCTTTGCTGAAAGTAAGAAATGATTGCAGCATTCCGCTTTTGGGGATTGAGGTGGTCAGACGCTTTTTAGATGGAAAAAAGCCGAGAATGTATATCGGCAACGGTTCCAATCCCAAGACGGCGCTGCCGTGGCAAAAACGAGCATTAGGGCATAAAACGGGGAAATTGGGACATTATTATCGCTTAAATGGCGACAGACCTTATCATATTGCGAAGGTTGTCGAAAAGAAAATCCTGCCGGCCGGCAGCGGGATGGGCGAATTGGTAGAATATAAGGATATGGAAACATTGGAGAGAGATTTTGATATAGCCCGGTGGACAGACAGAATTCCTTATAAGGACAGGCAGTATATTTATAAAAGATATTTAGCGCATCCGATTTATCACTATTTGCTATATGGGATTCGCATGGCAGATGCAGTTGAAACCGTGTTGATTACCCGTGAAGTGGAGCAGGCGGGGGCGAAGATTTGGCGCATCGTTGATATACTGGGCTGTTGTGAGAATATTCAATATGCCGGAGAGGCGATTGAGAATTTGCTGAAGGAAAAAGAGTATGAATATGTGGACATTTATCAGCATGGCATAGCGGATTTGGTGTTGGAACGAGCTGGATTTTTAAATCGGGAGCAGACACCGGAAAATATCATTCCTAATTACTTTGAACCGTTTTTGCAGAAAAATATTGATATTTATTTTCATATTCCCAGAGAAGGAGCTTATATTTTTAAGGCGGACGGTGATCAGGACAGACCGAGTCGGCGATAAGAAGGAGATTTATGGAAAAGGACGCTGTTTATTTAAGGAATCAGGTCTATGAAATGAAAAAGGATGCACTGAAAATGGCTTTGGATGCCGGAAGAAACGGTTCCCATCTGGGCGGCGGTTTTTCCTGCATGGAGATTTTGGCGGTGCTGCACTTAAAAGTTATGGATTTGAGCCGAGATCGTTTTTTTATCGGCAAGGCGCATGGCGTGCTGGCTTACTATACCGCACTGAAACAAGCGGGATATGTCAGTGCGGAAGATTTGGCATCTTTTGAAACAAATGGTTCGGCTTTTTCGGGACATCCGGTCAGAGATTTGACCAAAAAAATATATTATTCTGGCGGCAGTTTGGGTATGGCTTTGTCAGCGGCTGTGGGCAGTGCTTATCATTTAAGGCGAACCGCCCCTGCGGCTAAGGTATATGTGCTGTTAGGGGATGGCGAATGTCAGGAAGGCAGTATCTGGGAGGCGGCAATGACGGCGGCACATTTTCGCTTGTCGAATTTGATTTGTATTATTGATAAAAACAGGCTGCAATATGATGCATCAACAGCGGATTTGCTGGGAGTCGATGATTTTTGTCAGCGTTTTGCCGCCTTTGGCTGGAATACAGTTAAGGTCAACGGCCATGATCCGGCTGACTTAACGAAAGCGCTGGCGCAAACCAATGAAAATCAGCCGCTATTGGTGGAAGCGTTGACGAAGAAAGGCAATGGTATATCCTTTATGCAGGACAATTTGGATTATCATCATCATGAACTGAGCCTTAAAAATTATGAAATCGCAATGGCTGAATTAGCGAAGGAGTATGAGCAGTATGCAGGCAATATCTAACCGACAAATCCGAATGTGGTCGTCTATGGGGCAAAAAATGGCTGTTTTTGGAGTGGCCTTGCCGGAGATTGCCGAAAAAGATAAAAATATGTATGTTATGACGGCGGATTTGATGAAATTATCCGGCTTGACCCGCTTTCAGGAAATGTATCCAGAGCAGTTTTTAAATGTAGGAATTGCTGAACAAAATATGATTGGTATTGCTGCGGGCTTGGCACTGGAAGGAAACGGCGTATTTGCGACGACTTACGCCTCTTTTTTAACGATGCGCTGTTATGAACAAATTCGGCATAACTTGGGCTATCATCAGGCCAATGTTAAGCTGATTGGCTCATCGTCCGGTCTGGTCATGAGTTTTTCTGGCAACACTCATTACAGTTATGAGGATATTGCCCTGATGCGTTTGATTCCCAATATGACCATTGTTTCGCCGAGTGATGCGCTTGAAGCTTATAAGCTGACGCATTTGCTGCATCAGACAGAGGGACCGGCGTATCTGCGCTTGTCGGGCGGCTTGCAGAATCCGGTAGTTAATCCGGCTGATTATGAGCTGCAAATCGGCAAGGCCATTGTCTTAAAACCGGGAAGTGATGCCGTTGTTTTTACGACCGGTGCGATGGTCAGTGAAAGTTTAAAAGCGGCGGCGGAGCTGGAAGCAGATGGGATTCAGATTAAAGTCATCAATATGCACACGATTGCGCCGCTGGATGTGGAAATGATAGAAGAACACCTAGGAGCGCCGCTATTGGTAACAGTTGAGGAGCATAGGTCGGTTGGCGGGCTGTACAGTGCGATTTGCGAATATACAGCATCGAAAAAAGCACCGCTCCATATTCCGATTGGCATACCGGGGTATTATTTAAAGGCCGGTGATTATGAATATTTAAAGCGAACGGCGGGTTTAGAGGCCGGGGCGATTGCTGAAAAAATCCGACAGGCATTATGGAAGATAAAAAATGGATGAAATAATAAAGTTGAACCGAACGAATATGTATGAATATTTTCGGCAGACGAAAGAGTTTGTTTTTTTGGACGAAGTGGAAGTCATACCGGGTAAGTCAGCGCTGGGGCGGAAATATGTATCATCAGAAGAATGGTATTTTGCGTATCATTTTCCGGGAAATCCGATTATGCCGGGAGTTTTTCAGATGGAAGCGATGATGCAGACCGGAGGGCTGATTGTAAATACTTTGCCGGAAAAAAAGGAACTGTCGATTTTATTTGACAGTGCCAAGAATATTAAGATCTTTTCTATGATTCGGCCGGAGGATGAAATGCTGGCTAAAGTGGAATTGCTTTTTTACCGGCGAGGGATCATCCGGCTGACGGGGCAAGTGGAGACAGCAGGCCGGATTACGGCGCAAATGGAGTTTACTTTGATTGCGCCGAGTGAAGTGATTCGGATATAGGTGAAAGGGGGTCTGAAATGTCTGGTCTATTAGAAGGAAAAACAGCAGTAATTACCGGAGCTAATCGAGGGATTGGCAGGGCAATCTTGGAACGCTTTTGTGAGCAGGGAGCAGCAGTTTTTGCCTGTGCCAGAAAGCAAACGGAAGAATTGGAAGCACTGACTTGTCAATTATCTCAAAAATATGGGCAGGCTGTTCGGCCGATTTATTTTGATTTGGAAAAGGAAGAGCAGATTAAAGCGGGGGTGGCCGAGATTTGGCAGGCAAAAAAAGAGATTGACATACTGGTTAATAATGCCGGTATTTTATCGGTCAACAAAACGTTTGCGATGACACCAATGGAGGACTTAAAGCATATTTTTGAGGTTAATTTTTTTGCCCAGATGTATCTGACGCAGCTTTTGGTTAGACGGATGCAGCGAAGCGGGAAAGGCAGCATTATTTATATTTCATCTGTTTCGGGGATTGACGGCTTTTTTTCGGGGTATGATTACGGAGCTAGTAAGGCTGCGCTGAACTTTGCTGTTGTTCAGCAGTCCAAAGAGTTGGGCAGGTCTAACATCAGGGTAAATGCGATCGCCCCCGGGATTGTGTTGACGGATATGGTCGGGGGAGAAAATGCAGAAAAGTTAAATTCTTTGCTGCCAAGCGTCAATTTGGAGCGCTTTGCCAAGCCGGAGGAAATTGCCGGTGCAGTGGTTTTTTTAGCTTCGGAGTTGTCCAGCTATGTAACCGGGCAGGTTATTCGGGTGGACGGCGGTCTGACTCCGCCTAAAGCGAGATGGTAAGAAAATTTTAAATTAAGGAAAAGGATTAAAAATATGAAGCGAAAAAAAACATTGCCGGAGATGATAGAGATTGTCAGGCAAATGAAGCGGGATGTCTTTTTAATGGCGTATCATTCAGGAACAAAAGGGGCGCATGTCGGCGGCGCCATGTCCTGTATGGAGATTTTGGCGGTTCTATATGCGGATGTGATGAACTATGATGCCGTCCGGCCGGAGTGGGAAAATCGGGATCGATTTGTGCTGAGTAAGGCGCACTGCGCAATTGGGCTTTATGCCGCTTTGAAGTTTGCCGGATTTTTAACGGCAGAAGAAATCGAAGGTGCTATGCAGAAAGATTCGCCGTACTTCAAGCACCCAAAAATGAATGTGGCGAAAGGAATTGAGTTTTCCGGCGGTTCTCTCGGACAGGGGCTGTCGCTGGCGGTCGGCAGTGCGCTGGCTTTGCGGCTGCAAGGGAAAGAAGCCCGTTTTTATGTGCTGCTGGGGGATGGTGAATTGGATGAGGGTTCGGTTTGGGAGGCGCTAAATTCGGTGGTGCAGTACCGGTTACAGAATATTACTGTGATTGTAGACAGGAATCGTTTGCAAAATGACGGCACAACGGAAAAAGTTATGAATAAAGGCGATTTAAAAAAGCGACTGGAGGCGATTGGTTTTGATGCGATGGAAGTGGACGGCCACAATATCGAGATGCTGAGAGCGGCTTTTGAAGAGATAACCGCCAAGCCGAAAGTAATGATAGCCAATACCCGCAAAGGCAACACCATATCCTTTGCCGAGGATAAGGTAGATTGGCATATCAATTATGTAAATGAGGAATTGTATCGACAGGCGATAAGGGAGATTGGATAGTGGAAATTAGTCGGAAAAATATCAGAGTCTGGTCAATGCTGGGGATGCGTCGGGTAGTTGGGCAAATGCTGGAAGAGATGGCGGCATGGGAGAATTTTATTTTTATGACTGCCGATGTAGCCAGATATTTTGGGGCGGATAGTTTTCAAAGCAAGTACCCGGAGAAGATTTTAGATGTGGGTATTGCCGAGCAAAACCTGCTGGGGGTTGCCGGGGGGCTGGCCAAAGAAGGGATGAATGTCTTTGCCGCCAGTTATGCGACTTTTTTAACCGCCAGAGCACTGGACTTTATTCGGGTAAATATGGGTTATATGCAGCTTCCCATTAAATTAATCGGTGTCGGCGGCGGTTTGTGTGAGGGAGATTTGTCGGCGACGCACATGGGACTGGAAGATATCGGCAACATGACGACAATTCCCAATATTACGGTTATTTGCCCCTGTGATGGATTGGAACTGGTAAAAGTGCTAAAAGCTTTGCGTAATTACGATCAGCCGGTGTATCTTTGTCTGACCGGGAAAACCAATATACCAATGATATATCAGGAGGACTTTGCTTATCAGATTGGGAAAGCAAACATTTTAAAAGCCGGTGATGAGATTGTAATCGTGGCAAGTGGTGTGATTACAAAATCTGCGCTGATGGCGGCGGAACTTTTGGAAAAGGATGGTTATAGTGTGGCGGTCATCGATATGCATACGATTAAGCCGCTGGATACGGATACGCTGAAGCAGTTTTTATCGGCGCGCTTACTGGTCGGGGTGCAGGAGCATATGGCCGGTTCTGGTTTGTCGGCGCTGCTGTCGGGGTATTTGGCGGTGCAAAAGAAGGCATCGCAGTATTTGGATGTGGCCGTAGAGGATTTTTATCCCAGAGCGGGAGAGTACGAAGATTTGCTGAAAGAGTGCGGCTTGACGGCAGAGGGAATTTATGAGCGGATTAAGCGGACGCTGGAATAGAAGCACAAGGTTTCGCTGCCGGGCAGAAGGATAAAAAGATGGCAAAGGAGAGAAACGATGGCGTTTATGGATAAGCCTTTGGCGATGCGGGCAATGTATAACTATATGCGCAAGCTCAAGCAAAACGGCAATAAAGTTGGAACAATACCGCGCTCGATTGCTATTGATTATAACAATCGCTGTAATTTTAAATGTGAGTTTTGTTATGAAATACAGGATTTACAGTATAATAATGTTTTTTTGGACTTTGATACCATCGCGCGGATGGCGGATGAAGCTTATGAACTGGGGATTTTTGAAATCGTGCTGCAGGGCGGGGAGCTTTTAATCAATACCAAGACCATGTTTCAGCTTTTAGAGGCGCTGAAGCCGGAGCGCTTTCGGGTGATTTTGGTAACCAATGGCTATTTGCTGACACCGGAGTTGGCGGTAGAGTTGGAGAAACGAGGGCTGGACTGTGTGGGCGTGAGTGTGTCGGGAATGGACGAAGCCGAGCATGACCGCTCCCGCCGGATGAAAGGCTCGCATAAGAAAGTATTTGAAGCGCTGGATAATGCTAAGGCTGCCGGAATGGCGGCTTGGGTACAGCCGATTTTTGGACATCATAATTCAAAATCTCAGGATTTGTATGACCTTTTGGACTATGCAACCGAAAAAGGATATGATATTTATTTTATTTTAGCTATGCCCTATGGCGTATGGGAAAATAATGTGCTGGATGCAGAGGATTTAAAAATCCTGAAACAAATTCGCAAGGATTACCGGGCGTTTCATGATACTTGGGATTTTTATGATGCGAAAAAGGAAAGAATCAGCGGCTGCTGGACAATGAACCGAATCTTTATTACACCGAAGGGCGATGTATTGCCGTGTCCATTTGTCAATATCAAGGTCGGCAATATTAAAGAGCAGTCCTTGAAAGAGATTTTAGACTATGGCTTTTCTATAAAATACTTTGCGGATTCCAGCCCGATTTGTACTGCTGCGCAGGACAGGAACTTTCGAAAAAAGTATTTGCAGGGCAGTACTTCGATGTTTCACCCGCCAGCGGCCAAAGATGTTTTTGCCCCTGAGGATTTTTTACCGCCCAAGTCTTCTCCGCAGGAATGACAGGCTCTTGATTTCGGATAAATACAATAGTTAATAATGATAAGGAGAAAAAAATGAATAATTTTGAAAAATATGTAAATGCGTTTGTGGAAAATTTTGATGTTGAGGCAGCGAAAGTGTCAGAGTTGGAATACCAGTCAGTTCCGCAGTGGGATTCGATTGGTCATATGAATTTGATTGCTTCGTTAGAAGATGCGTTTGGTATTATGCTGGAAATGGATGATATCATTGATTTTAGTTCTTTTGCCAAAGGTGTGGAAATTTTGAAAAAATATGATGTTTTATTGGAACAATGAAAATTATCAGAAGCACGGAGCAAACTTTTACCAGTAATTCTTACATTATAATCACCGCTAAGAAAAATGCGGTTATCATAGACCCGAACAGCGCAGAGAGCATTGTCAAGATGATAGGAGAGCATCAGGCGAAAGTGGTCTATATTCTGCTGACTCATGAGCATTATGACCATGTCTGCGGATTGGGGACATTAAAAGCGGTTTGCCCGGAAACGATACTGGTAGCATCTAAGGCTTGCAGCCGGCAGCTGCCGCAGGTTAATGTGCAAAAAGAGCGTTTTCGGCTGTACTTACATTATATGGGGGCAGGCAGGAATTTGGAGCTGCCGGATTGTGATTTGCCGAAAGCAGACAGGGAATTTGCCGATAAATTGGAATTGGAGTTGGATGACTGCATTTTTTCTTTAAAAAGTACACCCGGCCATAGTCCGGGCAGTATTTCCATCGTATTGAATGAGCGGTATTTGTTTGCCGGTGATTCGGTTTTGCCGGGGAAAGATGTCGTTGTGAAGTTTTCCGGCGGAGATAAGGCAATGTTTGAAAGAGAAGCAAAGCCTTATTTTATGGGGCTTACTCCCCATCTGATTGTCTTGCCGGGGCATGGCAATGCCTTTTTGCTGGGGAAGAAACAAGCGCAGTGGTTAAGTAAATAACTCAACTTTCCCATGTTCGCCAGAACAGTCTTTTTTAGACTCGTTGCATGGACAGGAACGGAATGCGATTTGCAAAGCAAATCGCGAGAGTGAGTCCATGCACCCGCTCTCCGAGCGGGATAGAGTCAAAAAAGACTATGGGAAAGTTGAGTAAGTAAGAAAGGACTTTGCTATGTCTAAACATAAAATCATATTTGGCGACAGTCGTTCACTCAATCAGATGAAGGATAAATCTGTGCAACTAATTATAACTTCACCTCCATATTGGCAGTTAAAAGACTACGGTACAGAAAATCAGATTGGCTTTAACGATAGCTATGAAGAATACATTAATAATTTGAATTTGGTATGGAAAGAGTGTAATCGTGTTCTTTCTGATGGTTGTAGATTGTGTATCAATATCGGAGATCAGTTTGCTCGCTCGGTTTACTATGGAAGGTATAAAGTTATTCCGATTAGGACAGAAATAATCCGTTTTTGCGAATCTCTTGGTATGGACTATATGGGAGCTATTATTTGGCAGAAGACAACTACAATGAATACCTCCGGTGGTGGGGCTGTTATGGGCAGCTTTCCTTATCCTCGCAATGGGATTCTTAAAATGGATTATGAGTTCATTTTGCTTTTCAAAAAATTAGGCAATGCTCCTAGGCCCACTCAACAGCAAAAGGAACAGTCTGCAATAACGAAAGAAGAGTGGAGACAGTATTTTTCTTCTCATTGGAATTTTAGTGGTGTCAAGCAGATGGGACACATAGCTATGTTCCCGGCAGAACTTCCGAGGCGACTGATCAAGATGTTCTCTTTTGCAGGAGAAACTGTCTTCGATCCATTTGCGGGTAGTGGCACGACGTCGCTTGCCGCCAAGGATCTCGGTAGAGATTCTATTGGTTATGAAATCAACAAAGATTTTGAACCTGTCATCCGTGAGAAATTGGGATTAGATCAGCTCAGGTTAAGCGATGATGCAGAGGTGATCTTTTTAGAAGACGAAATCGGAAACACTTCTTCTTTTGATCAACTCCCATATATTTTCCACGATCCGCATCGTATGGACAAAAAGGTAGACGTAAAGAAACTTCAATTCGGTTCCAAGATCGATCAGTCTAAAGCAAAACGGGATGAACTTTTTAGCGTAAGACAGGTAATTTCGTCTGATAAAATTGAACTTAGCAATGGACTTGTTGTTCGTCTGTTGGGTATCAAGCCAAAACCTTTATATCAAGGACAAGCAATCCGCTTTTTACAAGAGAAATTTCGGAAACGAAAAGTTTTCTTAAAGTATGATACTGTAAAATACGATGCAGAAAACAATCTGATGTGCTATGTATACCTTGATAATAAAACCTTTATAAATAATCACTTGGTCAGAACGGGATATGTAGATGTTGACACGTCTTTTGATTATACCTGTCAAAAGAAATTTCTTAATTCACTTCATAGCTGAAAAAGGGCGGAGATTTTTGTCTCCGCCCACAAGCTTAATCTTCGATTTCGATAGTCAATCCAGTCTTAGTTTTGGTGTAGTAGATCATTTTAACTTTGATTGTTTCAGACAAACGGCCCATCGCCTTATAGGTATCGGGTTTTACAGAATAGGGAGTGTCGCCAACATATCCGTCAATACCAATGGATTCTTCTTTGGGAGTGGCAAGACGATAAGTTGTTCCTTTGCGCTCAGCAAGAGAAGCTAAAATTGCCTTTTGAACATACATGCCATTGAAGGTCTTGGCAATGATGAGATCTTTAACCCACTGTTTAACCATTTTGCGCTTAATAAGACGAATAGCAGCTTTTAGATTCTGAATCTGTGCATAGATCTTTTTGGTTGCCTTTTTAAAAGCATGGGGATATCTTTCTACATACCAGTTGTACCAATTCTCAATGGTGATTTCTTCGCCAGATGCGATAAATTCTGGAAATAACTCGGACATTTGACCGACAACAGCAGGGCGAGTGCCTTGGGCATTCTGGTTTGCCCAGTTGATCAACTGAGAAGTGTATTTGGGAAAATTAAAAGTACCATTTTCGTTGTAGCTTTCTATTTTTTCGTTTTTCAGAGTATATTTCATTTTTTTACCTCGTATAATTATCGTTGGCTATTTTTGCATTTTTCTCATGCTGCTGATTCGCTTTTCATAATTGGCATTATAATCTTTTATTTCTTCGTTTGTTTGGGCAATAAAATAGCCTTAATCTTTTTGCTTATCGGGAATCTCCAAGAATAGTTTAAATGTTTCGATTTCAAGAGCATTGGATATACGCTGAATATTTTCAAGGGATATACTTCGGCGATAACACTCGATGGCACTGATATATGTTCTGTGAAGTCCACATTTTTCAGCAAAGGCTTCTTGGGAGATACCCAATGCCTGTCGATAACGCTTCACATTTGTTCCAAAAACTTTTACAATATCCATTATTTTTAATCCTCCATTTTTATGATACAATGGCGAATACAATAAATCTACAGACAATAAGCAACAAAAATAGAAGAAAGTGAAAAATTTTGCTAAAGTTTTGCTGCCGGTTTGACTTTCCGGCTTGACAAAAAAGAGGAAAAGCATTATAATCAAAAAAATTAAGAAAACCTCTACAGTTCAGGCTGGTAATTCGTCAAAGCGAAGAAGTAGCTGAACTGTACAGTAAACCGATGATGCGGAGATAAAGGCAAATACTAAGCAGACAGAGAGCCGGCGGCGCTGAGAAACCGGCAGCGGATAGGTTGTCAAATGGATCGCGGAGGGCATAGTCAAAAAGGCGAAAGCCTTGAGTATTCTATGACGGGAGACGGCCGTTATTTTGTCAGAAATATGTTGGTATTTTATGAGTGCGGGAATTTCCCGAAACAAGGTGGCACCACGGAATGATAACCGTCCTTGACAGAAGTTTTTGTCATGGGCGGCTTTTTTATGAGGAGGAAAAAGTTATGGAAGGACAAGAGAAAAAATCAGTGATATACAGCGGGATTCAGCCGACCGGCGTCATTACAATCGGCAATTATTTTGGTGCCGTTAAGAACTGGCTGGAGCTGAACAAAAGCCATGCCGATTATCTCACCTATTGCAGTATTGTTGATTTGCACAGCATCACCGTGCGCCAAGAGCCGAAGGCACTGCGGGAAAACACCAGAAAGCTGCTGGCCTTTTATATTGCAGCTGGACTGGATCCACAGAAAAATATTTTATACTTACAGTCCTCGGTTCGTCAGCATGCGGAACTGGCTTGGATTTTGAACTGTTTTACCTATATGGGTGAGCTGAGCCGGATGACCCAGTTTAAGGATAAGTCACAGCGGCATGGCGAAAATATCAACGCCGGCTTATTTACCTATCCGGTTTTGATGGCGGCTGACATTTTGCTGTACCAAACAGATTTGGTGCCGATTGGCGATGACCAGAAACAGCATTTGGAACTGGCCAGAGATATTGCGATTCGCTTAAATAATGAGTACCAAGGGCTGTTTAAAGTACCGGAGGGGTATTTTGGCAAGGTCGGCGCCCGGATTAAGAGCTTGCAGGAGCCGGAGAAAAAAATGAGCAAGTCCGACGATAATGCCAATGGCTATATCAGTGTTTTGGATGACCCGGCTGAGATCCGGAACAAAATCAAAAGAGCAGTTACCGATTCGCGGGCGGAAATCAATTACAGTGATGATCAGCCGGGGGTTAAAAACCTGCTGGATATTTATATGTGTGCTACCGGCGAGACCAAAGAAGAGGCTTTGGCTAAGTTTGCCGGTCAGGGCTACGGTTATTTAAAGGAAGAAACGGCAAATGCCTTGATTGCCGAGTTGGCGCCGCTGCAAAAGGAATTTTCCAGAATTTTGGCGGATAAGGCGTATCTGGAAGAGGTGCTGAAGGAAAACGGGCAAAAAGCCGCTTATGCCGCTGAGAAAACTTTGCGCAAGGTTAAAAAGAAGATTGGTTTTTTGGAAACCAACTTTTAAAGCCAATGAAAGCAGAAAAGCAGAAAAAAACGGTCGGTGTGGTCTTGGCCGAAGCGGCGCATGGCGAAAACGGGAAAAGGCTGACGCTCTTTACCAAAGAGCTGGGGCGGGTAACAGCCTTTGCCAGCGGAGCAAAAAAAGCCAAATCACCGCTGCTGGCCGGGACGCAGTTGTTTGTTTTTGGTAATTATGAACTTTATCGGGGGAAAGAAGCGTATACCTTAACCGGTGCAGACATCATTGAGAGTTTTTATGGCTTGCGCTCTGATTTGGAATTAATGGCCTATGCGGCGTATTTGTCGGAGCTGAGTTTAGCATTTTTACAGGACGGAATTGTCGGTGAGGAATTGCTTCGGCTCATTTATATCGGTTTTGAGGAATTGGTGAAAGGCGAAATCAAACCGGCGCAGATTAAAGCGGTTTTTGCCTTAAAGCTTCTGGCTTTGGCTGGCTATACGCCGGAGCTGGATGGATGCGTCCGCTGCGGCTGCAAAGAGGAATTGCCTTTCTTTTCGGCAGCCGACGGCGGAACGGTTTGTCCGGCCTGCGGGGTGGGGGCAGATGATCTGCTGCCAGCGCCGGTTCGGCAGGCTATGACCTATGTTTTGACAATACCAGCGGAAAAGCTGTTTCGATTCCGGCTGAAACCGGAATATGAACCGGCGTTTTTTTCTTTAATGAAAAAATATACAGACTATTATTTGGATTATCCTTTGAAATCCGAGCGCTTTTTGCAGGAACTCGGGATTTAAGTCGGGGGTGCTATCCGTTTGAAAGCAGCGTAGAATCTCCGCTTCTAAGCAGGTAGTGAGAAAGTGGTCGTATTATCAGGCGGCAAAATAAAAGTTTGGAAGGAAGCAGCAATATGGAAATTAAAGGCAAGCCGAAACTGAAAAATGTATTAGTATACATGGTTGTATTTTTATGCATTTTAGGGGCGGCTTTTTTCTTGTTTTTCAGCAGTCAGGAAGTCCGGCGGCTATTTTGGGAGTCAGAGCAGCCGGCAGCAGATAATGGGGCTGAACCAAGTTTATCACAGGCGGAACGGGAGTTTATCGAGAAAAACCAAACGGAAATCGAAGCCCTGCGTCAGACGGTTGCTAAGATAGAAGAAACTTTGCCGGATTTGGGTGTAACCAGCCGTGAGTTTAACGAGGGACTTTTGCCGTTGATTGAGTTGCTGCAAGGTCTGGGTGCGGAACTGCGGCCGGAGGACTGGCCGCAGTTTCAGACTCAATTTGCATATCAATATGATAAACTGAAT
>CAUUKX010000054.1:0-14809 GCA_963545585.1 uncultured Lachnospiraceae bacterium
CGTTTCGATCAGGGCACCCGCTCTCTGAGCGGGACAGAGCCAAAAAAGACTATGGCAGACTGCCCGCCCGGGCAGAAGTGCGCAGCACTTCGATCAGGGGAAAGTTGAGTTATAAAGATTAAATCATCGCAAACCCTACCATCAGCAGGAAAGTAACGCCGCTGGCTAAAAGCAGGGATGGAGTTAGTTCCGAGGATGGCGAAGTGTAAAGGTATTTCTCCTTTAAAATCGTTTTCAGTTCTTCTTCGCTGGCGGCAGAATATTCCTCCATCAACTGGCTGCGGTGGTGTTTAAAGAAAAAAGTACGCACCTGTTTAACCGAATAGCGCAGGCCGTTAAATAAGCCGCATTCTGCTACGAAACTGAGCAGCACATAGCAAAATACCGGGATATTAATAAAAAACAGGCTGCTGTTCAGGACATACCAATAGGAGTGTCCGGCGGCGTTGCCTAAGATATAATATAATAAGGAAGAAACGAATACCAAAAGCCATAAAAGCCCGAAGCAAAGCAGGGCTTTTTTTATGGAAAACCTTTGATGAAAGCTGTTATCCGTATTTGATGGTGCATTTGATTGTTTCGATGAAAAAGACATAAAAACTCCTTTCCATGTGCTTTGTCAAAATTTGTGTTTGTCTGCTTTATCATACCTGATTCCGCCGGATTTGAAAAGGGGGAAAAGAAAAAAATACAGTTCAGGCAATATGAATATTTTTGTGATGAAACTTGCATTTTCTGTTTTGAAAGGGGAAAAGATAGAAATAAGAAAATCAAAGAAATAGCATTTTCCGGGGGAGAAAGGTCTAAAAGCTAAAAATAATTTGCAAGTTTTCCTTTACAAAAATTAAAAACTATATTATAATAGGCGTATTACAACTCAATATTCTCATATTTTAGGGCTGACTGTTCGCAGGGCGGAAGTGCTGAGGAACTTGGTATAGAAAGAAAAGGGATTTCGGCGATTTGTTCCCGCAAAGCTTGAGCCGAAGCGGGTGTCCGGTTTGGTGAATAGAGCAGCTTTTGATAGAGAAAATGAGAGAAGTAAGGATAATATTTGATTTTACGCAGCCACCGGCAGCGGTAAGGTCAAGGCAATGGTTATTATACCGGCAAAAAGAAAAAGGAGGATAATTTACATGAAGAAAGTGTTATCGTTAGTAATGGCTTTTGTTCTTGTTTTCGGATTGGCTGCTTGTGGCAGTAAGCCTGCGGAAGAAAAGAAAGAAACAGAAACAAAGCAAGAGGAAAAGCAAAAAGAAGAAGCAAAAGAGGGAACAAAAGAAGAAACTCCGGCGAAAAAGAAAGTATTGAATTTGCTTGAAATCTCTAATATTCCTTCCTTAGTCAACTGGCTTGCAACGGATAATGTTTCTTTCCTTACTTTGGGAAATATCAACTCCGGTTTGTTCTGTAATGACATAAATGGTGTGCCGATAGAAGACTTGGCAGAATCTTACGAAGTATCGGAAGATGGATTGACCTATACTTTCCATTTAAGAGATGCAAAATGGGTTACGGTAAATGGAGAAGAATATGCACCGGTTACTGCACAGGACTTTGTATTTTCTATGAAGAAATTATTAGATCCGAGAGAAGCTTCGCAGTATACATTTATGGCAGCGACCGCCGGTATTAAAAATGCGGAAGCAACGGTTGCTTTGTCGGAATCTATCGTGGCTCATGAAAGCAATATCACGAAACTTGCAAATATGAAAGAATCGGATTTTAAAGACAATGAAAAAGAAACCGCAAAACAACAATTTGATGCGGCAAAAGCAAAATTAGAAGAAGCCATCAAAGCAAAGGAAGCAGAATTTACTGAAAAATATGGTTCTTTAGAAAAAGCAAACGAAGAAGTGCAAAAATTAATCGACTCGGTGGGAATTACCGCAGTAGACGAAAAGACATTAAAATATGAACTGGCAAATCCCGTTCCATACTTCACCGCATTGATGACATTCCCCTCTTTCTTCCCGGCTTGTCAAAAGTTTGTGGAAGAACAAGGCGACAAATACGGCAGCAGCGTAGATACGTTCTTATATAATGGTGCTTTCATCTTGAAAGAATGGAAAGTTTCCGAAAGACATTTATGGGAAAAGAACTTGGCATACTGGAATGCGGAAAACACCAAATTGGATGCCGTTGACTATCGTGTAGTAGAAGGGATTGACAATGATACCGCCGTCAATATGTACTTAAACGGTGAGCTCCACTCCGTTAATTTATCCGGTGAAAATGTAGAAAAATATGGCAACCGTCCGGATGTAACATCCGCAGAAGATACGGTACTGTTTTACATCGAAATCAACCAAGGTCATGGTGAGCCGTCTTCCAACAAGGCATTGCTTGCCAATGCAAAAGCAAGAAAAGCGCTTAACATGGCGTTTGATAAAGAATATATTGCCAAGACCATTCTTGCAAACGGCTCTTTGGCTGCTGACTACCTTGTTCCGGCAGGATTGACCAGCAGTGAGGACTTTGGCGGTAAAGATTTCCGTGAAGTAGCAGGGGATTTATTTGGTGGAAAAGACGGCTATAATAAACATAATGTAGAAGAAGCGAAAAAACTTTGGGAAGAAGCCAAGAAAGAAACCGGCGTTGCAAAAGCGGAACTGGAACTTCTTATTTTCCAAGGCGAATCGGCAGCCAATATCGGTACGCACTTAAAGAATGAATGGGAAAAGAATTTAGAAGGCTTGACCATTGAAATCAAAGCTCTTCCGTTCTCTGAAAAGATTGCTCGTGCAAACCGCGGTGAGTTTGAATTGAACTTTGCAGGTTGGGGACCGGACTACCCGGATAGTATGACTTTCCTTGATTTGTTTGTAACTGGCGGCGGACACAACAATACCGGATATTCCAACAAGGAATACGATGCTATTATCCAAAGTGCAAAATCTGGTGATTTAACTTCTCCGAGCAAAACCAAAGACCGGTTTGAGGCATTGGTTGGAGTAGAAAAAACAATCCTTGGGGATGACCAGGTTATTCTGCCTTTATACCAAAGAGCGGGTGTAGGTCTTAGGGATCCTAAGATTGAAGGCTGGAAATTACAATCCTTTGGTGCAGATCATATCCTCAAGTGGACCGATATCGCAGAATAGAAAATGTTATCATAGCATTATATATTTAGGCAGAGCCTTGCTCTGCCTAAATTGTGTTTATCTCATAGGTCTTATTTGTTCATGACTCAACTTTCCCCCCCTGATCGAAGTGCTGCGCACTTCTGCCCGGGCGGGCAGTTTGCCTAAAAAAGACTGTTCTGGCGAACATGGGAAAGTTGAGTTCATGATATCAGCCGCTGTTTAGAAGCAATTAAATAAGACGGTAATTTCACATAATCTGCGCAAAGAGTTCTAACAAAGAGTAGAATTTTTTACACAGAATATGTGTAATAATATGGGAACATCGGCAAGCAAAAGAAGCAGTCGATGATAGTAAAATAAAGAAATAAAAGGCATGGCTTTAAGAAAAAACAGCAAGAAATGGAATGGTGGTAAAACATGTTACGATATGTAGTAGAAAGAATCCTATTGATTATTTTAACAATGTTCGTGGTAATTACTTTGAACTTCTTCTTGCTCCAGTTAATGGAAGGCAGCCCCTTCGATAACGGCAAGATTACTCCGGTTCAAATAGAATTGATGAAAAGAAAATACGGTTTGAATGAACCGCCGATGAAACAATATATAAAATACTTGCAAACGTTAGCCAAGGGCGATATGGGGACATCCTTCAAATTGCAAAACAAAGAAGTAAAAGATTTGATTAGGGATAAGTTGCCCAATACCGTTAAAATTGGTGCGATTGCTCTTGTTTTCGGTGTCATTGTAGGTATTTTGCTGGGAGCTTTGGCGGCAATCTATCGTAATTCTTTCTGGGATCATTGCGTAACCGTTTTTGCCGTAGTTGGTGTTTCCATACCGTCTTTCGTTGTGGCAGCGCTTCTGCAATACTATTTTTCGGTAAAACTGGCATGGTTTCCGCTTCTTTTCCAGATTCCGGATACTACAAAAGGAATTACTGCATGGGGTTCTTTTCGCTCTATGATTTTACCGGCATTTTCCCTGTCGCTTTTTGTTATTTCGGCAACCATGAGATATATGCGCTCTGAGTTAGTGGAAGTGCTAAACAGTGATTATATTTTGCTCGCCAGAGCCAAGGGCTTAAATAAGACACAGGTTATTATGCGGCATGCCCTGAGAAATGCCTTGATTCCGGTTGTAACCATCGTTGGCCCGATGGCAATCAGCTTGATGACCGGCTCGCTTGTTATTGAGAGATTCTTCGGTGTGCCGGGCTTATCGCAATTGCTGCTAAATGCGATTACGCAAAATGACTATTTCCTGATTTTGGGTGTAAACTCATTTTACAGTTTAGTGTATGTTGTTATTGTATTGGTGGTTGACTTGCTTTATGGTGTGATTGACCCAAGAATTCGCTTGAAAGGAGGCAATTAAATGGAAGAAAATAAAAAGAGCGCAGACCGGCAAGAGATTTCGGCGGATTTATTTGTATTAACCGACAGCAAGTCTTCGGATAGGGAAAAAATTGCCACCAAGAGTTTGACCTTTTGGCAAGATGCCAGCCTGCGTTTGCGCAAGAATAAAGCGGCGATGGTGGGCTTTTGGCTGATTGTCTTATTGATGGTATTTTCTGTTTTAGCACCATCTTCTTTCTTTGCTTTTAAAAATGCAGACGGTACACCATTTCGCTATGATGCGGCTCCAGTTTTGGCAGACGAAGACGGCAATGAAATTAAGAAAGAAGATATTGCTTACTTGCCGCCGAGAATTCCGGTGTTGGAAAAACTGGGTATTTTTGATGGGATGGCTATCTTGGAAAGAGGCAGCTGGGATGTCTTTATCGGTAATTTGCCGAAAGATGATGAATTTAAAGAGTTGGGCAAACCGCAGAACCGTAAAAAATTAGTGGAAAGGCTTGGCATTGCCTACCATCCTTTTGATGTCAATATTGTAAAGATTACCGAAAAAGAGGGTCAAAAATATATTACCTTAAAGGTGCTCAAGGAGAAGAAAGAAGTTGAGATTCCTTTAAAAGATATGATTAGCGAGTATAGCCGCTTTCAGCCGGATAACTTTAAACTTATTTCAACCAAGGTAGATGACAAGGGCGTGGAAATGCTCACAGTGGAAGCGGATGAATATGCCATTAAGAATGTAAAAAACCTGTATTTCTGGTTTGGTACGGATAAACTGGCTTTGGATATCTGGACAAGACTTTGGATTGGTGTGGGAATCTCCTTATTAATCGCCGTGATTTCGATGTGTATCGACTTCTTTATCGGAATTATCTATGGTACGATTGCTGGTTTTTATGGCGGTACCACAGTCGATAATATAATGATGCGTTTTGCTGAAATTTGGGGAAGTATCCCATCTTTGGTACTGATGATTATTATGCTTAGTATTGAAAAGAAAATCGGCCTGATGTTAAAGAATGTTTTTAACCCTATTATTCAAGTGTTTAATCCATCAGCGCAGCTGACGAATAATGAAATCCGGTTCTTGATTCTTATTTTTGCCATGAGTTTATCGGGCTGGATTGGCGTTGCCAGAGTGGTGCGTGCTCAAATCTTGAAATTGAGGGATCAGGAATTTATTTTGGCATCCCGGACTCTTGGCGCAAGTAAAGTGCGTTTGATGAGAAAGCATTTATTCCCGAATATCATCGGTCAGTTGATGGTTATGGCAACTTTCTCCATTCCGGGCGCTATTTTCTATGAAGCCTTTTTAAGCTTTATTGGACTTGGCCTTCCCATTCCGATGTCTTCTCTCGGTGTATTGGTATCTGAGGGCTATAAGGCGATTCAAAGTCGTCCGACCATGCTGCTGATTCCGGCGGCTATCATGTCGATTTTAATGCTGTCAATCAATCTTTTGGCCAATGGCCTGCGTGATGCACTTGACCCAAGAATGCGATAAGAGGAGGAAAAGAAAATGCCAAATAAAATATTAGAAGTCAAAAATTTGGAAGTTAATTTCCGCAGCTTTTCCGGTGAAGTCAAGGCGGTACGTGATGTTTCCTTTGATTTGTACCAAGGCGAGACGCTGGCGATTGTAGGGGAGTCCGGCTCGGGCAAATCGGTAACGGTTAAGGCGATTATGGGGCTTTTGTCTTCCAACGGATACTATAAGGGCGGTGAAATCCTCTTTGATGGCAAGAATATTGCCGCTATGGCCGAGAAAGATTTGCACAGCATTCGCGGCAACCGGATTGCCATGGTTTTTCAAGATCCGATGACCTCATTAGACCCGACCATGAAGATTGGTCAGCAGATTATGGAGGTTATTCGCCTGCATCAAAAAACATCCAAAGCCGAAGCCTATGAAAAGGCCATCAATTTGATTGAATTAGTCGGTATCAGCGACCCGAAGGAAAGAATGAATCAATACCCGCATCAATTTTCTGGCGGGATGCGTCAGCGGATTGTCATTGCGATTGCACTGGCCTGTGAGCCGAAGATTTTGATTGCCGATGAACCAACGACAGCACTGGACGTAACGATTCAGGCGCAGATTTTGGATTTAATGAAGGATTTGCAGAAAAAGATTGGCGCATCCGTTATCTTTATTACCCATGACTTAGGTGTCGTTGCCAATGTAGCGGATCGGGTAGCAGTTATGTATGCCGGCCGCATCGTTGAAATAGGCACAGCGGATGAGGTATTCTATGACCCAAGACATCCCTATACTTGGGGATTGATTGCTTCCATGCCGGACTTGGACACGCAAGGCAAGCTTTATGCCATTCCGGGTACGCCGCCAAACCTGATTGCACCGCCAAAGGGCGATGCCTTTGCTCTGCGCAGTGAATATGCCATGAAAGTGGATTTGGAGCATCAGCCTCCATTTTACAAAGTCAGCAACACTCATTATGCGGCATCTTGGCTCTTAGATGAAAGAGCGCCGCAGGTTGCCCCTCCGGAAATCATTATCAGACGCAGGGAAAGATTAAAGGAGGTGAAATAAATGAGTCAAAATACAGAAATGCAAGCAGAAAACACAGTGGAAAACAAATTGTCCCAAGAAATATTGGTAGAAGTCAAAAATTTAAAGCAATACTTTAAATTAGGCCGTGGAAAAGTTGTAAAAGCGGTAGATGATGTCAGCTTTAAGATTCATAAAGGGGAAACTTTCGGCTTAGTAGGAGAATCCGGCTCTGGAAAGTCGACTACCGGGAGAACGATGATTCGTTTATACAACCCAACTGGTGGAGAAGTTTACATGAAAAACCGCTTAATCAGCGGAAAGATTCCCAAACAGGATATTGCTTATGTCAATCGGAATATGCAGATGATTTTTCAGGACCCGATGGCTTGCTTAAACCCGCGGATGAAGGTAATCGATATTGTTGCCGAGGGACTGGATATTCATAATCTGGCGAAAGATAAGAATGACCGCAGAGAACGAGTTATTCGGATGATGAAATTGGTCGGACTTGACGAGCAGCATATCGAAAGATATCCGCATGAATTCTCCGGCGGGCAAAGACAACGGATTGGAATTGCCCGGGCAATGGCGGTTGACCCGGAAATGATTATTGCCGATGAGCCGATTTCGGCGCTGGACGTGTCGATTCAGGCACAAGTAGTAAACTTGATGAATGAATTGAAAGAAGATCATGGGCTGACCTATCTTTTTATTGCCCATGACCTGTCAATGGTTAAATATATCAGCAACCGGATTGGGGTTATGTACCGGGGCAAGATTGTGGAACTGGCTACCTCCGAACAGCTTTTTAAAAAGCCGCTTCATCCCTATACCCGATCGCTCCTGTCAGCTATTCCGCTGCCCGATCCGATTAGTGAAAGAACACGGCGCCGGACGGCTTATGAGCCGAAGAAGGAGCATGATTATTCCAAAGAACAGCCAACTTGGCGGGAACTGACACCGGGGCATTTCATATCGGCGACCGATGCCGAGGTTGAAAAGTGGGAAGCGCTTTATCGGTAGAAATCAGATGATGCAGGTGTCAAAAGTATGAAAATCTGGGCGGAGCTTTCCGGCAAAAGGAGTTTCTTTTGACGCCGCATCAATAATAAGGATATTTTTAAACCAAATGCCGCAAGGCCGGAGCAGATAGGCTTTGCGCCGCAGCGGCCGGGTTTGGAAATATCTTTTTTTATAAGCGGTTGCCTTGAAAAGGACAGAAACAGATGAAAAAATGGTATTATCTTTTGGCTTTGCTGGCGGGCAGCGGACTGTTGTTGCGGCAGTTCGCTATCGGGCAGCTGGGTGGCAGCCGAATGGAGCTGCTGTATGGCTTTCTGCTGCTGCTGGGAGTAACGGTCATGGCCGGAATTGATTTGCAAAGATATGAAATTCCCGGCTCTATTCAGCTGTATTTTTTGATTTTGGGTATTGTCCGGCTGCTGCTCAGCCGGCAGCTGTGGAATCCGCTGCTGGCCTTTGTCCTGATGGGCGGGTTGCTCTTGGGGATTGCCATTTTAACCGGTGGTCAGCTGGGCGGCGGCGATATTAAGCTGATGGCGCTGGCTGGACTGAGCTTAGGGCTGCGCGATATTTTTTTGGCGCTGGCGATCGGGTCGATTCTGGGAACGGTCATTGGGCTGGCGCTTATGGCTGCCGGCCGAATTCGGCGCAATACGCCGCTGCCCTTTGGCGTGTTTTTGGGCGCTGGCATTTTTCTAGCCTATCTTTATGGGGGAAGTTTGTGGCAGTGGTATATGAGGGGATGAAAATTTCACCAAAAGGGTTAAAACAACATAAAATTTACGGGAAAGCCTTGTTTGTGCGCAGAAATCTCTTTCCATTTTCCCCAAAGTGTGATATACTGTTGCCGATAAGAGCGTGAATATAGAGTGGCAGGCAAGACCGGCGGTATTTGTTTTCGCTAAGTCCTAAAAATGCTCTGAGAGCGAGATGAACTGGATTAAAAATCAAGAGGTACGGTTCAGGTAAGGTCTTTATTGTCATAAAACAACAATTCGCTTGTCTGAACGGTAAAACAAAAGTAAGAAGGAGAAAAGAAATGAGCGCAAAGGTTGAACATTTGGGAAAAAGCATGGTCAAAATTACGATGGAAGTAGACGCCGCTACCTTTAAAAAGGCGATTGAAACGGCGTATTTAAAAAATAGAAGTAAGATCAATCTGCCCGGCTTTCGCAAGGGCAAAGCACCGCGCAAGCTGATTGAGCAGGCCTACGGGGCTGAGGTATTTTACGATGATGCGGCCAATGAGGTCATGCAGCCGGCCTATGAAAAGGCATTGGCTGAGGTGGAGCTGGATATCGTCTCCCGCCCAAGTATTGATATCGTTCAGGCCAAAGAAGGCGAGGAGTTCATCTTTACCGCCGAAGTAGCGATTAAGCCGGAAGCGGTTTTAAAGGACTATAAAGGAATCGAACTGAAAAAAGAAGAAATCAGCGTCAGCGAGGAAGAGATTGACAAAAAACTGGAAGAAGTCAGAGAGCAAAATGCTCGGATTATTGATGTGGACGACCGTCCGGTTAAAACTGGCGACACCGTTACCATTGATTATGCTGGTTCGGTTGACGGTGTAGCGTTTGAGGGTGGCACCGATCAGAATCACAAGCTGACCATCGGTTCTGGTCAGTTTATCCCGGGCTTTGAAGATCAAATTATCGGCAAGAATATCGGCGAAGAATTTGACGTGCAGGTTACTTTCCCGGAACAGTACCATGCGGAAGAACTGGCTGGCAAAGCGGCGGTTTTTGCTGTTAAGCTCCATGCCATTACCGAAAAGGAATTGCCGGAGTTAGATGATGAACTGGCGCAGGATGTGTCGGACTTTGACACTTTGGCGGAGTACAAGGAAGATATTAAGGAAAAGCTGCTTCACGAAAAGGAACATAAGGCCGAGCATGAGCGGGAGCATCAGGTCATGGACGCTTTAGTGGAAAGACTGGAAGTCGAGCTGCCGGCGCCTATGGTTGATTTGGAAGTGGAAAATCAAATTTATAATATGGAAAACCGGATGCGGGCGCAGGGTTTTTCGCTGGAGCAATATATGCAGTTCACTGGTCAGACGATGTCGGCTTTGCAGGACAGCATGAAGGACAGTGCGGTCAAGAGCATTAAAGGCCGGCTTGCTTTGGCAGAAGTCATAAAGGCCGAGAAGTTAGAAGCAGCCGCTGAAGATATCGAAAAGGAATATCAACAGATGGCGGAAAACTACAACATGGAGATGGATAAGATTAAAGAATTAGTACCGGAAGAAGAAGTCAAAGAAACAATCTTGAACCGGAAAGCGCTGGCAGTAGTGACCGAAGCAGCTAAGTTTATTTAATTGGTGCACAAATATCCCGGGGTCAAAGGCTTGTGGCTGTGATAAAAAGGGGATAAATCCTTTTGCCGGGAAACTCCGCACGGAGTTTCATGCTTTTGACATCCACATAAAATTAAATAAAAGACGGCGGAGAAGCGGCGGACCTTTAAACATAGGGGACAGCCGCTTTCCGCAACCTATCGACCTAACTTTCAGGTGAGTCTATGCAGATTGCCGCCCGGCAGAAGTGCGCAGCGCTTCGAACGGGGAAAGCTAAGCTGTTAACAAAAGAAAAGGAGTGAAGCAATATGAGTTTAGTACCTTATGTCATCGAACAAACCGGACGCGGTGAGCGTTCTTATGATATTTATTCCCGGCTGCTGAAGGAGCGTATTATTTTTTTGGGGGAAGAAGTCAATGATGTGACGGCCAGTCTGGTCGTCGCCCAGCTTTTATTCTTAGAATCGGAAGATCCGGAAAAAGATATTTATTTGTACATCAACAGCCCGGGCGGTGTGATTACCGCCGGTATGGCGATTTATGATACCATGCAGTACATTAAGTCCGATGTATCGACGATTTGCATCGGCATGGCGGCCAGCATGGGCGCTTTCCTCTTAGCTGGTGGCGCCAAGGGCAAGCGGATGATCCTGCCCAATGCCGAGGTCATGATTCACCAGCCGTCGGGCGGTTCGCAGGGACAGGCGACCGACATCAAGATTCAGGCGGATCGGATTATTGAAATGCGGCGGCGGCTCAACCAGATTTTAAGCGAAAATACCGGTCAGCCGCTGGAAGTGATTGAAAGAGACACCGAGCGCGATCATTTTATGAATGCCGATGAGGCGGTTGCCTATGGGATCGTGGATAAAATTATAGAAAAGAAATAAGCAGAAAAAAATAAGCAGAAAGAAAAAGGTGATAAATTTGACGAAGCAAACAGATGAAAAAAGGCAGCAGATTCGCTGCTCGTTTTGCAATAAGACGCAGGATCAGGTCAGGAAAATGATTGCCGGGCCGAACGCTTATATTTGTGATGAATGTATCGGTCTGTGCGGTGAGATTGTTGCTGAGGAATTAGGACAGGCGCATGAAATTGATTTGACCAATATCCCCAAGCCGGGGGAGATTAAGGAGTTTCTGGATCAGTATGTAATCGGTCAGGAAGAAGCCAAAAAAACTCTGGCGGTAGCGGTTTACAATCATTATAAACGGGTGAATGCCGGTGATGATGACGAGGTTGAGATTCAAAAGTCCAATATTCTCCTTTTAGGGCCGACTGGTTCGGGCAAGACTTTGCTGGCGCAGTCGCTGGCCAGAGTATTAAACGTGCCCTTTGCCATTGCCGACGCAACATCGCTGACCGAGGCCGGTTATGTCGGCGAGGATGTGGAAAATATTCTGCTCCGGCTGCTGCAGGCGGTTGATTTTGATGTGGAGAAAGCGGAACTGGGCATCATTTATATTGATGAAATTGATAAAATCACGAAAAAATCGGAGAATCCCTCCATTACCAGAGATGTCAGCGGCGAAGGCGTACAGCAGGCACTGCTGAAAATTTTAGAGGGAACGATTGCCAATGTGCCGCCGCAGGGCGGGCGCAAGCATCCGCATCAGGAGTTTATTCAGGTTAATACCGCCAATATTTTGTTTATTATTGCCGGGGCGTTTGACGGTTTGGAAAAAATTATTGAGAAAAGAAGCGGTAAAAACGGCATTGGTTTCGGTGCGAAAGTAACAGGCAAACAGGAGGAATCCTTAGGGGATACCCTCAGGAAAGTAAGTCCCGAGGATTTAATCCGCTATGGCCTGATTCCGGAGTTTGTCGGCCGGGTGCCGGTGGTCGTCAGTCTCGATAACTTGGATGAAGAGGCGCTGATCCGGATTTTAACGGAGCCGAAAAACGCATTGGTTAAGCAGTACCAAAGTCTTTTGGCGATTGACGGAGCGGAGCTTGAGTTTGAAGAAGCGGCGCTGAAAGCGATTGCGAAAAAGGCGATTCACGGTAAAACCGGCGCCAGAGGGCTGCGGGCGATTATTGAAAAATTGATGCTGGATATTATGTATGAGATTCCCTCTGACCCGGAGATTAGCAAAGTGATTATCACGGAGGCGGCAGTTTCCGGCGGCAAACCGGAGGTAATTCGCAATGTTCAGGCGATTAAAAAGCCTTCGTTCCCCAAAAAGAAAAAGGTTGTCGACTCAAGTCAAGATCTTGCCTGACAGGAGGCGCCATGGAAAATAAGAAAGAGATGCCCTTGTTGATTTTAAAGGGCTTGGTTACTTTACCCAAAAGTCTTCTCCATATCGACATTAAACACGAGTTTTCGGTTACGGCGGTCGAGTGCGCTATGGCCGAAGATCAGCTGGTCTTTTTGCTGACTCAGAAAAACCGGCTGAAAGACGAGCCGGATTTCAATGAAGATCTTTACACCGTCGGCACGATTGCCCGAATTAAGCAAATCGTCAGACTGCCGAAAAACAGCCTGTCGGTTGTAGTTGAGGGTCTGGCACGGGGGCGGATGGAAACGTATGAGCTGACCGATAATTTTTACCGGGCAACGGTGGAATACTTGCCGGAGCTTGCGGCGGAGGTCAGCCCGGAAGAAAAAGAGGCTTATGTTCGTCAGATTCAGGAGGCGGTGGCGGATTATGTGGAATTAGCCGGTAAGATTGACAGGCAGTTGGCGGAGCGGGTGCTGGCAGCCGATACGCTGGGGGATTTGGCGGACGGGATTGCCGCTTATTTGCTGCGGCCAATGGAGAAAAAACAGGAAATTTTAGAAGAACCGGACGAAGAAGAGCGGATTAAAAAAATCAGCCAAATGCTGCTGACCGAAATTGAGATTATTAAGTTGCAGCGGAAGTTAGGCGAGGAAGTGAAACGCTCTCTGGATAAAAATCAGCGCAATTATGTGCTGCGGGCGCAGCTGAAAGCAATTCGGGAAGAGCTGGGCGAGGAAGATGACGATGAAGAAGATG
Source organism: uncultured Lachnospiraceae bacterium (assembly GCA_963545585.1). Taxonomy (GTDB): domain Bacteria; phylum Bacillota; class Clostridia; order Lachnospirales; family Vallitaleaceae; genus W11650. The sequence goes on from CAUUKX010000054.1 coordinate 13,255, forward strand.
AGATTAAGGATTATCTGCGGCAGATCCAAAGGCTGAAAGCGCCGAGAGAGGTGCAGGATAAGCTGTTTTTGGAAGTCAAGCGCCTGTCTAAAATGCGGCTGACTTCGGCGGATGCAGCGACAGCCCGCAATTATTTGGATGAGGTGCTGGAATATCCGTGGAACAAGCGAACCAAAGAATCGAATGACCTGAAAAAAGCGGAAACGATTTTAAACGAAGATCATTATGGTCTGGAAAAAGTCAAGGAACGGATTTTGGAGCATTTGGCAGTGCGCCAGCGCTCCAAAGGCGAGGGCAGTCCGATTCTCTGCTTGGTTGGCCCGCCCGGTACGGGCAAGACATCCGTAGTCTGTTCCATTGCCAAGGCAATGAACCGCAAGTATGTCCGCATTTCTTTAGGTGGCGTGCGCGATGAAGCGGAAATTCGCGGGCATCGCAAGACCTATATCGGTTCGATGCCGGGCCGGATTGTGGCAGCAATGAAACAGGCAGGAACGGTCAATCCGCTCATTCTTTTAGATGAAATAGACAAGACCAGTTCGGATTTTCGGGGCAATCCTGCTGCCGCTTTGCTTGAGGTCTTAGACGGCGAGCAGAATAAGAGCTTTCGGGATCACTATTTTGAAGTACCGGTCGATTTGTCGGAGGTTTTGTTTATTGCTACGGCCAATACTTTGTCAACCATTCCCCGGCCGCTGATGGATCGGCTGGAGATTATCGAGGTCAGCTCCTATTCACTCAATGAAAAGCTGCATATTGCCAGACGGTATTTGCTGAAAAAGCAGATGAAAAAGAACGGCATCACCGAAAAAGAACTGCTCATCAGTGATAATGCCCTGCGTGAGATTATTTCCGGCTACACCAGAGAAGCCGGTGTTAGAAACTTAGAACGCAAGCTGGGCGATATCTGCCGCAAGGCCGTCAAGGAAAGCTTGCTGGCCAGTAAAACCCGGGCGGCGGTCAAGGAAAATAATTTGGAGCATTATTTGGGGATTCCCAGCTATCATTATGATAAAATGGCGGCCAGCCCGCAAATCGGCGTGACCCGTGGTTTGGCATGGACGGAAGCCGGCGGCGATACCCTGTCGATTGAAGTGGCGGTAGTCGGCGGCAAGGGCGACTTTAAGCTGACCGGCCGTTTAGGCGATGTGATGAAAGAATCGGCCAGCACGGCCATGAGTTATTTGCGCAGCACAACCGATCAGCATCAGCTGCCGCCGGATTTTTATAAGACCAAGGATTTTCATATCCATATTCCAGAGGGGGCAGTGCCCAAGGACGGTCCGTCAGCCGGAATTACCATGGCGACGGCGATGCTGTCGGCTCTGACCGGCCGGGCGGTGCGCAATGATATTGCCATGACTGGTGAGATTACGCTACGAGGCAGGGTGCTGGCCATCGGCGGCCTGAAGGAAAAGATTTTGGCGGCTAAGCGGGCCGGGATTAAGGAAATTATCGTCCCGGCGGCTAACAAGGCCAATATCGGCGAATTGGACAGCGAGATAGTTAAGGGTTTGACGATTCATTATGTCGAATCGGCGGAGGAAGTTTTTGC
>CAUUKX010000055.1:0-14191 GCA_963545585.1 uncultured Lachnospiraceae bacterium
TCCATTCCTGTCTTTCGTCTGCTCTGCCACTCGTCCCGCCTGCCGCCAATTTTAAGCGCTCTGCTGTACCAGCTTAAAGCGACTCCATCCGGAAAGAGGGCGTTTCTCTGCTCAAAAGCCGGCACTATCAGGTTTATCCGGTTTCAATCTCTCTGCCGCTTACTGTCTCCCTCATTGATGCATACAGCGGCCGGCCGATTGATACCTGTCCGGTTTACTATGATTTTTTTTGTTTTCTTCTTTTTCATAGGCATTGATAATCTTCTGCACCAGCGGATGGCGGACAACGTCTTTGGACGTCAGCCGGCAAATTCCAACCTCGTCAATATTTTTTAAAATTTTCATGGCCGATTCCAGTCCCGATTCCTTATCAAAGGGCAAATCCTTTTGCGTGATGTCGCCGGTGATAATCGCCTTGGAGCCGAAGCCAATCCGGGTTAAAAACATCTTCATCTGCGCCGGTGTTGTATTTTGCGCTTCATCCAACACAATATAGGCATTGTCTAATGTTCTACCCCGCATATAAGCTAACGGTGCCACTTCAATCAAGCCCTTTTCCATATTTTTCAAAAAGCTCTCCGCCCCCATAATCTCATACAGAGCGTCATATAGCGGCCTTAAATAAGGGTCTACCTTCGATTGCAGATCGCCCGGCAAAAAACCCAGCTTCTCGCCCGCTTCAATCGCCGGCCGAGTCAAAATAATCCGGCTGACTTCATTATTTTTAAAAGCCGTAATCGCCTTAGCCATAGCAATATAAGTCTTACCCGTACCAGCCGGCCCCACGCCGAATACAATCATATATTTATTCAACATATCCAGATATTGCTTTTGACCAAAAGTTTTGGGCCGGATATATTTGCCCCGGGTGGTAACGCAAATAAAATCGTCATACAAAGAAGAAACGCTCTCACCGGTTGATTCCTTGACCATGGTAATCGCATAGTCCACATTCTGCTCCTCCAGCGCCTTTTGCTTTTTGGTCAAATCCAGCAGCTGGTCAATCACATTCCCTGCCATCTTAACATTTTTTTCATCGCCCATAATTTTAACCTGCCCATCTCGGTTGGTGATAAATACATCCAGATTCTTTTCAATTTTCTTTATATTATTATCATACTCTCCGAATAAAATCGGCAGCATATCGGATTCCGCTACAATTTTTTCTTCCGCCATTCCACTCCTCCGTTCCTTATCTTCCGGTTTCTCTAATTTATAACTCAACTTTCCCCTGTCAAAAGCTTCTTCTTTCTGTCCGCCGAAAAAATGCCGTTTCTTTTGTAAACAGCAAACATCAAAGCACTGCATGTTTTGCGCCAGCCGAGTCAACTTTTTGGCTTTAAAAGTTCAATATCCATACTGCCGGAACGAAATCCAGCCACATCTAAGGTTAAATAAGCAAAACCCAACTCCTCTGCTTTGGTCAGGGCTTCCTCCCGTCTGGCCAAAAAGCAGGCAAACTCCTCCGGCAGCAGCTCTACTCGCAGAATTGGCTGATGAAAGCGAACCCGTATCTGACTAAGACCAAAGCCGCGCAAAAATTCCTCTAACTCTGCCAAGCGGGCAATCACCGCCTCATCCAAAAAATCTCCATAGGGAAACCGAGTCGCATAGCAAGATCCCGACGGCTTATCCGCCAAAAACAGCCCTAATTCTTTGGCATAGGCCCTAATCTCGGCTTTGGTCAGACCGCACTCGGCCAAGGGGCTTTTCACTCCCAGCTCCTCCAAAGCCTTCTTGCCCGGGCGGTAAACCTTCAAATCATCGGCATTGGTGCCGTCAATGATATGCCCGTAGTTTTCGGCTTGAGCCAGTTCCAAAACCTGCTGAAACAAGTTCTTTTTGCACAAATAGCAACGATCCTGCGGATTATGCCGAATGGAATCCGGAATTTGCACCCCGGGCCGAACCAAACGATGCCTCAAGCCATACATGGCGCAAAGCCTGCTGGCGGTCTCTGTTTCTTCGGCCGGATATAAAACCGTCTGAAAAGTGACTGCTAAAAATCGCTCTCTGTCCCGCTCCGGCAGTCCGCCGATGCAGGCCAGCAGCAAAGCACTGTCTACTCCACCGGATAAAGCCAAAATCAAACCTTCTTTTAAATACGCCGTTAAAGCGGTCTTTAATTTTTCCTTCTTGGCTGCAATCTCCTTCAATTCCTACTCCTGCTCATTCCAGTTCGTTTGGCTTTCTTTTTGTCGGCGGATGGATTCAAACACCGAAAAAGAAATCTCGTTTAAAACCTCCTGTAAGGTCTTGTTTTGCTTTAAAGCAATTCGTTTAATATCCTCATACTCATAGGAAATTTTTTGCGTATTTTGCCACTGGGCAATCTTAACCTGATACGTCTCCCCGCCTAAGCTGCTTTCCAGATTTTGCCGCTCCATTTCCCGACGCGGGCAAAGCATATGACGAAAGCCCAAGGTCGAAGTATGTTTAAAAATCAATTCACTGAAATGATCCAAATCCGCCGGATTCAGCAAAACCGTAACTGCTGTGGCCGGGCGATTTTTTTTCATAAAAATCGGCTGATAATAAATATCCTTTGCCCCTTCAGCTAACATCAGCTCCATAAAAAAGCCCAATTCTTCCCCGGTCATATCATCCACCTGAAACCGAAGTTCCAGCACCTCCGATTCCAGCCCGGCCGCCGTGCCTGCTTCTTCCAGCAGGGAAGTTCTGACTACGTTGGGAATGACCTGATCTCTCTTGCCGGCACCATAACCGGTGGCCGTCAGCAACCCCTCCGGCATCGGGCCATATTCGCTGACCAGCGCCGCCAAAATTGCTGCTCCGGTCGGCGTCAGCAGTTCCCCTTTAATTTCCGTTTGATAATAGGGAATACCCGCTTCTTTTAATATTTCTAAAGTCGCCGGTGCCGGTAGCGGCATCAGGCCATGCGCACAGCGAACAAAGCCCGTTCCTACTGCTACCCGGCTGGCAGCTACCTTCTCAATTCCCAGACAATCCACACAAATTGCTGCCCCGACAATATCGACAATGGAATCAATCGCCCCCACTTCATGAAAATGAACTTCATTTAAGGGCTTGCCATGAACTCGGCTTTCCGCTCTGGCCACAAAACCAAAAACTTTTTTAGCCAACGCCTGTACCTGCGGTGACAATTCACTTTTTTCAATAATCTGGTGAATATCCGCTAAGTTTCGGTGGATATGGGTATGTTCATGAGTATGGCTGCCCTCTTCATGATGATGGTCGTGGTCATGATGGTGCTCATGCTCGTGATGATGTTCATGGCCGTGACAATGTTCATGGCCGTGATGATGCTCATGCTCGTGATGATGCTCATGGCCGTGATCATGCTCATGGCCGTGACAATGCTCATGGCCGTGATCATGCTCGTGGTCGTGATGATGCTCGTGGTCGTGATGATGCTCGTGGTCGTGATGATGCTCGTGGTCGTGATGGTGGTCATGGTCATGACCGCTTTCCTTTTTTAAAATAACATCCACATAGGTAGCAGCAATTCCGTTTTTATCCATGGTCGATACTTCCAGCGCAAATTCATCATCCAAACAAAGCTTACTCAGTTCCCGCTTCAAATAATCCAGTTCTACACCCAGTTCCAGCATAGCCGCCAAAAACATATTGCCGCTCATACCGGAAAAACATTCCAAATATAAAGTTTTCATCCTTTTCTCCTCTCAAAATAAATCTTCTGACAAGTTCATCCGGTTGATCATGGCCGCCAAATAGCCTGCCCCGAATCCATTATCAATGTTGACCACACTGACACCGCTGGCGCAGGAATTAAGCATGGACAGCAGCGCTGATATTCCGCCGAAATTGGCACCGTAACCGACACTGGTCGGCACGGCAATCACCGGTTTATCGGTTAACCCGCCGATTACACTGGCTAAAGCCCCTTCCATCCCGGCAACGGCAACGATTACATTGGCTTTTCTAATTTGCTCCAATTTGTCCAACAACCGGTGCAGCCCCGCTACGCCGACATCATAAATCCGGTCGACCGGATTGCCGTACAGCTCACAGGTCAGTGCCGCTTCTTCCGCCACTTTGATATCTGCCGTTCCGCCGGTGCAGACCGCAACCGTTCCGGCCCGCATTTTCACCTCTCGGCGCTTAATGATACACAACCGCGGAATCGGATAATAAACCGCATCCGCCGCCACTGTCTGAATAACTGCTGCTGCTTCCGGTGAAACTCTGGTCGCCAGAATAATACCGGCATCATGCTCCAGCATTGACTGCACAATGCCCCTGACATGCTCCAGCGCTTTGCCCTCACAATAAATCACTTCCGGATAACCATTGCGCATCTGCCGATGATAATCAATTTTAGCATATCCCAATTCTGCATAGGATAAATCTTTCAAAATCTTGGCGCCGGCTTCAACTGAAACCGAGCCTTCCTTTATTTTTCCCAATAAGCTCACAATTTCTTTTTCCTGCACAAATCTTCTCCTTTGCCAGCTGCTTTTCCCTGACGAAACTCCGCATGCTTCTGCGAATTATCAAGTAAAAACCATTCTTTGAATAAGGGAAAGTTAAAAACAATTGTCATTCTGTCAAGTTGCCGAAATGCAAACTAACTCCCCTTTAATAAACACCTAATTTCAATAAATTATGCATATGGGCGTTAAGCAAATGAATACTTATGCTTGCCCAAACTATAATAAAAACCATATAACAACATTTTAAAACCAGGCAGAGTTACCGCATATTCCGGAATCAAATGGATGTTATATGGTTTTTGATTACAAAAATAATTCCGTGGAAAGATATCTTTCACCGGTATCACAAATCACCGTCAAAATGTTTTGACCGGCAAATTCCGCTTTTCTGGCTATCTGCATAGCGGCAAACACATTGGCCGCCGAAGATACCCCGGCCAGAATTCCTTCCTTTTCCGCCAATTCCTTCGCTGTCTGTTTGGCATCTTCATAACGGACCTGTATAATCTCGTCATAAACCTTGACATTAAGCGTCTTCGGGATAAATCCCGCCCCAATCCCCTGAATTTTGTGTGCTCCGGCAACTCCGCCCGACAGCACCGGTGAATCCATCGGCTCAACTGCCGCAACCCACAGTCCGGGAATTTCCCGTTTTAGAATCTCGCCCACGCCAGTCAGCGTTCCGCCGGTCCCTACTCCTGCCGCAAAAGCAGCTAAGTTCTTATCCGTATCGGCTAAAATCTCCTTGGCCGTCGTCTGCCGGTGCGCTTCTGGATTGGCCGGATTTTCAAACTGGCTCGGCATAAAACTGTTCGGCGTCTGCACAAGAAGCTCCGCCGCCTTGGCCAGCGAACCTTTCATGCCTTGCCCGGCCGGCGTTAAAACTACCTTTGCGCCGTAAGCCGCCAATAAATTCCGGCGTTCTATTGACATCGACTCAGGCATCGTTAAAATCACCGAGTAGCCCTTAACCGCACCAATCCACGCTAAACCAATGCCGGTATTGCCGCTGGTCGCTTCAATTAAAGTGCCGCCCGGCTTAATCCGCCCTTTGCGTTCAGCCGTTTCAATCATATGTAAAGCAATCCGGTCTTTGACCGAGCCGCCCGGATTCGCTGATTCCAGCTTTACTAAAATCTCGGCCGCCAGCCCATGACCAGCTACGAATCGTTTTAAAGAAACAATCGGCGTCCGACCAACCAAATCCGTTAACCGCTCAAAGATTTTCATGCTGTCTCCTTTGTTTTATAAATGACACAATCAAGCGCATTTACCGCTCCTGTTCCGCAGCCGGTTTTTCCGATTTAGCAGCCTGCCGGTCTGTTTTCAAATCATTGATTTCACTGACAAAGCTGGAAATATCTTTAAACTCCCGATAAATCGAGGCAAACCGAACATATGCCACTTCGTCCAAATCCCTAAGCTTATCCATCACCAGGCTGCCAATCCATGCCGAAGAAACTTCTTTGGCCAGCTCACTGTACAAAGTATTCTCAATGCTGTCCACCAAAGCGTCAATCTGATCACGGGAAACCGCCCGCTTATGGCAGGCACGCATTACCCCAGACAATACTTTCTCCCTTGAATACGGCTCTCTGGTACCGTCTTTTTTGACCACACTCAAAGGGCTGCGCTCAATAATCTCAAAGGTCGTAAACCGCTTGCCGCAAGCCTCACACTGACGCCGGCGCCGAATCGAGCTCTGATCCTCTGTTTTCCGGGAATCAATTACTTTGGTATCGGGAAAGGAACAAACCGGACATTTCATAGCCTATCCCTTCTTTCTTTTTTGTAAAAAGAACGGAATTTCAATTTCCGGATCCTGAGCAATCGCCCCCTGCTCCTTGGCCGCCGCTTCCTTTTCCGGCTTCTCCGCCTCTGCCGTTTCCGGCTGCTGCGAAACCGTTTCCTCAGAATGTTCCTGCTTGGTCAGGTTAATCTGGAGGTCATTCGCTGCCGGCTGACCGTTAAAACCAGTGGCAATCACCATCACAATCATTTCATCGCCCAAACTATCGTTTTCTACCTGACCAAAAATAATATTGGCATTTTGACCGGTCGCTTTACGGATATACTCAAGGCTTTCCTTAACGTCAACCATCGACACTTCTTCGGACGCAATCACATTGACCAGCATTTGAGTCGCACCGGCAATGGATGTTTCCAGCAGCGGACTGTTAATCGCCATCTTGGCGGCTTCTTCCGCTCTCTTTTCGCCGCTGGCCCGGCCCACACCAATATGTGCTACGCCCTGCCCTTTCATGATCCGGGCAGCATCGTTATAGTCTAAATTGATAACGCCTTCTTCATAAATAATTTGCGAAATGCCCTCAACCGCCTGCTGCAGTACCTCATTTGCCTTGGCATACGCTACCTTGGTCGAGGCTTTCTTATCGATAATCGAAAAAATCTTTTCATTGGGAATCACCAGCAGCGTATCCACATATTGCTTTAACGCAGCAATCCCCTTTTCGGCATATTCCATTCGCTGCGGACCTTCAAACTCAAACGGTTTGGTGACAATACCAATGGTTAAAATGCCTAATTCCTTGGCCAACGCCGCAATCAGCGGTGCCGCTCCCGTTCCGGTGCCGCCGCCCATACCGGCCGTAATAAAAAGCATATCATATTCTTTAATTGCTGCCAAAAGCTCTTCTTTGCTTTCCTCGGCCGCCTGCAATCCGATTTCCGGCCTTGCCCCGGCACCCAAGCCCTTGGTCAGCTTTTCTCCGATTTGAATCTTATTGCTTGATTTTGACGAAGTCAATTGCTGAGCATCCGTATTGACTACGGCATATTCCACCCCTTTGATGTGCTGATCAATCATCCGATTAACCGCATTGTTGCCGCCGCCGCCAACTCCTACTACCAGCATTTTCGCCAAATTTCCTTCATTGTTTATCGTAATCAAAGTAGCCCTCCTAAGTTCTCTGAATTCAATCTTATTCCTATTATAATACATTTTGCCATTTTCGCAAGTCTTTTTTCCCAAACCCTATTGCTTTTTTTCTTCTTCCTCCGCCATATTCGCCTTCTGCTTGTCTTCCACGGAAGACTCCGACGGCAAATCCGTCCGCCGGAAAATTATTTTCTTCTCGGGATTTTCCAAAAACAAAATTCCCTCTTTATCCGGGCCGATATCAGCTAAAATATCCTTCAGCAGCCCGAACTTTTCCTCCAACTTGCGGGCGCTGCCGATATTGACCTTGATTTTACCAAAGTCAAGGCTAATTTGCTCGGTTTTCTTATAATTCAGGTTAATTACCTTGACCGGCAGCTGATAAGCACTTATCAATTTATAAATATTCAAAAGCGCCAGTCTTGTTTCCTCGTCAATCTCCAGCGGTTCATTTAAAGCAAAGCTTTTAACGGTCAGACCCTCAATCCGGGCAGTATCGGGATCCGGTGTTTTTACACTGTCAATGATATAAGCATTGGCATCAACACATAAATAGCTGCTCATATACTTGACATAGCCCATTCTTTCTTTTTCAATTACCTCAATTTTAATCGTTGTCACAGTCGGATAACTAATCTCCATTCGGGCAATATACCCCTTATTCTCAATCCGCTTCGGCCGGTGCTTAATGGTGTCGAGCACCGTTGCCTCCCGGGAAAAGCCGACCAGCTGCAAAATCTCATCATCCGTATTATGCGCATTGCCGCTGATATCAATCCGAACAATTCTGACCATGCCGCTGACAAAGTAAAAGCCAGCCACCAAAGCAATAATCAACAGCAGTATTCCTATTTTGTACTTCATCGCTTCGTTCCTATCTTGTATTTTTCTGATTCCAAGCGGGAATATCATTTATCCGGCCAAAAGACACAAATTTCATGAGCCGCTGCAAGTTCCCTCAAAACCGAAAAAGTTCGTTTTCGCCCTAATATCCGCTTATTCGCCGATAGATTCAATTTTTTTCATATATTGGTACTGATTTTTCTTGGCAATGCTCAAAACCAAAGCCATCTCCATACATAAAAACAAAAGAGAAGAGCCGCCGTAGCTAATAAACGGCAACGGCATCCCAGTATTGGGCAAAAGGCTACTGGCCACGCCGATATTGATAACGACCTGACTGACGATTTGCAGCATCACACCAATTACAATCAAACTGTCCCGAATCTCACCAGCTGCCACCGCCGTCTGTAAAAGCTGATAAAGCAGCCCTAAATACAGGAGTAAAATCAATCCCGCTCCGCAAAAGCCCAATTCTTCACAAATAATGGCAAAAATAATATCATGATGTGCCTGACTGATTCGTCCCATTTTTTGTAGAGATTGCCCCAGTCCGCGACCGAAAAAACCACCCGAGCCAATCGCCAGCAGCGACTGCACCGTTTGCCGGCCAGCTCCGTCCGCCTGCTGCCAGGCACCACCTTTCATCAAGCTAATCCGCATTTGCCGGTTACTTTTTAAAAAATAAAAAACTGCCAGTATCGCAGCTCCAGCCACACCACCAAACAAAGCTGTCTGCCATATATTTCGATAGGCAACAAAAATCATCCCGCCGCCAATCGCCAAAATGACCGCTGCCGTACTGTAATCCTCCTTGGCTACCAGCGCCACCGGCACCGCCAAAACCGCCAATAAATAAAAGAGCGCCTTTGGCTTATTCAAATACTGCTGCCATTTTTCCAGCAAAATCGCCAAGGTAACAATCACCGCTAACTTAATCAGTTCCGACGGCTGAAAGCTAAAGGAACTGATTTTAATCGCCCGAGCCGCTCCTCGGGTCGCATCTCCTTTGAAAATGACCAGCAGCATCAAAGCGACAGCCACCGGATAGCCGACAATCGACAGCAAGGTGGAACTAAACCGAACCTGAATCTGCGCTCCGGCAGTAATAATTCCCATGCCGATAATCCCGTAAATTAACTGTTTCCACCAAATCTGTCCTTTTAACGGCAGCACCTTGCCGTCATAATCCAGTAGCAAATTAAAGCTGGAGCTGTATACCATGATTACGCCGAAAGCAATCAAAAACATTACCACAAAATAAATGCTCCAGTCCATACTGCTCCGAATATTAAGGATTTTATGAATTTTTCTTTCTTGTTCCATCCCGGCTCCTTATTTGTCCACAGTTCCGGCAAGCAGACAGTTATGATTGATATGCCTTGAAAGTGCAATCTCTTCGCCGGCATATCAAGTGCAACCGCCTATTTGCTTAACACCTGAACAATCACCTTTGTTTTAATACTTATAGGATGCTATACAGCGCAATCAGAGAGGCTGCGATTGTCACCAAAGTAAAATAGGCCACAATTTTTGTTTCTTTGACCCCGGAGAGTTCAAAATGATGATGAATCGGCGTCATCTTAAAAACCCGCTTACCGGTTTTCTTAAAATACGCCACCTGAATCATGACCGACAGAGACTCGACCAAATAAATAATGCCAAACAACAAAATCAGGAGCGGAATCTGTAACTGGATCGAAGCAAAGGCAACAAAGCCGCCGATTGCCAGCGAACCGGTGTCGCCCATAAATACTTTGGCCGGATAAGCGTTGAACCACAAAAATCCCAATAATCCGGCAAAAAAGATAAGCGCCAGCACGCCGATTTCAACTCGCCCCATCCAAAATGCCGCCACCGCCAGAAAAACCATCATCACCGAGCTGACCGAGGCCGACAAACCGTCCAAACCATCGGTTAAATTGGCGCCGTTGGTGGTGCCGAAAATAACCAGCAGAGCAAAAACATACCATAAACCGCCCAGATCCCAAAAGATACCGGTAAACGGAATCCGAATCTGAGTAAGAAGCTGCCCCCGCCCAAATTGATAGGCAAAATAAGCAATCATCACCACCAGCTGAGCAATCAGCTTTTGATATGCCCTAAGTCCCAATGAGCGCTTTAGCACCACCTTAATAAAATCATCAGCAAAGCCAATGGCCGCACAGCCTAAGGTCGCCCAAAAAACCGGGCCGGAATTGCCGCTGAAAAATCCCAGCAAAATAAAAGGAAATAGGAATATCACACCGCCCATAGTCGGTGTACCGGCTTTTTTTAAATGACTCTGCGGCCCGTCCTCTCTGACATACTGCCCTAATTTAATCCGGCGCAGAAACGGAATAAATACATAGCCGCCGCTAACTGTCATCACTAACACCAGCAGCACCAGCAAAATCAGCTGACGCGCAACTGTACTTAACATTGCTTGCTCCCCCATTCCTCTATGATCTTAACATCATCAAACGGCTGCTTCTGCCGGCCGATAATCTGATAATCCTCATGCCCCTTGCCAGCCACCAGCACCACATCACCAGCCTCAGCCCGGGTCAAAGCCTTTTCAATGGCCTGTCGGCGGTCCGTTTCCAGCTCATAGGCCCGGCCGGTCATGCCGGCCGCCACCTCGGCAATAATCTGTTTCGGTTCTTCCGTCCGCGGATTATCCGAAGTAATAATAACATAGTCCGAATACCGTTCGGCAATTTCCGCCATCAGCGGACGCTTACTCCGGTCACGGTCACCGCCGCAGCCGAACACAGTAATCACTTTTCCGGTTTTAAACTCATTAATTGAGCGCAGCACATTCTCCAAACCATCCGGCGTATGGGCATAATCCACGATTGCCGTAAAGCCGCCGGGGAGCTGCACCGGCTGAAACCGGCCTCTGACCTGACTGCACTCAGTTAGCGCCAGCAATATGGTTTCCATCGGCACGCCCAAACTGTAAGTAATGGCAATCGCCGCCAAGCTGTTATAAACACTGAAATTGCCAGGTGTGCGCAAGGCAACCGGATATGTCCGGCCGGCAAAGGACAGGCGATAGTTGGTTCCGGTTAAATGATGCGCAATCTGATCGGCATAAAAATCTGCCTGCGGATTCTTAATGCTGTAAAAATACAATTTTTGACAGGTATTTCCCTTTAAAAGCTCGTCTTTGACCGGATCGTCAGCGTTGATTACTCCGGTTTCCGCCATTTGAAACAGCCTGCTTTTGGCTTTTAAATAATTTTCCATGGTCTGATGAAAATCCAGATGATCCAGACTCAAATTGGTAAAGGCCGCCACTTTAAAGCGAATTCCGCAGACCCGGTCCAGTTCCAGCGCATGCGAGGATACCTCCATCACCGCGGTATCAACCGATTCCGCCCGCATCTCGGCCAACAGTTTTTGCAGCTGATGCGCTTCCGGTGTCGTCCGTTCAGCCGACAGCTCCCGGTTATGAATAAAATTGGATATTGTCCCGATGACGCCGGTCAAATGTCCGGCTGCTTTTAGGATACGGTAGCTGAGAATGGCAGTTGAGGTTTTGCCGTTAGTGCCGGTAATCCCAACCATATTCAGCTGCCGAGCCGGCCAGCCGTAAAAGGCTGCTGCCACCTGAGCCAAAGCCTTTCTGCTGTCAGCTACTTTCACCACTGCCACACCGCGCTGCCGACAAAGCTCCTCCAAACCCTCTTCCTGCTCCAGCAAAATGGCTGCTGCACCGTTTAAAACCGCCTGCCGGCAAAACAAATGCCCGTCGGTCTCATAGCCTTTCACCGCCACAAATAAATATCCCGGCCGAATCAAACGGGAGTCATTCTCCAATCCGCTGATTTCCGTTTCCAAATCTCCGTCCAGCCGGAGAATATCCATTTCTTTTAACAGCTCTTTTAATTTCATGTTGGCGTCCTTTCCTTATTTTTCCGCTTCGGTCGCTTCCGCTTTAAAGATATGCAGATAGGGCATAATCTTTTCCATGCAATTCCGAAAAATCAGCGCCGGAATCCGTGAGTCCTGATAAGCGCCTTCCGGCTCATCAACAATCACCAGCGTAATCACTTCCGGATTTTCCACCGGCGCAAAACCCATAAACGAAACCGTATACTTACCGTTTCCCCGGGGCTGCTTTTCCGATGTTGCCGTCTTGCCGCCGATTTCATAACCGGCAATTTTAGCCGTTTTTCCGGTACCTTCATCCACTACGCTTCTGAGCTCATGCCGGATCTTAACAGACGACTGCTCGGAAATGACCTGCCGAATCAATGTCCTGTCTTTGACCTCAAATAAATTGCCGTCGGTATCAAATACCTTCTGCACAATATGCGGCTCATACAAATAGCCGCCGTTAATCAGCGCTGAAAACGCTGTAATCATTTGAATCGGGGTAACATTAAAGCCCTGACCGAAGGACGAAGTTGCCAGCTGCACTTCATTCAGGTCTTTTTTGGCATAAATATTTTTGCGCTGACTGGTTTCGCCCGCCAGATCAATGCCGGTTAGGCTCCCGAAGCCAAACTTGCGCTGATACTCATAAAATAAATCGCGGCCGATACTTGCTCCCAGTTCCATAAAAACCACATTGCAGGAATTGGTCAACCCCTGATCGGCTGTCTGATAGCCATGTCCGCTCCGTTTATGACAATTAATGAAATAATTGGCCCGCTGCAAACCACCGGTGCAGTAATAGCGGTTATCCGGTGCAATTTTATTCTCTTCACAGCCGATGGCATAAGTAATTGCTTTAAAAATGGATCCGGGTTCATAGCCGTTTGTTAAAGCAATATTTTTCCAGCGGTTCTGTAACAGCAAGTTTTGGCGAATAGAAGCTCTCTCCTGCTCATCCATCACTTCACTGTCGCTGACATCCTCTAACTTTGGTCTTTTAGTCTCTAACTCCTGTAGTGCTTTTTTTAGCTTAGCTTTTTCTTCGGCTGAAAGCGGTGTCCCGGCAGTCTGCGCCGCCTCTTCTTTGGTCTTTTGTTCTTCCTCCAGCCTGCGTTTCTCGGCTTCAAACTCGGCAATTCGGTCGGCTGCTATTTTTTTCTTCCTCTGGGCAATAATCTCAACAATACTTTTTTCCACCATTTCCACATCGTCCGGCCGCTCTAAATCCTCTATTTCATAGGGCGAATCCAGAGAAAAGCCGGGGTAGGATTTTAATCCTAAAATTTCCATGCTGCGGGGATCGGCTACAATAATCGTTACCGACTTCGGATGATGCTCCTTTAAATAATCATTCATCGCATCGGTAATATATTTTTGTATGGAATAATCAATATTAAGCATAATCTGATAGCCGTCAACCGCTGCCACTTCCCTGTCGGCGGCAATGGATTTGCTGTTTAAAATTCCATATTTTCTGCCGGGTTCGCCAATCAGCATATCATTATAATATTCCTCAATCCCGCCTTCACCGGTATTATCACCCTTGACAAAGCCAATTAGCTCGGGGGCTAAGACCGGGTATGGATATTCCCGCTTGTTATGCTCCTCATAGAAAAGGCCGCTGACCTGATAGCTGTCAATTGCCTCTTTAATCTCTTTAAAGTCCTGATAGGACATTTCCTGTTCCAATACGATGTAATTGTACTCTTTCTTTTCCTGCAAAATTTTTTCCAGTTCCGCCTGCGTCCGGACATTATGCTTCGCTAAAAGAGTCAAAGTCTTATTTTTTTTATCAGCATCGCTTAACGAATGAATCAGCTTGGCATCAAAAATCAGCTTATACACCCGGCGGGTTCCGGCTAATACAATGCCGTTCCGATCCATAATCTCACCCCGCTTGGATTCGATATAGCTGTCGCCCTCTCTTTGAATCGCCTGACTCAGCACCTTTTGCCGAAAACTTTCCCCATCTGTTTGAATGATATTCCACAGCCGCACAAATAAAGCCACAAAAGCAAAAATGAACAAAAGAAACAAAAAAGCCGCCCTTCTGCTCATTTGTTTCTTCAATTCCCTTTTGCTTATTTTCCCGTCCGCACTTTTCTTATTTTCTGCCATAGCTTACCAATCTTTCAAAACAAAAATTATAAAC
>CAUUKX010000056.1:0-14181 GCA_963545585.1 uncultured Lachnospiraceae bacterium
ATGAAGGAATCTTAAAAATGATGACCTGTGGATAAATCTGCGGAAACTCAAGAAATTTCGGATATTGACAATATAAAAATTTAATGTATAATAAAACCAAGTTATTAAAACGACTTTAAAAAGTTTATAGTCAAAACTATCAAAAAGGCGGGGTGATATTTGGCGAAAATGCAAAATTTAGCATAAGAAACAGCAACGAATCACAATGGGAGGATAAACATGAAGAAGATACTTAGTGTATTGATTGCCTTGATTTTAGCAAGCAGCGCTTTGACCGGGTGCGGAGAGCAGAAACCGACCGGGAAAGAAGAAAAATCGCAAGAGCAGACAGGCAAACAGGAAGGCAAAACCGGGGAAAAAGCAGAAACACCGGCCGGTGATGATGTGATGGCCAAGTTTAATCACAGCGGTTATCCGATTTTAAAGGAAAAGGAAACCTTTGATATTTATGTTGCGCAGCTGTCGCCGGTGGTAGAGGCCAATGAGAAAGAAGTAGTTAAAAAGGGAATTGAAGACACCAATGTCAATACCAACTTTATTGAAGTAGCTGGTTCCAGCTGGAAAGAAAAAATCAATATCCTGTTCAGCACGAATGCGCTGCCGGATGCGATTTTAGGCGATATTTCCGTTGAGGAAAATTATACCCAGCTGTATCCGCTGGATGAGTTTTTAACCGAAGAAATTGCTCCGAATATTGTCAAGTTCTTTAATTCCCGCCCGGAATACTGGGAAATCTTAAAAGCGCCGGATGGACATATTTACAGCTTGCCGACCGGTGATGAAACCTATTGGAATGCAATTGACTCGCAGATGTTTATCAATGAAAACTGGCTGAAAGCGGTTGGCAAGGAAGTGCCGAAAAATGCAGCCGAATTAAAGGAAGTATTGGCAGCGTTTAAAAACGGTGACCCGAACGGCAACGGCGATACGACGGACGAAGTGCCGATGACCTTCCGCGGAATCTGGGGCTGGGGCGACGGCATGGAAAATGCTTTGGCAGCGTTTGGCGTATTTGAAAGCGGCTCGCATGTTATGACCAAGGACGGCGAAGTGAAGCTTGCCGCCAAGCAAGATGAATATTTTGAAGCGCTGAAGTTTTTCCATGAACTGTACGAAGAGGGCTTGATTGATTCCGAATGTTTTACTCAAAGCTCGGATCAGTACAAAGCCAAACTGGCTGAAGAAGTAGATAAATATGGTGTTGTTATTACTTATGATAAGCAGGATAAGACCAGAAACTGGCTGCCGCTGCTGCTGGCTGATAAAACCGGCAATATCACCGTCGGTTTGAATAATATCGAGCATGTGGACGGTTTCAGCATCTGCAAGACCTGTAAAAATCCGGGCGCACTGGTCAGATGGTATGACTACTGCAACAAAGATGTGGAAACGGTCTTAAACTGGAACCGTGGTGTCAAAGGCGAAATGTGGAGAGACGCCGAAGGACATGAAGGTATGATTGAACTGTTAAATGATCCGGAAATTCAAAAAGCCAAAGGCGCCAACAACCGCGAAGAACTGCGGAGAATGCAGTCTTTCTCCGGTAAATCACCATCCTATATGGATTTGTCTTATCAGGATATCATTTATTCGGATCAACCGAAAAAATTAAAGCCGCAGTTAAATCAAATGGTAATTGAAAAAGGCTATGGTGTCAAATCTTTACCGGCCGGTTTTTCTTCCAAGGAAAACTCGGAACGGCGGGGACTTTTGCTGACGGATATTGACAATTACTTGGGTAAGTTTGTTGCCACCTCTATCGTTGACGGAATTGATGAAAAAGGCTGGGAAACACACCTGAAAACTTTGGAAAAGTTGAAGGTGGACGAATATGTTAAACTTTGTCAGGAATTTGTCGATAGTCGTAAGAAATAAGCTTTTCTATGATCAGACCGCCTGCTGTAGGCGGTCTTGTTTTTTCGGAAAAGGAAATTTTATACACATTACCGTTGACGGCGGCATCTCACGAAGCGGAAAAGCGGCGGCTGAGGACGGAAGAAGCGAAAACAAGGATAAAAGGTACATGGACTTAGAACCGAAGCGGGAAAGGACAGTTATGGAAAAGCAAAAGCGAAAAGAAAACGCAGGGAACAGGATAATTCGTTATATCAAAAAGAGTTATATGCTTTATCTTTTTTTACTGCCGGCAGTGATTTATACGATTTTATTTGACTATATGCCGATGTATGGCATTCAAATTGCGTTTAAGGATTTTAAATCGGATTTGGGGATTCAGGCCAGTGCATGGGCAGGATTGAAATACTTTAAGATATTTTTTGAATCCTATCAGTTTGAGAGCCTGATTAAAAACACTTTGATATTAAGCCTTTACGCACTAATGGCCGGATTTCCCATTCCGATTATTCTGGCATTTTTATTGAACTATATTAAAAATCTGAAGCTGAAAAAATTGACGCAAATGGTAACCTATGCGCCGCACTTTATTTCGACGGTGGTTTTTTGCGGCATGCTTTTTGTTTTGTTGGGAACGGATGGGATTTATAATCAGATTTTGGGCGTGTTCGGCATCAAGCCGATTGGGTTTATGACTAAGGCTGAAAATTTCCGTCATGTCTATGTTTGGTCAGGCATCATCCAGCAAATGGGCTGGAATTCCATTATTTATATTGCGGCACTGACCTCGGTCAGCCCGGAAATTCATGAGGCGGCGATTGTTGACGGCGCCAGTAAGCTGGACCGGATTATTCATATTGATTGGCCGTCGATTATGCCGACCGCAGTTATGCTTTTGATTTTAAGCGCCGGTCGGATTATGACTTTGGGCTTTGAAAAGGCGTTTTTATTGCAGAATGATTTGAACTTGGATTATTCAGAAATCATTGCTACCTATGTTTACAAAATCGGTATTTTAAGCCGTCAGTTAAGTCTGTCGGCGGCAATCGGTCTATTTAATAATATCATTAACTTTGTCCTGCTCTTAGTGGTCAATCAGTTTTCCAAGAAAATGACCAAAGTAGGGGTCATGTAAAAATGCAGTTTATGAAAAGGAAGGGAGAAACAAAATGAAAAGAGGCTGGCTGCATAATGACAAGACGTTTGACCGTCTGGTTACTATTTTGGTGGTGCTGATTCTAATTTCTATTTTTTATCCGCTGTACTTTGTGGTGATTGCTTCCATCAGTAATCCTGACTTAGTGTCGGCGGGCAAGGTTTGGTTTTGGCCAAGAGGCATTAGTTTTGAGGGATATGAGTTTATTTTAAAAGACGTTCGGATTCTGCGCGGCTATTTTAATACGATCATATATACCGGCGGCGGTACGCTGCTGGCGCTGATGTTGACGATTCCGGCCGGATATGCGCTGTCGCGGAAGGACTTGAAAGGCTCTAAATTGATTATGCTGTTTTTTGTCTTTACCATGTATTTCGGCGGTGGCTTGATTCCGACATATTTAGTGGTCAAGCAATTGGGGCTGGTTGATACACGAGCGGTGCTGATTGTTTTAGGCTCGTTTTCAGTCTTTAATTTGATTATTACCCGTTCCTTTTACTTAAATACCATGCCGCGGGAATTACAGGAGGCGGCTGAGGTCGACGGCTGCAATATTTTTCAATATTTTTTCTATGTTGTCCTGCCGCTGTCCAAGTCGATTATTTCGGTTATTGGGCTGTATTATGCGGTTAATCACTGGAATTCCTTTTTTAACGGCTTAATTTATATCAATAATGTTAAGCTCTATCCTTTACAACTGATTTTGCGCGATATTTTGATTTCCGGTCAAACCATTGATACTTCCATTACCGATTTGGAAATGATTAAGCGTCTGGAACAAATTTCCCGAACCATCAAATACGGTGTTATCATCGTATCTTCTCTGCCAGTGCTGATGCTTTATCCGCTGGTGCAAAAGCATTTCGTCAAGGGCGTGATGATTGGTTCAGTCAAATCCTAACCCGCTGGACTTGCGGCGAATTGCGGGGGGGCTGACGAAGCGGAAACCTATTTTTGTCAGGCTGGTTATATCTGCTTCGGAATGGGAATGCGGCTTGTATTTGCCGCAGCAAAGGAAGTCGTTTGGCAGGGGATTGAGAAGTAGGAGAAAAATTAAAATGAGAACAGAAAAGCAACTGCTGGAGTCTTTTCAGTATATTGATAATAAAATAACAAGGATAACGCCTTATTTAAAAAATATCCAAACCGTCAGTCAGTTTAGCTTTGGCACATGGAACAGCCGCCAGCATATGATTCTGGCGATAGAAGCCGGAACGGAAACCGGTTTTGGAGAAAGCATCATTGCCACCAATCAGCCAGAGATAGATGTGCATATTTATCACAGTCAGTTGGCGGAGATAGTCGGCTGCGGTGTGTTTGCAGCTATTGAGAGAGTGCGGGCACAAAGAGGCCGGTGGCCAGAGAAGCTGACGGAGCTGCTGGAAATGGCTTTGCTTGATTTGGCGGGAAAGTGTGCGCAGACAGCGACGATTAAACTGTTGGCTCTGCCGTATCGGCAGCCGGTTTACGGTGTTTCGGTGATTTTAAGCCGACAGCCGGAGGAAGTTCGGCAAAAAGCACAAGCTGCCAAGGCAAATGGCCGGACACGCTTTTTGAAGCTGAAATTATTTGGGGAAGAAGATTTGGATTTGGAGCTGATTCGGACGGCACGTCAGGTTTGCCCGCGGGAGGAATGTTACTTAATCGGCGATGTCAACGGCGGGTATCGGGAGCTGGAGCAGGAAGTAAGCCTTGAGGAAATTGCCGCCTCCCTGAACCGGCTGTATGCGGCTGGTTTAGATGCCTGCGAAGACCCGGCCTATATCAGCAATCAGGACTGGGTGCGTCTGCAAGAGCGCTGCACCGGGCTGTGTCTGATTCCGGATTATCCGCTGCGGCCAGCCAGAGAAGCAGTGCATACGCTGCTGCCGGGGATGGGCGGGATTTATAATATTCATCCGGCGGTCATGGGCTCGCTTCTGGATGCGGTGCTGTTAGCCGAAAAAATCCAAGACATCGGCGCTAAGGTGATGATTGGCGATGACAGTTTAGTCGGCCCTGCCGCCACAGTTTGGCAGCAGCTGGCAATGGGACTGGGCGCAGTTTGGGTGGAGGCGATAGAAAAAGAGAAAGATTCCGATTTTTATTACCGGGCAGTGAGAGATTTGGCGACCGATAGCCGGTGCTTTCCGATTGCGTACAGTGAAAAGCCGGGATTTGGCATTGACATAAAAGAGTCTATTTTAAAGGAAGAAACAGACTATGATAGTATTACAGGATTTAAGCCAAAAACTGATTAAAAACAGCAATCAGCGCCGTATTCTCAGCCTCGTTCGGAAGGAAAAGAAAACTACCAAGGCGGAAATTGCCAAATGCCTGAAGCTGAGTGTTCCGACGGTAACAAGCAATATCATGCTGCTGGAAGAAGCCGGATTTTTAAGGCAGTCGGAAGGAGCGGACTCGACTGGCGGCCGACCGCCGGCGGTGATTGAGTTTTTGAGCGATTCGTATTATTCGGTGGGAACGGAAATCAAATGGGAAAGTACGGACATTATTATTACGGATTTGAATTATTGCTGCGTTGCCCGCCAGGAATTGACGATTGGCTTAAAGGCGGGGATGGGCAGTGTAATTCAGGCGCTGGAAGACTGGCTGGAGCGGAGCATTGCCGCTTTGCGGCTGCCGGCAGAGAAGATTTTGGGAGTTGGCTTTTCGCTGCATGGCATTGTCGATGAAGAAAGTCTGTGTATCAAGTTTCCCTTTGCCGACCGCTGGTTTGATTTTTCCCAATATAAAAACCGCTTGAAATGGCCGGTTTTTCTGGAAAATGAAGCCAATCTGGGAGCTAAGGCGGAACTGGAGATTGGTCTGGCTGCCAGAGAGGCACATGATATCGTGTTTTTATCAATCAATCAGGGAGTTGGTGCTGGTGTGGTCATCAGCGATCACTTATATAAGGGGCGAAGCAGCGGTGCGGGTGAGTTTGGCCACACGGTGGTTCAAAATCAAGGGCGGCGTTGCCGGTGCGGGATGCTCGGCTGCTGGGAAGCATATGTTTCGGTGCCGGCTTTGGAGGAAAGCTACCCGGGCGGCCGGCTGCTGGCGGCGGAGATTTTTGAGAGCTATGGGCGTGGAGAAGCGGTGGCCGTGCGCCATGTGGATGAGTATATTCACTTTTTGGGGCTGGGGATTCGCAATATCATGCTGATTTTAGACCCGGATTATATTATTATCGGCGGCGAAATGAGTTTATATGCACACTTGTTTCAGGACAAATTGTCGGCGGTTTTGCAGGAATCGCTGCGGCCGATTCATCCGCTGCGCCATATTTTGCGGATATCCGGCCTGAAACAAGAAGCGTCCTTACTGGGAGCGGCCATGCTGCCGCTGGAAAGCGTGTTTAATTTAAATAACCGGATTTTATAGCTGCTTTGAAGTGAAAACATCAGATTACGCCGCAATAGGAAGGCAGACAGTATGTCGATTCCGAATATTATGAAATATATCGGCCTAACTACCGGGCAGATTGCCAAGTTGTAAAAAAACGGGTTGAAAACGAAAGCCCAATATGCTACTATAATTATATAATTCATTTCATGAAGGAATGAGCAAAAGTGCTGAAAATAAGAGTCAGATAAAAAAGATCAAGAAGATCATAAAAGCAAAGTTTAGAACAGATTTTGTATTTTATGGTCTTTTTTTCGGTTTGGTATCGGCGCTTTCAGCGGAAGAACTGGAAAATTAGCAAATGATTAAGCCAAGATAGATATGGCAACAGAAAGGAAATGAGCATATGAACACAGAAGCAGCAAAAAAATTATGGCAGTCAATGGCAGCCAGATTTTCTGAAATGGAGATTCCGACGGCGGCTGATAATTTTACTATGAAAATAATTACCGAAAATGAGATGTGCAGACCGGGGCAGCGGGTGCTGGACGTAGGCTGCGGCGCTGGCCGGTATGCGATTGCACTGGATAAGCTGGGCATGCAGGTAACGGCAACTGATTTCTCCGAAGATATGCTGGCAGCGGCGAAAAACTGTGCAGCCGCCCATCAGGCAAAAAACATTACTTTTTCCTGCGATGATTGGCTGCACATGGATATTCGGGAGAAAGGCTGGGAAAATCAATTTGATTTGGTGCTGTGCAATATGACGCCGGCCATTCGAGATGAAGACAGTCTTCAGAAAGCAATTGCCGCCTGTAAGGGATGGCTTATGATTACCAAACCCTGCCGCCGCACCAATTCCATACAGGACGAATTGTTAAAACGCCTGAATTTGAAAAACAGCTTTGTCAATTCCGACCGGCAAATCAAGCTGGCATTTGACTTTTTGTGGCAAATGGGAAAAAACCCGCAAATGAGATGTGAAAAAGATAACTGGGAAAATGAGCGAACCTTGGCCGAAGCAATAAAATACTATTCTCTGTTTATTGAAAATAGCGAGGGCAGCTTGACGGACAGCCAAAAACAGCAAATGACCGAGTATTTGACCGGGATTGCAGTCGACGGGATGATTATAGATAAGACCGATACGGTTTCTTATGCGCTTTATTGCCGGATGGTTTAGAGCAGCAAAGAGCAGACGAAAATAGAAAAAAGAAAGCATAAAAAAAAGCACAAAAAGTACATAAAAGCCAAAAGAAAGGAGAAAAGGAGCGGCTGCATTTTAGGTTCATGATGCAAGCTATTGAAAAGATTTATCGGCATCACCATATAAGTCCGTATTATGCAGCAGCCCCGTTTTAACAAAAAAATGAAAAAAATCATCGTAGTTTGTTTAATCTTAGCTTTATTTAGCTGTGCCTGCGGAAACGATAAAAAAACGGCAGAACCGCAAACGCCGCCGACCGCCGGGCAGGAAGAAAAAAATAAAGAAGCAGCGGAAAGCCCTAAACCGGCCGAGCAGTCCAAAACGGAAACAGGCGAAGCCAAGCCGGCGGAGAAAGCGGAAGCAACAGACACCAGAATTGTGGTCGATGCAGCCGGACGGGAGGTTACGATTCCCAAGCAGGTAAAGTCCATTATCTGCGTGGGCGTGGGGAGTCTGCGCTTTACCAGTTATATGCAGGCAACTGATTTGCTGGTCGGCGTGGAAGAAAATGAGAGAAAAGCCCCGGTCAACAAGCCGTTTAGCTATATCAATCGGGAAATTTTTGAAAAATTACCGCTGATTGGCGATAACGGCAAGACTTATGATGAAGAAATCATTAAAGTTGCGCCGGAGGTGATTATGGCGAGAGCAGATAAAGAAACAGCCGAGCTTTTGCAGCAAAAAACAGGCATACCGGTGGTGGCTGTTCCGCTGATTGATAATATGTTTGGTGAAAAAATCGACCAGATTTTGGAGCTGATGGGCGAGGTCTATGGCCGACAGGCGAGAGCAAAGGAATTGATGGCTTATATTCACAGCTTGGAAGCGGATTTGCAGAAACGAACGGAAGGGATAAAAGAAGAGGATAAGCCGAATGTTTACGTTGGCGGCGTTTCTTTTAAAGGACGTCATGGCTTTGAAGGAACGGAGGCCGGATATTCGCCTTTGGCAGTGGTCGGTGCAAAGAATATAGCTGATCAAACCGGTCAAAAGGGTGCTTTTAACATTGATTTGGAGCAGGTGCTGCAATGGAATCCGGATGTTATTTTTTTGGATTTTAACGGAATGTCTTTAATCAATGAGGATTACGCCAAAAATCCAGATTATTATAATTCTTTGGACGCAGTTAAAAACGGGCGGCTGTATTCGCAGATTTCTTTCCGGCATAGCGCAATCAATGCGGAGCTGTCTTTGGCGGATGCGTATTATGCGGGCAAAGTCCTTTACCCGGAGCAGTTTGCTGATGTGGACATTGCTCAAAAAACGGATGAGATTTTTGAAACGATGCTGGGCGTGAAATTTTATGATACATTAAAGGCCAATGGCTATGAATTCAGGGAAATGAAGATAGGGGAATAAAGTGAAGCAGAGGGCGGCAGAGAATGAAGTGTTAGGATATCGAAAATATCAGGCCGGGAACTGGTGGCTTGTGTTTGGGTTATTGACGGTATGGCTTTTGCTGGGCTTTTTGGCGCTGACTGCCGGTTCGTATCAAGTGCCGCTGCTGGAGCTGCTGAAAGCAATTTTTGGCAAGGCCGAGCAGGCCAATATCAATACGGTGATTCATAATCTGCGGCTGCCGCGTGTCTTGACGGCAATGCTTGGCGGGGCGGGGCTTGGGCTGGTGGGTTGTGTGCTACAGGCGATTTTGCGCAATCCATTGGCTTCGGCCTCGACGCTGGGCATTTCGCAGGGAGCTTCTTTTGGAGCGGCGTTTGCGATTATCG
The DNA here is from genome assembly GCA_963545585.1 of uncultured Lachnospiraceae bacterium. Taxonomy (GTDB): domain Bacteria; phylum Bacillota; class Clostridia; order Lachnospirales; family Vallitaleaceae; genus W11650. Next base: position 9,272 of record CAUUKX010000056.1, read on the forward strand.
TTTTGGGAGCAGGCGTACAGGGCGGCGCGGTAGCGGCGGTCAAGCTGATTGATCCGGTTTTGATTAGTTTTTGTGCCTTTATCGGTAGTATTGCTGTTTCGATTTTGATTTTGGGGTTATCCCGGGTGCGGAAGATTACGGCGGAAGGAATGATCTTAGCGGGAGTGGCGTTAAGCGCAATGCTGGGCGGGGCGACGATTTTGCTTCAGTTCTTTGCGGATGAAGTCCAGTTGGCATCGGTTGTTTTCTGGTCGTTCGGGGACTTGGGCAGAACCAGCTGGCGGGAGGTTGGTATTATCGCGCTAATTACCGGGGCGGTGGCGCTGTATTTTCAGTTTCACCGCTGGGAGTACAATGCGATGGAGGCCGGTGAGCAGACGGCGGTCAGTCTGGGCGTGAATGTCGTCGGCCGGAGAATAGTAAATATGCTGCTTTGTTCGGTGGCGGCGGCAGTGATTGTTTCTTATGTGGGCATCATCAATTTTATTGGATTGGTAGCACCCCATATTGTCCGGCGCTTGATTGGCAATAACCATGTCTTTTTGCTGCCAGCTTCGGCTTTTATGGGCGGAATTCTTTTGCTGCTCGGGGATTTGGCTGCACGGCTGACGATTGCGCCGGTAATTTTGCCGATTGGCGCTATTACTTCCTTTATGGGCGGGCCGTTGTTTTTATATTTGCTGTTTAAGAAAAATGCCTGAGTGCAGTTTAAAAGCGGCGTCTATGCTTGGGGATGCCGCAGCTTGTCAGGCTGGCTGTGCCGGGGGAGTAAAAAATACAGGGCAGAAATGGAGGCAATATGATTAAAGTACAGGAAATATCGTTTGGCTATGAACGGACGCGCCTGATTTTGGAAAAAATCAGTTTTTCGGTAAAGTCAGGCGAAAGTGTGGCGATTTTGGGCAATAATGGTGCGGGCAAAAGTACGATGTTAAAATGCCTGAACCGGATTCTGACTCCGCAGCAGGGGAGCGTTTTGGTAACGGGCAAAGATATTTGCCGAATGTCGTTGCCGGAGGTGGCAAAAAACATGGCTTTTGTTGAGCAGCATGCCCCCGACAGCCGGCTGACGGTGCATGAAATGATTATGCTGGGCAGAAAACCTTATATCAAGTGGGGAGTGCGCCGTGAGGACGAGGAGATTGTGGCGCAAATTATTCGGAAAATGGATTTGCAGAAGGTAGAACTGCGTTTTTTTGAGGAATTGAGCGGCGGCGAAAAGCAGAAAGTAATGTTGGCGCGAGCGCTGGCGCAGCAGCCGAAAAGCCTGCTGCTGGATGAACCGACCAGCAGCCTTGATTTGCGCAATCAGTATGAAGTGCTGGAACTGGTGTCGGAGATTTGCCGGCAAAAGGAAATCGCAGTTGTGCTGGTGATTCACGATATCAATTTGGCACTGCGCTACTGCGATAAGTTTTTGCTGATGAAAGAAAATCAGATTTATGCTTACGGCGGAGAAGATATTATAAATGAAGAAACTATGACGGCGGTTTACGGGATAAAGATTAAAGTCCGGCAAATAGACGGGGAAAAGTTCATCATCCCCTGTGCCCGCCCTTGTAACCCATCGACATTTCAGCAGCTTGCCTAAGCGGTAGTGGAGTGCTTGCGTTTCCGAAAAATTCCGGAATTCTTTCAAAAAATTTCCAAGCGAAAGTGAAAGGCCAAATCCGCTTTTTCTCTGTCCTTGTGGCAATTACTTTTTCACTTTAGCTATAAATAAATGACAGTATAATCCTTTTTAATCTAATAGATTATTCTTCCACTATATGCTACAATATATCATATCGTATTATGCAAACTTGTAGAAAAAAATCAAGTATCATTAATCTTATTGCAATAATGCGAGTGTTTTAAGACACCGAACGGATAGAAAAGAGAGTGAATAACCATGAACATTGCCATTGTAGATGACAGGAAAGAGGATAGAGAAAAGCTTGGCGGTATTCTTTTAAAGTATGCGAATGCCAGTGGTGAAAAACTGAATATACAATATTTTGAAAGTGCAGAAGCTTTGCTTGATAACTATCAACCTTTCCTTTATACGCTTCTTTTTTTGGACATCTATATGGATGGGATAAGCGGAATGCAGGCGGCGGAAATCATTCGCCGGACGGATTCCGATGTCATTTTAGTTTTTCTGACGACCAGTGCGGAACACCATGTAGCAGCCCTGCACAATCACGCCTTTGATTATATCGAAAAACCGGCAAAGCAGGTGCAGGTTTACCGGATTATGGACGATATTTTAAAGAGAAAAACGGATTTGTCTCAAAGCTTTTCCTTTTCTGTAAACAGGACAGAGTATCACCTTGCGTTTCGTGATATTGTGGCAGTCAGTGCCTCTGCCCATAATGTTGAAATTTATGACAAGCACGGAAATACCTATGCACCCCGCCTGACCTTTTCAAGTGTTTCGGCGGAGATTTTTCAGGATAAAAGATTTCTTCTCATCCTGCGGGGCGTGATAGTCAATATGGACTTTATCAAAAGTTTTAGAAACGGAGTCTGCTATCTTGAAAGCGGGATTGAATTTCCCTGCAATCTCAGAAAGGAAAAGCAATTTACCTCCACTTGGCAAAATTATATCTTTCAGAAATTAAGAAAAGAAGCTATGGAAAGGAGGCACAAAGCAAACCATGAGTAAGCAGCTTTTATCCAATATGCTGGAATATTTTGTGCTAATCCCGGCGACTATCCTTTGTTATCTTCCGATGAGAAAGCAGATTAAATACCCGCTTCGTCGGCTTTTGATAATGGCAGTTCCTGCATTTCTTATCCTTTCCGTTTTCGGCTCTTTTGCTGAAATATATTTTTCTTCCGATGCCAATATCATCCTGTTTCCTGTACTAATAGGCTGTTTTACTTTTTATGCCCACAGTATAAAGGCACATATCAGCAAGGCGATTGCGATATTTGTAAATGTGATGGCGGTGATGTCCATATTAGCAAATTTTGCCGCCTGTTTTGATGCAACAAAACATCCAAGTCTCGGTATCAATTCTGCGAGTATGGACTACACCTTTTTTCTTTTAGCGGCAAGTACGATACTGGCAATTCCTGTCGGATTTTTCTTTGCAAAATATGGGAGTAAATTGGTGGAACGACTGCATATTGACAATGTCTATCTTATGACTCTTCCCTTTTCAGGCGCCATCTTAATGATTAATCTTTTTATGCGTCCGCTTAAATATGAGACCTTTTATGTAAACAGGGTCGGTACTGCGGTACAGATTATCCTTTTGATTGTTTTTTTTATCTGGGTGGTCATGAATGTCGTGTTTTATTTCATTGTAAGCATATTGTTGGATGCGGCGAAGTCCGAGCAGGAGAAAAAAATCCTGAAAATACAGGAAAAGCAATATGATACCCGGATGAAATATATCAATGATTCTGCAAGGGCAAGACATGATTTCAGACAGATACTGATAACCTTAAAAAATATGGCAGAATTGGGCAATACAGATGCCGTCAATGCCTACCTTGCAGACTATATGAGAGAGCTTCCGACAAACGAAACGCTTATCTATACCAAAAACGACGCCGTCAATGCCATTTTGAATTTTTATGCGGCACAGGCAAAAAACGAGGGGATAGATGTCAGTTTCAGCATTGACATTGATAAATGGCAGGCACTTTCCGATGTTGAGCTTTGTACTATGATTGGCAACCTTTTAGAAAATGCGATCGATGCCGCAAAAAATGCGGACGGCAAAGAGCGGTTTATCGAACTTACTATGACGACACATGGCGGCTGTTGGCTCTATATTGTGGAAACCAATGGCTTTGACGGAAATATAAAGAGGAAAAGCGGAGAATATTATTCCACCAAAAGAAACGGCAGAGGTCTTGGGATTGCCTCTATCAGAACCACAGTGGAAAAATACAGGGGGAAAGCAGAGTTTTCCCATGATGAACAGGAATTTTATGTCAATATCGCTATTCCGCTTAGTGAGGAATAATTCTGTTTTAAGTTGCCATGTAATACTTTGCTTAACAAAGCACTTTCAATCGAATGAAAAATCAATACCCTAATTTGCGTAAACGAAAGAAAAAGAAATGTTGCAATTGTGCTTACTAAATGATATAATATAAGCACAATTGCAACAAGGGGCGGATGGTATGGATTATATGAAAAGGATAAAAGAAAAAATAAATAAAATGGGCGGAGTGATTACAAGTAAGGAACTTAAAAACTCTAACATTCCTACAATATATCTCACACGAATGGTGGAAACAGGCGAGTTGATTCGTGTCGATAGGGGAATCTATATAGATTCAAATGGAGATTATGACGAATATTACTTTTTTCATAATAGGTGTAAAGTTGCCGTTTTTTCCTATGTATCCTCTCTTTATCTTCATGGATTAACAGATATAATACCGGTAGAAATGGAAGTTACAGTGTATAGTGGGTACAATCCGCATCGTATAAGCCAAAATGTGAGAATTCACTATGTAACAAAAGCAATTTATGATTTGGGTGTTACCGAGTGTCAAACAATGTTCGGAAATACAGTGAAAGCGTATGATTTGGAGAGAACCGTTTGCGACTTTATTAAAAACAGGCGAGAAATAGAAACCGAGCTGTTTTCTAAAACCGTTAACAGGTATGTCCGTTATGAAAATAAGGACTTGAATAAGCTGTATGAGTATTCCAAGAAGATGAAAATATATGAAAAAGTAAAAGAAATTTTGGAGATTGTTTATGAATAAAGACAAGCTAAGAGCAATATGTCAGAAACTGTCCAAAGAAACCGGACTTAGTTTTTCATTTTACCACTAATTTCAGAGTGGGAAAAATGCTTTAAAAATGTTATAATCTTCGTAGAAAAAGCAGGAAATAAAGGCGGTGAAATAACACAAATGACAATAGATGAAATAAAAAAGTTAATTCAAAATGGAGAAAA
>CAUUKX010000057.1:0-14038 GCA_963545585.1 uncultured Lachnospiraceae bacterium
AATCTACCCAAGTCAATCGCTTTGCCCCATCTTTAATCTGGCTGTAATATTATCACAGAATTGTAATGATACCATCACCCAAAAATTAAAATCCGATGTGAGTTTGCTTAAAAAAGGCTTTTCATTTTTGACTCCGCCCGAACAGGCGTCTCTCAATGCTGCGGGCAGATGGCAAAGTATCGCTCGAAGTAATCCGATAGCAATGGCTTCACTTTATTCCCAGCCACAGAAGCGAATGCGGAAACTCTTGCGTTTACCCGACACATCCAGCAAATACTCGGGATGCGTCTTAGCTCCCCAGCTGTCATCACCGCCTACGCCCATTTGCTCGGCAAAGACCCGCACCGCTGTTTGGTACGGTCGCGGCAATTCAAAGGCGTGCCGGGCATTTTCCACTTCATGCGGGGTATAGGGCGTAACCGACAGGCCAAAGGGCTGACCAAAAAAGCACAGGCCGCCGCCTGATTGATTTTGCACCAGTGCGTAGCGCACTTCCTGTTTCGCTCCCGACTCCTGCGGCCGCAGATACGGTGTCATATTCTCGGCTGCTTTGTTCTGATATATCCCTAACTTAGCACCTGCCAGCCGGTCGGCATAGCTTTCTTCCGGCCCCAAGCCATACCACGTCAAGCGGTCATATTCGGAGTAGAGCCGGAACATCAAGCCAAACTCCGGCATATCGCCCAGCTCCGGCACAACATCATAGCTCAGTTCCGCTTCCACCGTACCATCAGCCCAAATTTGCCAGATGACATCACAGGTCGCTGTAGGCCTCGTCGGCAAAATATAGCGGTATACAATTTCCATCCGGCCATCCTTTTCCTCGGCGGAAACGAGTCCCGCTGTCATACCGTCCAGATCGCCCTTGGTCATAATATATTGGCTGGCTAACTTCCACTGCGCATATCGCTGCGGCATGGCATTGCCGTAGTCGTTATCTATCGGCGCTCGCCAGAAATTAGGCAGAACCGCTTCTTTCAGCATTTCCCGGCCGCCGTAGCGGTAAGAAACCAAACCACCCTGTCCGCTGCTGAATAAGACGGAAAAATGATCTCCCCGCACCCCGATATTAAACCGGCTTTTAATCAGGCGCAGCCCTCCCTGCCGGTCAGCCCTGAGCTTTGCCCGGCAGTCGTCAATCTCATGGCAGCTGCCAAACACCGCTTGTCCGAAAGCAATCTCATGTCCGGCTCTTGCCCAGACCGTATCTTCTTTCAGTTCCAGCGCCACAATCACGGTATATTCTCCATCCGCCTTTGGCACTGGCAGCGGCAGCGGCACACTGGCCTCAGTCAGCGGCAAAACCTTAGTCTCAAAAGTTTTAACCGCCGTCAAGCGGCCGTTGCGGTAAAGTCTTTCCACCGCCTGATACTGGTCGGAGCAGGTAAACAGGCTCTTATTGATAATCGTTACTTCCGTTTCCGATACTACGAGCCGGAAGTTTTGATAATTATATTTGACTGCCTGCATTTTCGGCGTCGGTGTTCGGTCGGCAAAGACAATCCCATTGCCGGAGAAGTTGCCGTCATGCGGGCGCTCTCGGTGATCGCCCCCATAGGCCAAATATTCCTCACCAAAGGGGTTGCGGGTGCGCACCGCCTGGTCAACATAATCCCAAATAAAGCCACCCTGATAAGTCGGACATTCTTCGCTCAAACGAATGTATTTATCCATCGCACCGTTGGAGTTGCCCATAGCATGGGTGTATTCGCATAAAATAAAAGGTTTGTCCGGGTGCACCTGCAAAAACTCCCGTACCCGAGCAGCGGAAGTATACATCTGGGAATAAATATCCGACGTATTCGGATAGCGGTCGTCATACGCCGTTCCCTCATAATGAACCAGCCGGGTATCGTCCTGCTGGCGAATCCACTGGCTCATCTCAAAAATATTTTTGCCGCCGTAGGATTCATTGCCCATAGACCAGAGCAGAATGGCCGGATGGTTTTTATCCCGCTGATACATTGAGCTGACCCGGTCTAACACCGCCGGCAACCACTCCGGCTTATTATCCGGCAAAACATTTTTCAGCTTTTCTTCGTCTTTCTCATTTTTAGCCATTGTCCGCCAGGTGCCATGCGTTTCCAAATTGGTTTCATCAATCAAATACAAACCGAAAATATCGCACAGCCGGTAAAACGGCGAACTGTTGGGATAATGGCTGGTGCGGACGGCATTGATATTGTTCTGCTTCATGGTGATAACATCGCACAGCATATCCGCCTCAACCGGCACCCGTCCCCGGTCGCAGCCAAACTCATGCCGGTTAGTGCCGTGAAAAACAATGCGCTGGCCGTTCAGCTTCATCAAACCGCCATCCAGCTCAAAAAGACGAAAACCGACTAACTGCGGAATATATTCGGCCACCCGGCCATCTTTCTCCAGCTCTATCGTCAACAGATAAAGATTGGGCGCTTCCGCACTCCACAGCGCAATATCTTTAATCTCCGCTTCTGCCTGAAGACTCCCGGCACAGCTGATGCTTTCCTGCCAAATCAGCGGTAAATCCGCCGCTGCTTTTTCCGCAATCTGGCCATCATAAAAATCAAAGGCATAGCGGCGCAAAGACAAACGAGCCTGTCCGCTGCCCCAAACTTCCCCGGACACTGTTAATTTTCCGGTCTTGAAGTCCGGTGTCGGCTGAGCCGTAATTTTCACATCATATAAGTGCAAATCTCCGACTGCATATAAATAAACTTCCCGAAAAATACCGGAAAAGCGGAAAAAGTCCTGATCTTCCAGCCACGCAGCCGATGACCATTTATACACCCGCAGCGCCAGCTTGTTTTCTCCGGCCTGCAAATGCTCCGTCAGTTCATATTCCGACGGCGTAAAGCTGTCCTCGCCGTAGCCGATATACTGACCATTCAGCCAAATCTCAACCGCCTGCTCCACACCCTGCAAACTTAAAAAAACTCTTTTTCCGGCAAAATTCTCCGGCAAGCGAAAATACTTGACATAGCTGGCCACCGGATTAAACTCCTCTGGTGTCTGGCCGGTTTTAACATCCTGCACACCCTTCCACGGATATTCGACATTGATATACTGCGGCGTGTCATAACCCTCCATTTGAATATGAGCCGGCACCGGGATATCCGGCCAAGTCCGGCAGCAGTACTCCGTTTTTTCAAAACCCTCCGGCGCCATATGCGGGTTCATGGCGTAAGCAAACTTCCACATCCCGTTTAAGGAATGATAAAAACTGCTTTTTCCTTTTACATATTCCGCTTCCGATGCATAGATTTGATGGTCGGAATGGGCGTTTAACCGGTTTTCCGCAAAAATCTGCGGATTGGTAACTCTTTCTGGTAATTTCATGTTTTCCTCCTAAATGTTATTTTCCTCAACTTTTTTCTGCTAAAAGCCCCGCTTTCGGCACTTAGCTGCGCTGCACAAGCTCTATTTGCCAATAGCCGTACAGATGGTATTGCTTTTTTGCCGCAGTGCGAGGCTTATTGCATTTTTCTCAGCCTTTGACCGAACCGGTGATTCCCTCGGCAAAGCTTTTTTGTAAAATCAAAAACAAAATTCCGGTCGGCAGGGTACAAATCGTAACCGCCAGCATCAGCACCCCATAATTGGTTACATAACCGGAAATCAAATTGGCCACCAGCATCGGCATAGTAAACTTATCCGGATCTAACATAATAATCTTTGGCCATAAATAGCTATTCCACGCCGCCATAAATACCACGGTCGTCGCCGCCGCATAAGTTGATTTCATGGTCGGCATAAAAATCTGGAAAAAAATCCCCAATTCTCCCATGCCGTCAATTCTGGCCGCTTCAATAATATCCTTAGGAAATGAGCGGGTTGACTGCCGAAACAGCATAATCAAAAAGGGCGTGGCAATGCTGGGCAGCATAAACCCAATCGTGGTATTAATCAGCCGCCAGTCGCCAAACTTACGAAACAGCGGAATCATAACCGCCGCAAAGGGAACCATCATTGTCAGCAGCAAAATCTTCATCACCATATCTTTATACTTGTCATGATACACCTCAAAAGCATATCCGGCAAGTGAGCAGATAAAAACCGACAACACTGTCAAAAGCGCCGCATTTCGAGCCGAATTAAACATTGCCAATTTTAAATTCTGAGCCTGTATCAAATCTTGATAATTTTGCAGCAAATTAAAGCCAAAAGTAAGCTTGCCGCGGATTACATCCGTGCTGGTATTGGTTGCAGATGCAATCATCCAATAAATCGGAAACAAAGAAAACACCGCCGCAATCACTAACACCACATAACGCAAAATATCCTGCCATTTATTTTTAATCACGAGTATCACCTACCTTCAGCTGCAAAAAGGCCAGCACTGCTACTAACAGAAAAATAACATAAGACATTGCCGCCGAATAGGCAAAATTGGGGGCACCCACAAAAGAAGTCTTATAAATATAGTGCGACAAGGTAAGTGTCGTATTGGCAGGCCCTCCATTGGTCAAATTCATAGATTCATCAAATAATTGCAGTGTTCCATTCGTAGACATAATCGCCGTCAAAAGAATCATTGGCCGCAAAAGCGGTACCGTAATTTTCCAAAAACGCTGCCACGCATTTGCTCCATCAATCCGTGCCGCTTCATACAAGGAAGAACTGATATTTTGCAGGCCGGATAAAAAAAACACCATATTATAGCCCGTCCAGCGCCACAGCAGCGCAATAATGATTACCATTCTGGCCGTATTGGTATTGGCCAGCCAATTGACAGCCTCCCCAATCAAACCTAACTTCAATAATATCAAATTTACAAAGCCGTCAACGGCAAACAGGGATCGAAATATAATCGAATACGATACCAACGACGTCGCACAGGGCAAAAAAATAGCTGTCCGAAAAAAGCCTCGGAACTTCAGCTTTGGCGAATTGAGCAAAACTGCCAGTAAAATAGCCAAAAGCAACATAATCGGCACCTGAATTCCCAAATACAAAAACGTATTTTTCAGTGCTGTTTTAAAAACCTCATCGGCCAACATTCTTTGATAATTAAACAAGCCGGCAAATTGAAAATTCGTTCCCGCTCCTTTTTGCAGCGATAAAATCAAAGCTTGAAGCATTGGATAAAAGCTCATCAATGCAATTAAAGCCGCCGCCGGAAACAAAAATATCCAGCCCGTCAAGCTCTGTCTTTTGGCAAGTGAAAGTTTCATATCATTTCCTCTCTTTCCGCATCCATTTCCCCTCAATTCCTTACCGTTTTAGTACGCCTTTTGCCATTTATTACCATGATAGCGAATGGCAAGTGTGAAGCTCAGGCAAATAGATATTTATGCTTAAAAGCAAATAAGGGATGCCGCACAAAGCCGCGTGAAAATTAATTTCCCGCGGCTTTTTCTCGTGGCAGCCCTTGCATGATAAAACAGGTTTTAGAGCTTACTCGCCCATTTTAAACTTAACCTCATCCGAAGCTGTTTTTAATGCTTTATCAATATCTTCTCCGCCGAGGATGCCAACAATGACCGTTCCCAGCGCATCTTTGGCCTCATAGTAATAAACCCCGGGGGCACTGCTTGGAACCTTGGATGCAAAACCGACAATATCTTCATAAATCTTTTGATCTGCGAAGAATTTCTGCGGCTGCTTATAAGCTTCCGTGTTTGCGGCCGGCAAATAAGTTGCAATTGCACCGGATGACGGCAGAATGGTATTATAAAACTCTACGCTGTCAGCAAAGGTTTCGCCTAAAAACTTCGCTGCCAGCTCCTTATTTTTGCTGGTTCCGGCAATTCCCCAGCTGGAACCGCCGTTATTGGAGAAGTTCGTCGACTTGGCATCGTCTTCATACAGTTTAGGCATATCAACAACTGCCCATTTTCCTTCCTGATCGGCTGTTGTCTGCACCGAGGCCAAAATCCAGCAGCCCTGAATCGTACCAACCACATTACCGCTGGTAAAGCCGGAAATGAACTCATCCCAGTTATTGACTTCCTGAACAATACCCTTGTCTATCAGCTCTTTATATACCAGAATCAAATCCTTTAATACCTTGTTATCTTCCATATTCAGGCTGCCGTCTTCTTTAAACAAGCTCCCGCCGCAGGACTGCAGTCCCATCATCACCAAATCCGGCTCGCCGCTGATGACACCTAACATCGGCTTACCAGTCTTAGCCTTAACTTGTTCCCCGATTTCAATGAATCTTTTCCAAGTAATTCCTTTCAGGTCTTCCGGCTTAAAGCCTGCTTCTTCCAGATAATCTCTCCGGACGGCATTTACCACTGTACCATTGTCAAACGGTACACCGAAATTTTTTCCATCGACAACCGAATATGCCACTTTAGACGGAGCAAACTTGGAAAAATCAATCCCTGAATTGGTCAAATCAGCAAATAAATTGGGATAAAATTGATAATTCTTTTGATACGCATTATCCTGCATTAAGAAAATATCCGGCAATTGTTCGGTTTGTCCGGACGTGCCAATCGCCGTAAACTTAGTCTGCAAATCCGACCACCGGGTTTCTACGATATTCAGCTTAATCGGCGCATCGGCATGTTTTTGGTTATAAACTTTTTCTGCTTCTTGCATCGCATAAATGTTAAATGCCGGATCCCAGCACCAAACTGTCAGTTCCTGCCCTGCTTGCGGCATTTCCTGCTTTTGCGCTTCGGATGAATTGTCTTTTTTTGTTTCTTTCTGCGTTTCCTTGGATGTATCTTCCTTCGTGGTTGGCTTTTCACCGCAGGCTGCCAAACTCAAAACCATGATCAGAGAAAGCATAAAACTGATTATTTTTTTCATTATTATCCTCCTAAGTTTTATTGATTTGCTTTTAACATTTTTGCCCCGCTTTTTCCACTGAAGCGGTCCACGCTTTCGGGCGGCAAACAAAATCGTTTGGAAATTCTTCTGCTCAAAGAACCCGGGCGTAAGTTTCTGAGTCCTAAAAAGCAGAATCCTTACCCGTTTCTTTCAAATCTTTATCCATCAAACGGCCTTTCGTTCTCTCCTCCTTTCCAGTCGGCAAGCCTTCAAAATTTTCAAACCATAAAAAGATACCGCCATCCAATGATTACTCCCTAAATTTTTTATAAAAATATTATACTTATTTTCTGCAAATAAATCAAGAGGTTTTTATTTATTTTTACTTGTTTCTTCTTGCCGGTTTCCTGATTTGAGTTAAAATACAAAATATTTCTCTAAAAATTAACTCATTATAACTAAAAAAACAGCACCTCATAATTTATCAACTATACATATTGAACATAAATAAATAATAGGTTATAATAAGGATGCCACATCCCATTAGGGAAAAAAACAGAAACTTGAAAGGAGAACATCATGGTGCACAAAAAGACACTGGTATGGCTGCTGACAATCTGTATACTGGCTCATCTATGGGGAACATCGCTCCCTGCTAACGCAGAAAGCAGCACCACCGTCCCGACAACAGAAACACAAACACTTCTTGAAGAAATACCGGAAGAATCCGAAGAACCGGAAGTACCACAAACTCCAGACGAAAAAGAGATATCACCAGAAGAAGCTAAGCCACAGTCAAATCTTCTTCTGTCCGAACCTTCACTGCAAAGCGGTTTTCCGCAAATGCCGGCAGCCGTAACTCCGGCCAGTATTGGACTGCAAAAATCCGCATGGGAAAAATGGAAAGCCCTAAACGGAAACAATTTTACCCAGTATCAGCCGGAATTAAAAGACGAGGAAATCCTGACCTATCACCGAACGGAATTTAAAGACATTAAAGTTATGAATACCGAATCACCTCTGCTGAAAGACGGCGAAGTTGAGTTTATTTTGCGTTTTTCCGGCATCAAAAGCGATAACTCTAATGAAGGCCGGTTTGGTATCATTTATCGGGCATCGCAAAGCAGGCACGCCATGGTCAAGTTTGAAAAAAATGAGAACGGCCAAAGCAGCTGGCTAATTGAAAGTGCCGCCGGATGGGGAGCTTTCTTTTCCGCACCCATCATTCGGCCACAGGAATGGTACAAATTAAAGATTCGCTATCAGAACAATAATGTAAAACTTTATATAAACGATACTTTAGCGGCCGATAAGACCGTTTCTGATGTGTCCGGTTATCCCGATGAAGAAGGCCATATCGGATTTCGTGATCATTATCTTCCCAAAGGAATCGAAATCCGTTCCATTAAAAATGGTCCACTTGATTCTCTCCCCAGCCTTGATATGACCGAATATACTCAAATCCTGCAAGATGCCAAAGAAAAGGCAAGCAGTCCAGAGTATACCACCAGCAGCCGCCTGAAATTAAAAGCGGTTTTAAGCGGTTTGTCTAATTTTTATAATACACAGGCAGAAATCACCGAAAAAATTGACGCTTTGAAAGCGGCAATTGCCGGACTAAAGCCGGAGACAGCTATGGAAACGGAGATTTTGCACAGCGAACAAATGGAAGTTATCGTCAGCAAGGAATTTCCACAGGTTATTTCTTATAAAATGAAAGAACACAATAACGCCGTGATGAACGGTCAAAAAAATCGGTTAAGCGCACTTACCATCAATGATATTGAGATTTTCCCCGAGGTAAGTTCCCAAAAAACAGCCGATCATAAAGTAGAATATACCTTAAAATGCATGGATGGGGATATCAACTGTACCCTAAAAGCGGAAATCGTCTTAGATGCCGATATGCTGCGCTGGGCAGTTACCGAAATTGAAAACCATAATACGGATTTGACCGAAGACCGCTATCTGGTTCGGACAATTGAAGTTCCCAATCTGTCGCTGGTATCCATCAACTCCAGACAGAATTCGCCGCAGATGCACGCCGGCAAAATCCGAACCAATACCCGAAGCGGCGGCGACATTGTCAGAGAATTAACGGATTTGACTCCTGTACGGGAGGGCGCTTATTATATTGCCGAAATTCATAATGATACTTTAGCCGCTTCGCTTTATACCAATTCCGATTTGGCGCAAGGCCAAAGCCCCTATGACTGGGACTTTGTCAAGGCGACAATAACGGAAGAAAGCGATGGCTCAAAGTCCATCGGCTTAGGCTCCACGCCTTGGGTATATCAGCGTGGGGTCGAGTACCGGGTGCAAAACGAAACCATTGCCGGTGAAACCGAACTCCCCTTTATTCGGGTTAAAATCGTCGGCGATGCCAATCAAGACGGCATCATCAACTGGAACGACGGTGCTTTAGCCTATCGGGCAATTGCGCCCCATCGCTTCGGCTCGGAAATAGTGCCGGATACCGTAGCCATTCGGATTGCCATGAACTTTGGTTCACAGGCGCAGAACCCGTTTTTAGTTACCTTGGATAATGTCAAAAAGGTTTTCTTAAACACCGATGGCCTTGGTCAAAATATTTTGCTCAAAGGCTACGGTAGTGAAGGGCATGACTCCGGTCATTTAAATTATGCCGATATCGGCAGGCGCATTGGCGGTGCGGAGGATATGAAGCTTCTCTTATCCGAAGGCCATAAATACGGCGCCCGCTTCGGTATTCATGTCAACGCCTCGGAAACCTATCCAGAATCCAAATATTTTTCCGAAGAGCGTTTGAAAAAAAACGGCTCCGGCTATTCCTACGGATGGAACTGGCTGGATCAGGGAATTAATATCAATGCCGATTATGACCTGAAAAACGGCCGGGCGGAGCGTTTTGCCGATTTAGCCAAAGCGCTTGACAACGGCAGCGGCAAAAATGATTTGGACTATATTTATGTCGATGTTTGGGGCAATGGCCAGTCCGGTGATAACAGCAGCTGGCCGAGCAGTCAGTTAGCCAAAGAAATTCAAAAACAGGGCTGGGCCGTTGCCGGTGAATGGGGGCATGCCTTAGCAAATGCCGCCATCTTCCAGCACTGGGCAGCCGATGTAACTTACGGCGGCTTCCAAAACAAAGGGATCAATTCCAAGCTGATTCGTTTCATCCAAAACAGTCAGCGGGATTCTTGGACAGCCAACTACGCCTCTTACAGCGGTGCGGCCTTAAACCCGCTGCTGGGCGGCTACAATATGAAAGATTTTGAGGGCTGGCAGGGACGAAACGGCTATGCGGCATATATTTACAACTTATTCCGGGTAGACGTGCCGTCTAAGTTTGTGCAGCATTTTGAAGTTATGAAATGGGAAAATGGAAATCCTATCGCTTTGCCGGATGTTCCCTCTTATATCCCGGATGTAAAAATTGAACTAAACAATTCCGCCTTAAACAAAAATCTGGTCATTGAAAGAGGCGCTGCTGATTACAATGCTAACCCGGAAAGCTACCGCTCTCGCACCATGACTTTAGACGGCCGGGAAATACTGCGGGAAAAACCGGATTATCACGCCCCCAAAGATGAAACACTGGTGGAATATTTGCTGCCTTGGTACTGGAACGCCAATGGCAAACGGCTGCCAGAAAGCGAAGAAAAACTATATGCTTTCACTAACCGTAGCACAGAGGCCGATTGGCAGCTGCTGGAAACATGGGCTGACCTTGATAAACTCTACTGCTATGAACTGACGGATTTAGGCCGAAGCAATGAGCAGGAAATCCCGGTAAATAATGGCCGGATTCAGCTAAAACTAACGGACGGCACGCCTTATGTCCTCTATAAAACACCGCATCCAGAAGACCGGAGCGTGGAATGGTCCAATCATGCCCATATCGTTGATACTGGCTTTAACTCCAGAAGCCTCGCTCACTGGCAGATTACCGGCGGGGAAGAAGGCAAGCACGGCGAAACAACCATCCGTGTAGTGGATACGGAATCGGGTACTCAGGTTTTAAAAATCAGCAACAACACAGAGAAAGTTACTCTGAACCAGCCGCTGACCGAACTAAAGCCAAATACAAGATACGCTGCCTATGTCGGCGTAGAAAACCGGAGCGATGCCAAGGCCTTTCTGGAAATTGCTCAAAACGGCTATCTGCGGCATAGAAACGAAACCGGAAAATCGTTGGCACTCAACTATGTGCAAGCGTATTCGCACAATACCAACCGCCAGTCCTATACCGTTGACGGAACCAGCTATTTCCAAAATATGTATGTGTTCTTCCAAACTCCCAGTTCGGCAGATGGCCTATCCTTACGAATCGGCCGAGAAGCTGGGGACGGCACAGCTTATTTTGATGATATTCGGGTGATGGAAGTAGCCGACATTCCTTACTCGGAAACAACCGAGGGGAAACTCCTAGTTCAGGATTTTGAAAATGTGCCGCAAGGTCTATATCCCTTTGTCGTTGCACATGTAGAGGGCGTACAGGATAACCGCCAGCATTTGTCCGAGCGGCATGAACCCTATACGCAGCGGGGTTGGCATACAAAACAAATCTCTGATGTCATTGATGGGAACTGGTCGCTGAAAATCAACGGCCTGATTGGCAGAAACCGAATGCTTTTTTATACCATTCCGCAAAATTATCAATTCCAGCCGGGCAAGACCTATCAGGTCAGCTTTGACTATTTGGCCGGAACGGACAAAGCCTTTGACTTTATTATCGGCAGCGGATCTTATGATGAATTGGGCGCAGAAACCGTTGTTTATTCCGAGAGCCTTTCCGGCACGCGCTTTCATACAGAAAAAGAAGCCGGACATTATAGCTTTGAATTTTCCGTCCCGGCGGGTAAAGAGGATTACTGGATTGGAATTTTCAGTAACCAGACACCGGCCGATTTATCCGGCGTTAATCCCGTTGATGCTGATTTTTCTGGGGTGAAAGACTTTATTTTGGATAATCTGAAAATTTTGGAAAAAGCTACCACAAAGGTAAATAAAGACCTTTTAGCAAATCTTTTTCAAAAAGCATCCAAAATAAAGGAAGCACCGGATTTTAAACAGCGTTATACCAAAGACAGCATTTACAATCTGGAGCAAGCGCTGGCCTACGCCGAAGAAAGATTAAACAGCGATTTGTTTGCACAGGAACATATTGATCTGGCAGTTAAAAAGCTCAGTCAGGCCCTTCAGGAATTGACCCTTTACTTGCCGGATACGGCAATGCTCCAAAATCTGCTGCGCAATGCCGAACGGATTTTAGCCGATTCTACTTATTCCGACGAGTTTAAACCGGAGCTGACGGCAGTTGCAGCCGAAGTCAAAACTTTCCTGCAGCAGTCGTATTTGCCAGAAGAAGAAATCAGCGAATATACCGGTCGCTTGAAAAATGCGCTGGATAAAGTGCGGGTTTCCAAACACGAGGTAGAGTATGAAATCAAAGAAGAACAAATTCATCCCGACCTGATTCAGGCAACCAACGCCAGTTCCGAAGCGCCGTACGACGGAGACGCCACCAAGGACAAGGCAGTTGACGGAAACATCAACAATTTCTGGCATAATGATTGGAATGCCGGAACAACGGTTCCGCACTGGTTGATTGTAAAGCTGGATAAGCCGCATCTGCTATCAAAGCTAAATTATGTGGCTCGCTTTAATCGGCCAAATGGAGCTGGCAGGATTAAACAATACAGCGTAGAAGTCAGTAGTGATGGCGAAAACTGGACGCCAGTCCTGACCAATGCCGCCATGCCTTGGACTCCTGCCAATATTTATGATAACCCTATCGTTTTTCCGGCTGCCACGCAGGCGCAATATATCCGCTTTACCATCACGCAGTCAGACGGAAATCTAGGCGTAATCACGGAACTGGAATTTTTTGAAAAGAAATCCGAAGCCAAAGAACTCGTACCACTGCCGCAGGATTTACAGACAGAAGAATTAATCCGTCAGATAAAAGTGGCACAAACTCTCAAATTAGAGCTTTCGTATCCCTATGCGACCGCAGAAAAGCGGGCAGCTTTGGAGCAGGCTCTGACCAATGCAGAAAATCAGCTACAGCATTTATTTGAAAGTACGGTTATGCAGGAACATATCGACCAGACGGCAAATGCACTGAAAGCGGCGATTGCTCAATTAGACGGCAGAAGTAATCTGCTGGCTAAGGAAAAGGAAGTAAAAGCGATGTTTGATGCTGCTATGGCGGAAAGTTACAGCGCCGAAACAGAACAAAAACTGATGCAGGCATTAATGCAGCTGCCAGAATACAGCCCCACCTGGCTGGAACTCCATAAACGCCTTCAAACCTATCGCAGCCAGCAAGTTCCCGCACCGTACACTCCCGGTGAATCGGCACCGACCCTGCCAGCACCAAGTGCTTCCCAGAAGCCGACGGACAGCAAAGAGCCAAACGCCAAACCCGATAACAAACCTGCCAACGAGCAAAAGACTGCTCCAAAGAGCCATTCTTTCAAGGATGTCCCTTCCGGTATCTGGTATGAGACAGCTGTTGAAACATTGTACCAAAAAGGTTTACTACAAGGCATAAGTGCCGACACCTTTGCACCACAGGAAAAAGTCAGCCGCGCCATGTTGCCAGTCATCTTATTCCGGCTGGAGGAAGGCGGCAAAGTGCCAGAGACAGCAGCCAATTCCACTTGGTATGACCATGCTCTTACTTGGGCAAAAGAAAAGGGCTACATCATGGGAGATGAAACCGGCGATTATCATCCGAACCAAGAAATTACTCGCCAAGACTTTCTTGTTATCTTGTATCGTTTTGCAATGGCGCAGTCTAAGCTGAAAACAGCGGCAGACATGCTTTCCGAAAATCGGCTCGTTTTTGCTGATGATGCCGAAACGGCAGATTATGCCAAAGATGCTGTCCGCTGGGCAACAAGAGGTGGAATCCTAAAAGGACGACCAGACGGCAAGTATTATCCGCAAAACCTTATTACACGAGCAGAAATGGCTGAAATCTTAATCCGTTTGCTGAAAATCATGGAAAAATAAACGTCTCAGCAAACGTCTATAAACGCAAACACAAATCTTAAAATGGGAATGGCTGGCAGCGTGTAGGAATATCCTCTGCTGACCAGCCATTCCATCACACCGCTAAAAAATACCGTAAAAAGACTGCTGCTATGATTTTTTATCATTAACAGCAGTCCCTACGGTATTATTTTTTTCTATTTCTGTTATTCAACTTTCCCATGTTCGATAGAACAGTCTTTTTTAGGCTCGTTGGATGGGTGGGAACGTTAGGCGAATTGCGAAGCAAATCGCCGATAGTGAAACCCATCCACCCGCTCTTAGAGCGGGATAGAGCCAAAAAAGACTATGG
>CAUUKX010000058.1:0-13432 GCA_963545585.1 uncultured Lachnospiraceae bacterium
TAGGTCGCCCACCCGGGCAGAAACGCATAGCGTTTCGACCAGGGGCACCCGCTCTTCGAGCGGGATAGAGTCAAAAAAGACTATGGCAGACCGCCCGGGCAGAAATGCGGAGCGTTTCGATCAGGGTAGGTCGCCCACCCGGAAAGAAGTGCGCAGCACTTCGATCAGGGGAAAGTTGAGTCAAGAGTTAATGATTTTGCCTTTCAGCCGCTGAATTGTATGCGAGGAACATTGAAAAAACAAGAAATTAATAAAGGAAAATAAAGGAAAATAAAGGAAAATAAAGGAAAATAAAGGAAAATAAAGAAAAAAAGGGAAAATAAAGGAAAAAAAGCTATGAGAAAAAATGCAGAAAATTTGGTTTTGGCGGCGGCCAATTCTTATCAGCAAAAATACTATTTTAATCCGCGCTATCAAAACTTACCGGCCGATATCAAAGGTGAGCTGCGTTTGATGTGTGTTCGCTTTGCCGAAGAAGCCGGCGGCATTTTGGAGATTGGCTTTTCCCCTGAGGGCAACTTGCAGCTAAAGGTGCATACGGCCGGGGATGATGTGCTGTTTGATGAAATCGGAGCGGAGCTTTTAATTAAGGAATATCAAAGAGAAAAGGAAGAACTTTTTGCTAAGCTTGAGCTTTATTTTGCGGCGCTTTACGGAGAGGGAGTAAACGGCGGTAGACAAGAAAAATAAACCGGATATGACGACTGCTTGCCGGTTTGTCCCATACGCCGCAAAATTGTGTTTTTGACGGGAGAATTTGCCTTTGGCGGGCAGGCGGAGTCAAAAGAAGATTTTCTCAGGGAAATATAAGAAAAATATAAGCGAATTATAAAATATTTTTCTGGGCAGTTGAAATATTTTATGATATACTAAAGGATGGTAATAGACATTGTCTTGTATCCACACGGAACGAGAACGGAGGAAAAAATGAACGTAAGAGTAAATCAAAAAACCAGAAATCTTGTTATTTTAGGCGTGCTGCTGGCAATCGGCATTATTTTGGATGTTACCCCGCTGGGGGCCATACCAATCGGCGGGGTATCCGCCACGATTACGATGCTGCCGGTCATTTTAGGCGGTATTTTGCTGGGGCCGGTTCATGGAGCGGCTTTGGGAACGGCGATGGGTGTGGTCAGTTTGCTGCATGCCCTGATGCGGCCGGCAACAATCTTAGATCCTTTATTTGTCAACCCGCTGCTGTCAGTGCTGCCGCGTACCTTTATCGGCGTAGCATCCTTTTGGGCGTATCAGCTGATTAAAAAATTATTTCACAAACAGACACCAGCGCTGATTATCGGCGGAATTGCCGGGAGCTTAACCAATACCGTATTGGTGTTGTCAATGCTTTATTTTTTATATGGAAATGAACTTTTAAACTCGCCAGCTTTTCAGGTTTTACAGTTGGCGAACCGGCAGGCGCTGATTTATTTGCTTTTGGGGGTAGTTGCCAGTAACGGCGTAATGGAGGCACTCTTAGCGGCGGTCATTACCTGCGGAATCGGTCTGGGCTTAAAAAAAGGCTTGCCGGCGGATTCGACCCGGCTGTAAAGCCGAAACTGCTTTTGTGTTTGGGAGGCGGAAATGGAAGACCCGAGAAATGTAACGGTGGTTTGCTATCTGGAAAAAGAGGATAAAATCCTGATGCTGCATCGAACCAAGAAAGAAAATGATGTTAATCACGGTAAGTGGATCGGTGTCGGCGGTCATGTCGAAGCCGGGGAGTCGCCGGAAGAATGTGTGATTAGAGAGGTTAAGGAAGAAACCGGATATACCTTGGAAAACTACCGTTACCGGGCGATTTTAACTTTTTGCTATAATGAAGAACCGGCGATGTATTTGTTTCTGTTTACGGCCGATCGCTTCAGCGGGGAGCAGATTGAGTGCAATGAGGGCGATTTGCAGTGGATTCCCAAGGCCGAGCTGGAAACACTGGAGATGTGGCAGGGCGACCGGATTTTTCACCGCTTACTGGAAAGCCGGCAGGATTTCTTTTCCATGAAAATGGTGTATCAGGGCGACCAGCTGACAGAATGTATCATTGATGGGCGGAGAGCGGAGGAACTGGGCTATGCCGCCGATTAATTTATTGATTAAGCCTGCTTCGGCCGCCTGTAATATGGTCTGCGAATATTGTTTTTACAATGATGTGGCAGCCAGCCGCCTCTGCGGCTTTAAGGGCTTTATGCAGGCAGAAATGTTAGAGCAGCTGGTGAAAGAGGCCTTAGAGTATGCCGACGGTATGTGCGGATTTGCCTTTCAGGGCGGTGAGCCGACTTTGGTGGGATTGGATTTTTACCGGAAACTGATTGAGTTTCAGCAAAAGTACAATCATAAAAAGCTGCGGATCAATAACGCCATGCAGACGAACGGCTTTGCGATCAATCAGGAATGGGCGGAGTTTTTGCACCGCCATCATTTTTTGGTTGGGCTGTCCTTGGACGGAACCAGAGAGCTGCATGACCGCAATCGTCATGATAAAAGCGGCGGCGGTACCTTTCAGCGGGTGATGACGGCGGCGCAACTGTTTGACCGGGAAAAAGTAGAGTATAACATTCTATCCGTCGTAACCGGTCAAAATGCCAAGCATATTGAAAGCAGTTATCGCTTTTTCCGCAAACAGGGTTTTCGGTATTTGCAGTTTATTCCTTGTTTAGAGCCATTTGCCGAGGAAAAGGGCATGGCCGGCTATGCTCTGACCAACCGTGATTATGAGCATTTTTTAACAAAAATCTTTGATTTGTGGTTCATGGATTTAAAAAAGGGTGAATATATCAGTATCCGGCATTTGGATAACTGGCTGGGGATTTTTTTGGGACGGCCGCCGGAGGCTTGCAGCATGCAGGGGCGGTGCAGCGTGCAGTTTGTAGTTGAGGGCAATGGCGAGGTGTACCCTTGCGATTTTTATGTGCTGGATGAATGGTTGTTGGGTAAGATTGGCGAAGTTTCTCTGGCGGAAATGCAGGGCTCAGATAGAGCCAAGCGCTTTATTGCCGAGTCGATTCCTTTTCCGGCGGAGTGCCGGACCTGCCGCTATGTTTCGCTTTGCCGCAACGGCTGCAAACGGGAGCGGGTGTCAGCGGGTACAGAAGCAAAGAGGCTTTATTATTGTCCGGCAGTCAAGGGCTTTTTTGCCGGCCGGGAAAAAGAATTGGAGCAGGCAGCAGCGATTCTGCAAAGAATGATCAGAGGGCAAATGAGAGGGAAAAAATGAGATATTTGTACTATAATCCGGATGCGGCTGAGTTTCACTTGTTTTCACCCGAGCATATCACGGCGCTGTGCCTGATTGCGGTCTTGGCGGTGCTGGTGATTGTTTTTCGGGAGCGGCTGCAAGCCCTGCCGGAGTGGACAAGGCGGCGGCTGGAAATTGCGGCGGGAGTTCTGCTCCTTTTAGCCAGAAGCGGGATGTATCTGTATTACTTTACCTATGGAATCGGGGTCAAAGAGGTTTTGCCGCTCTATGCCTGCCGGCTGGTGATTTTGGCGATTTTATATACTCTATTTACCGGCCGCCGGAGATGGGTTTTCTTTTTTTATTACTTTGGCATTATTTTCGGCGTGCTGCCGCTGATTGTGGTTGATACTTCCGGTTACACCTTTCCCCATGCCATGTATTTTTCCTTTTTTATCGGTCATGGGATGGTTTTGCTGACCAATATTTATTTTTTGGCAGTGTATCAGTACTATCCGGGGCGAAAGGATTTTCGTAAAGCAGTGCAGGCATTGGTGGTGTATTTTGGTGCGGCGGCACTGGCCAATTTCTTTTTACAGGGGAATTATAATTATTTAGAAGCGGCACCGCCGACTTTAAAATTAGGTGGTTTTGACGGCAGCCTCGGCTATAAGTTTATGGTGTTCGCCGTTTTTCTGCTGGTGTTTGTCTTGGAGTATTTGCCGTTTAAAAGGAAAGAGGAGACAATCGAAGCGGAAGTTGAGGAGAAACCGGCGGAGTTAAAATAAATGATGCGATGTTCCTATGTTTTGCAAAACGAGAACTGTTTTTTATTTTCTCAACTTTCCCATGTTCGACAGAACAGTCTTTTTTAGGCTCGTTGCATGGACAAGAACGGAATGCGATTTGCAAAGCAAATCGCGAGAGTGGGTTCATGCACCCGCTCTCTGAGCGGGACAGAGCCAAAAAAGACTATGGGAAAGTTGAGTTATTTTTATTTCAAAACTTTGGCAAATTCCCATTTAAATAATTGCGCCGAGAACAAAGCGGATGATTTTCGGCAGTATCAAGCAATGGATAGTTAAAGACATCACAGAAAAGAAAGCTCATAGCTTCTTTCTGTAATGTCTTTCTTTTTGGAAAAAAATAAGAAGGGCTAGCAAGGAAAATTCCATTGCCAACCCCAAAAAAGATCAGCATTTTTTATTTGCTAAGGTTGTATTTTAAAATGGATTGAGAAAAACATAAAAATTTTCAAAAAAGGCTTGCAATATTTTTATGTTTATCATAAAATATATAATGAAAATCATAAAAAAGAATGGGGTTGAGGAGATATGAAACGACAAAATTTTATTAAAAATTTTTTGCACTTACTAAGTGCTGGCGGAATGATTGCGGCTTTTGTGTTTGTGGTGGCAATGCCTTTTTTGACACAGCTTTATGGCCGGTATTTTGACATTATAGTAACCGCTGATATAACAATATTTATCATGGTTACTTTGATACCGGTTTTTTGGATTTTTCACAGTTTGCTCAAAATCAGCATTTCCCTGAAAAAGCAAAAAGGATTTTGCAAGGAAACGATTCAATATGTACGCAGGATAAAAATAGCTTCTATTTTTGAATTTTTGATTTATGGCTATGCTCTGATTCGCTATTTTAATATATTGCCATTTGTGATTTTAGGCGGCGTGGCTATGGTATTTGTATTTTCGTCATTGGTGGAAGTGTTGTTGATAGAGGGCAAAGAATATTATGAAGATAGTCAGCTGTCCATTTAGGAGAGTGTTATGATAACTATTAATTTAGATTTTATGATGCTGGAAAAGAAAATGAGTTTAAAGGAGTTGTCAGAAAAAGTCGGGGTATCCATGACCAATCTTTCAATTTTAAAAACCAACAAAGCCAGAGCGATTCGTTTTTCTACTTTGGATGCGATATGTAAGGCGCTGGACTGCTCCCCGGGAGATATTTTAAAGTATGAAGAAGGAAGTGCTGGGGAAAGTGAGGAAGGAGTTTTATGGATCGAAGATTAACCAGAAAGGTTTGCGTAGGCAACAAGCAGCTGGGTGGTGGCAGTCCGATTCTGATTCAAAGCATGACTAATACTAAAACCGCAGATGTAAAGGCGACTGCGGCGCAAATACAGGAATTGCAAAAAGTCGGCTGTGAAATGGTCAGAGTTGCCGTTTCCGATTATCAGGAGGCAGCTTCCATAGCGGAAATCAAGAAACAAATTAAAATTCCCTTGGTAGCGGATATTCAATGGAATTATCGTCTGGCACTGGTTTGCATTGAAAACGGAATTGATAAAATCCGTCTGAATCCTGGAATCTTGCCGAGGAAGGAGCAAGTTACCAGTGTGGTCAAGGCTTGCAAAGAAAGAAATATTCCCATTCGGGTGGGAGTCAATTCGGGTTCGGTATCGGAAAAAACCAGACAAAAATATGGCGGTATCTGTGCAGAGGCATTGATTGCGTCAGCTTATGAGCATATTGCTGTTTTAGAAGATTTGGATTTTAGAGATATTGTAGTATCTCTAAAGGCAAGTGATTTATTCACCTGTATGGAGGCTTATCAGAAATTTTCACAAAGGTTTGACTATCCTTTACACATTGGGATTACAGAAGCCGGAACAATAAGACGGGGCAGTATCAAATCAGCCATTGGGATAGGGGCATTGCTAATGCAGGGAATTGGTGATACCATTCGAGTTTCTTTGACAGGAAATCCGGTGGAAGAAATTGAAGCAGCCAAGGATATTTTATCGGTGTTAAAATTACGCCAAAATGAAGTCAATTTTGTGTCTTGTCCGACTTGCAGCCGGACAGAAATTGATTTAATCGGGATTGCAAGTGAAGTGGAAAAAAGAACGGCAAACTTGGGTTTCCCGTTACATATTGCAGTAATGGGTTGTCCGGTCAATGGACCCGGAGAAGCTAGAGATGCTGATATTGGGATTGCCGGTGGAAAGGGTAGAGGTATTATTTTTAAAAAAGGCAAGGTACTGCGTCAGGTGGCGGAGAAAGATTTGGTGGTAGAACTGATGAAAGAAATTGAGGGAATGAAAGCGGGAAAAAAAGCCGGAAAGGAAAGAGCAGATGATTTTTCTTAGAGCGGCACAGTCAGCTGGCTTTTGCTTTGGTGTAAAAAGAAGCATTGCTATGGCAAGAAAGGCAAGGAAAGATTCGGCTTTGCCGGTGTATACCAATGGGGATTTGATTCATAATCCAAGCATGATTGCCACATTAAGGGAAGAAGGAATTTCTATTTTGGATGGCTTACATAAGGTATCAACCATTGTGTCACGAAGTCATGGTACGGGAATGGCTGAAGAAGTTAGGTTAAGAGATCAAAGCAGGCAATATATTGATGCGACCTGTCCTTATGTCAAACGGATTCATGCTAAAATTGAGAAGGAAAAAGAGCGGGCAATTCTCATCATTGGTAAAAAAAAGCATCCCGAAGTACAGGCGTTTTTAGATCGAGGTAAGGAGATTTCGGCTGTTTTGGAAACAGAGGAGGATATTATTTTGCTTTCCAAAGACCCGAAAAAGCGAAATTTGTCATATTTGGTGTTGGTGCAGACCACTTACTCACCGGCAAAGTATCAAGAAATGATTGGCTGCCTAAAGGCATTGCAATTTGATTTTTTGGCAGAAAATACTATTTGTGATTCTGTGTTTCAAAGGCAAAAAGAAACGGAAGCAATTGCTCAAAAGGCAGATTATATGATTGTGTTAGGAGGAAAAAACAGCTCCAATACAAGGGAACTGTTTCATCTGGCAAAGAGGCACTGCCGGCAAGTTTTTTACTGGGAAGAACCGGTGGAGGTGCAGGATTTGGAGCTGGAACTGGAAAGTAAGGAGGAAATTTACATAGGAATTACCGCAGGCGCTTCCACTCCGACAGAGCATATTACAGAAACCATAAGTTATTTGCAGCAAAGATATGGAATGGAAAATATTGTCGTTTTGCAGAAATAGTTTTAAAAGAAAAGCTGCAACAAAATAAAAATCGAAAATAGCATAAAAAAATTATCAAATATGCTAACGTTTAGGTAAGTCATTCGGCATGTGAGAACAGGAGAAAATTATGAAGAAATTAGGTATGATTATCCGTTTATTTTTTATATTTGTTTTTTTAAGTGCTTGCGGCAATGTGCCAAAGCAGGATTCGGCAGGAGAGGAAAAAGCAGCGGGGTCAAAGCTGACCATTTATACCTCGCAGCCGGAAGAAGACACCAAACAGATATTGGCTGAATTTAAGAAACTTTATCCAGAGATTGAAACCGAGTTTTTCCGTTCAGGAACGGAAGAAGTCATGGTTAAACTAATGGCGGAAAAAGAAAAGAATGTAATTGCTGCTGATATTCTCTGGATTGCCGATGATGTTAGCATGCAAAGCCTCAAAGCACAAAATATGCTGCTGAGCTATGCCGCAAAAGAAGCAGAAAACTGCGAAGCAAGTGTCATGGATAAGGAAAATTATTATTTTGGAACAAAGGTCATCAGCGCAGGAATTGCCTATCATACAGAAAATTGCCCCAAAGTTCCCAAGAGTTTTGCAGATTTATTAGACCCTGTTTATAAAGAGCATTTGGTGATACCAAGTCCATTATATTCCGGTGCGGCTTCCTATCAACTTAGTACCTTTGTTCAAAACAAAGAGTTTGGGTTTGATTATTACAAAGCGTTAAAAGAGCAAAAAGTATTTGTTGGGAAAGGAAACGGCTCGGTTAAAAATAGCATTTTAAGCGGAGAAAGAAGCGTTGGTATTTTGGTTGACTTTATGGCAATAAAAGCCAAAGAAAGTGGAGAGAAAATTGATTTTGTTTATCCGGCAGAGGGAGTGCTTGCCATTACAGAGCCGGTTGCAATTTTAAATACGACCAAAAATAAAGAGGCAGCTCAAAAATTGATAGAGTTTATTCTTTCTATGGAAGGACAAAAACTGATTGCCAGCCAAGGCTATACTCCAATTCGTAAAGATGTTGCGCCGCTGCCAAACCGAATACCCATTCATGAACTGAAGAGGATGCCGGTTGACAACATTCAAATTTTAAAAGAAAGAGAAGCAAATAAAGAACAATTCAAGCAGCTTTTTCAGGAAGAATAATATGAAAAAAAGCGGTTTTTTTGTATTTGCAGTTGTATTCATCAGTTTTTTATTGCCGATGGCCTATCTGTTTATTTATAGTATCAAAGATGGCCGTGTCCTTTCTTTTGCTGCTTATTTTGAAGTGATAGGCAGCAAAAGGGTGTGGCTGGCAATTTTTTATACTTTTGGGATTGCAGCGGCGGTATCCTTATTGGCTTTGCTGATAGGGGGAGCATTGGCGTTTTTGATGGCATACAGCAATATCGGCAAGCAGCCGTTCATCGTATTTTTTATTTACAACTTTTTTTTGATACCATCTTATGTGATTGCGTTTGCTTGGAATGAAGTGGTTGGTGTGCTGTTTTCTTTTCGGCTTTATTCGGCTGCGGGCATGATATTTATTTTTACTTTATGCGGTATTCCGATTGCCTATTCCTTTTTATACTATGCGATGAAAGAACTTCCGGCAGAGCCGATTCGTGCCTCGCAAAATGCAGGCTATTCTTTGTTGCAGAGCATTTGGAATATTGATTTTGCTGCTCTGCGCTTTTCTTTTTTGGCCGCCTTTTTATTGGTTCTTTTATATTGTGTGGATAATTTTTCGATTGCAGCATTTTTGGGAATTCCTGCTCGTATTCCAATGCTCAGCACTCTGATTTATGAGAAAGTTACTTCCTTGGGGCAAAGTAATTTTTCACAGGCAGCGGCATTGTCTTGCGTAACGGGAGGATTGGTGTTTTTGATTTTGCTGATCGAGCGCCGCTTTATCAAAAAGCAGTCCTTTGGGCAAGTGAGGGATAATAAGGCAGAGCCGTTGATTTGTTTTTCCCCTAAAAAAAGACAAGTGATAGAATGGTCCGTTTTATCCATTCTTTTCTTATTACAGGCCATTCCATTTGTTTTTTTGCTGAGTCGTTCCTTTACAGAAAGGTATTGCGATATTTTTCAGTGGGATAAGCTCAGTTTCAAGCATTATGCAGCCTTACTGACAGAACGGGAAACCTATCAAACCATTTTTTTTAGTATGAGAATCAGTTTTGCAGCGGCTTTTCTTTGTATTGTACTTGCTTTTTTCTGCATAGGGGGGCAAATTCTTTATCAAAAAATCTATTGGCACTGGCTGGAGAGAGTGGCAGCTGTTTTTTATGCTTTGCCGGGAATTATTGTAGCGCTGGCAGTACTTTATTTTTGGGGCGGGATTCAAATGGGAGAAGTACAGCTTTACGGTACCTCCCTGTTGCTGGTTTTTGCTTATATGAATCGCTTTTTTTTGGGAGGATTGCGTGGTGTTCGAAACGCTTATTATGCTTTGGAAAAAGAAGCGTTTGAGGCGGCATTGATGCTGGATGCCAATCACTTGCGCCGATTTTTTAAAATAATTTTTCCGCCGATGAAACAACAAATTTTGTATACTTTTTTTCTGCTGTTTATTCCGATGATGAATGAGGTAACATTGTCGGCGATTTTATCCACTGCCCATACCAAGACGATTGGCTTGTCGATTTTTAATTTGCAGCAAGGCGGAGAAGATTTTAAAGCCTATGCCTTTTCTATTTGTGTGATATTTTTGAATTTATTTTTTATAGGACTGGGAATTTATTTGAGCCGAGGGAGAGATTATGGGATTAACCGTACAGAATCTGTCAAAAGAATTAAATGATGCATTGGTGTTAGATGATATTTCCTTAAATATTGAAGAAAATGAGTTTTTATCTATTTTGGGGGCCAGCGGCTGTGGGAAAACGACATTGCTTCGCTGCATATGCGGTTTGTGCCGACCGGATAAGGGGAAAATCTCTTATAATGGGACGGTATTTGATGACGGCAGAATTTTTTTGCCGCCGGAAAAAAGAGAGGTAACCATGGTCTTTCAATCTTTGGCACTGTGGCCTCATATGACAGTAGAAGAACATTTGCACTATGTTCTAAATACAGGGCGATTTAAAAAAGAAGCTGCAAGTTCCAAAAAAGAGCGAATTAAAAATATGCTTGAATTTGTGTTTTTGACCGATCAAGCCGGGCAATATCCGGCAACGCTTTCCGGTGGTGAAAAGCAAAGAGTAGCACTGGCAAGGGCATTTATTACCAGACCTAAATTTATTCTGATGGATGAGCCGTTAAGTGCTTTGGATGTGGAACTGCAAAGAGAAATGCGCCGGGAAATCAAAGATCTTCATCAAAAGCTGGGAAGTTCGATTCTCTATGTAACACATAATCAAGCGGAAGCATTATCCATGTCTGACAGAGTATTGCTTTTGCGGAATGGAAAAGCAGAACAAATTGGCGCACCGAAGCAAATTTATCAATATCCAGAGAATGAGTGGACAGCGAAATTTATTGGCAATTACAATATTTTGCATGGTGAGTGGCAGGATAATTGCTTTCATGCTAAAGATGGAGATCTTTCGCTGCAAGGGGATTTGGTATCGGATTACTTTAAGCAAAACCATTGCTATCCGATTCGCCCGGAAGAATTAAAATTATCGAAAGAGTTACACCCCAATTCCATTTTGGGAAAGGTGGTATCAGCGGAATATTTGGGCTTCGGTACGCTTTATCAGATTAAAATCAGGGAAGACAGTCAAATAAAGGTCT
Organism: uncultured Lachnospiraceae bacterium; assembly: GCA_963545585.1. Taxonomy (GTDB): domain Bacteria; phylum Bacillota; class Clostridia; order Lachnospirales; family Vallitaleaceae; genus W11650. The sequence goes on from CAUUKX010000058.1 coordinate 10,868, forward strand.
TTTCTGTCCAAAATGATTATGCAGTAGCGGAGAAAGTATTTGTATATCCCGGATAGGGGTGAAAATAAATCCAGTCAAAACAGCCAATATAAATGCTGGTATAAATAGTATAGGAATGGTTAGAAATGGTAATTTTTTTTAATTGACAAAAGTCCCTATTCATGCTAATATAATTGAGCACGTTTTAGGGCCTTTTTTTTATGGTCAAAAACCTGACTGTTCGACAGGCAAATGCTGCTTGGGCGGTCGACACGGAAATTTTAACGGAGGTAAAAGTTGTGCGGACAAAGATAACATTGGAATGTACGGAATGCAAAAATCGCAATTACAACATGACCAAGGACAAAAAAGAACATCCTGAGCGGATGGAAACGAAGAAGTATTGCAGATTTTGCCGGAAGCACACCATGCACAAAGAAACAAAATAATTGGTATGGGATGGGCAGGAGGACAAGAGATGTCAGAAACACCAAAAATCGGTTTTTTCAAAGAGATGAAAGGCGAGTTCGGCAAGATAGTTTGGCCAAGTCGGCAAACCACGGTTAAAAGCGTATTGACGGTTTTGGGCGTGACGGTCATTTTGGGCGCTATTTTGGCGGGGCTGGACGCAGGATTCCAATATCTGATTTTAAATTTACTTTTAGGAAAATAGGTGGTATCAATGGTTGAAGAGGCAAAGTGGTATGTTATTCATACGTATTCGGGATATGAAAACAAGGTCAAGGCCAATATTGAAAAGATGATCGAAAATCGTAAGCTGAATGATCAAATTCAGGAAGTGATCGTGCCGATGCATCATGTTTTGGAGTCAAAGAACGGAATCAAGAAAGATGTTGAAAAAAAGCTTTTTCCGGGATATGTCCTTGTTAAAATGTTCATGAACGATGAAACCTGGTATATTATCCGCAATACCCGTGGAGTAACGGGCTTTGTCGGGCCGGGCAGCAAGCCGGTTCCGCTGACGGAAAAAGAAATTCACGCGATGGGCATTGATTTGACCGTGGTGGAATGGAATGTCAAAGCCGGTGACACGATTTCCGTGGCAGCCGGGCCGTTTGAGGGTTATGTCGGCGTAGTTAGCGAGATTAACGAGCATAAGCATACGGTTATTGTCAATTTATCCATTTTTGGTAGAGAAACACCGGTTGAATTGGAATACGAAAAAATCAATATTATCTAACAATCCTTTTTCTGCGCAGAATTAATTCGGGAAGAAAAACTGAGAAACAGCCGGAGCTGTTACGCAGAAACAGGAAGAGTGCAGAGATTTAAATGGAGGAAACAGAAAATGGCAAAAAAAGTTACGGGTATGATTAAATTGCAGATCCCAGCCGGTAAAGCAACCCCGGCACCGCCAGTTGGCCCGGCACTTGGTCAACATGGTGTAAACATTATGCAATTCACAAAAGAATTTAATGCGAAAACGGCAGACCAGGCCGGAATGATTATTCCGGTTGTCATCACGGTCTATGGCGACAGAAGCTTCAGCTTTATCACCAAAACCCCGCCGGCTGCAGTATTATTGAAGAAAGCATGTAAGATCGAATCCGGTTCGGCAGTTCCGCAGAAAGACAAGGTCGCTAAGATCAAGAGAGCGGAAGTGCAAAAGATTGCCGAACTCAAGATGCCTGACCTGAATGCGGCAACGGTTGAATCGGCAGCCAGCATGATTGCCGGAACCGCTCGCAGTATGGGAATTGTTGTAGAAGACTAATCGCTTACACATGTGGGAGGAGCTTGCTCCGACCGGGAGAAATCCCATTGACCACAAGGAGGAATTAAATGAAACAAGGAAAAAGATATGCAGAGGCGTTGAAAAAAGTTGATAGAGCCAATCTGTATGATCCATTTGAAGCTGTAAAGTTAGTAACCGAAACAGCCAGCGCAAAGTTCGATGAAACAGTCGAAGCCCATATTAAACTGGGTGTTGACGGCCGTCATGCCGATCAACAGGTGCGCGGTGCGGTTGTTCTGCCGCACGGAACCGGTAAAACGGTTCGTGTTCTGGTCTTTGCCAAGGGCGATAATGCCAAAAAGGCAGAGGAAGCCGGAGCCGATCATGTCGGCGCAGAGGAATTAGTGCCGAAGATTGAAAAAGAGGGCTGGCTGGATTTTGATATCGTCGTGGCTACTCCCGATATGATGGCGGTAGTTGGCCGTCTGGGCCGGGTGCTTGGCCCGAAGGGTCTCATGCCGAATCCGAAGGCCGGTACGGTTACCAACGATGTTGTTAGAGCAATTGAAGAAATCAAAGCTGGTAAGATTGAATATCGCTTGGATAAAACCAATATTATTCATGTTCCGATGGGCAAAGCTTCGTTTGGCCCGGAAAAACTGGAAGACAACTTCCGCGCTTTAGTGCAGGCCATTATTAAGGCAAAACCGGCGGCAGCCAAAGGAAAATACCTGCGGTCCGTCACCGTCGCTTCGACGATGGGCCCCGGCGTCAGGGTAAACCCGGACAAGTTTGATGCGCAAAGCAAGAAATGATTGTATTAAATAGGAAATAAAACGTGCGCAAAAGCGCCGCCGGAAACCGGGAATCGGTTTTCAGCGGCGCTTTTT
>CAUUKX010000059.1:0-13192 GCA_963545585.1 uncultured Lachnospiraceae bacterium
CGTCCTCATGTATTTTTCCTTTTGGAAAACGAATATCTCCTATTACACTTCGATGATACAATTTATTCCATGCTACTGCTTTAAAATACTTCCAATCCAGCATACCTTCTAAAGCCTTTATTCTATCAGCCACTATTATAGATGCCGTACACTTAGATTCCTCAATAATTTCTTCCCTATAAACATTGCGGTAACTACATTCAACAATATCCGCCTGATATTCTGATGCAATCTGCTGTAAAACCTGGATGGTATCAACATCAAGCCAGTCATCACTATCTATAAAAAAAAGATACTCTCCTTTTGCCCTATCAATTCCATAATTTCTGGCATCGGAAAGACCGCCGTTTTCTTTATGAAGAGCCTTTATTCGTTTATCTTTTTCTGCAAATTCATCTACAATCTGTGGCGATGAATCTGTAGCGCCATCATTTACGAGTAATATTTCCAAATTTTCATAAGTTTGGTTAACAAGTGAATTAATACATCTAACCAAATATTTTTCCACATTATAAATAGGAACAATAATACTGATCAAAGGTAACATTTTTCTTCTCCTAATCATTCTTATTCACGAGTATTTTCATACTCATTCATTATTTCCAAGGCATTCCCACTTTTCACAATTTTGCCACAATGCAACCAGATCGCTTTATCGCAAAGCTTTACCACTGCCGATTTATTATGTGATACAAATAAAACTGTTACTCCTTTATTTGTCATTTCTTCAATTCTTTTATAACATTTTTCCTGAAATGCATAATCTCCCACTGCTAAAACTTCATCGATAATCAAAATATTTGGAATATGAGCTGTTGCAACCGCAAATCCAAGCCTTGCATACATGCCTGACGAAAAGTTCTTAATAGCCACATTTTCAAAATCTCTTAACTCTGCAAAGTCCAATATCTCATCATAGCTATCTGCAATTTGCTTATCAGAGAGCCCCAGAATAGCACCATTTAAATAAACATTTTCTTTCGCTGATAAATTGGGGTCAAATCCTGCCCCCAGTTCTATCATTGGAGCGATTTTTCCATTTACCGTTATTTTCCCGGAAGAAGGTTTCATAACACCGGCAATCAATTTTAGTAAAGTACTTTTTCCTGAGCCATTTAAGCCTACTAATGCCAACCGTTCTCCTTTTTCCACCGAAAAGCTGATATCTCTCAATGCATAAAACTCTTTAAATTTTAACTCTCGTTTCATCACTTTAATAAAAGCTTCTTTCAGGCTATCTACCTTTTCTGCCGCCATATTAAAACGCATAGAAACGCTTTCTACTGTTACCGCAATATTTTCCATTTATTTACCTCATTTTATATATATAATATAAATCTATCTTGCAAATTTCTAAACGAAAAGATTCCAACCATCAGAAAAACAATTCCTAAAAGAAAGCATGTTAAATTTAAGGTTAAACTCGGAATCTGACCATCAATTATTACCACTCGAAACAGTTTAACAAAATGGTACATAGGATTTAATCGTAAATATGTTATAAAATGATTAGGAACAATTGACTCTGTATAAAAAAGCGGCGTCAAATATGTCAATGCAGTAATTAACACTCCTGAATATAGATGTGTGATATCTCTAAAAAACACGTTAACAGATGACAATAATAAACCCATGCCTAAACTAAAAATAAACAAGAAAAAAATTGGAATCGGTAAATAAAGCAGCGCCCAATGAAAAGACGCTTTTGTTGTAATCATTACAATCAGTAACGCCACAAATGAGAAGAAAAAATTTACTAATGATGAGAGAATTCTTGACATGGGAAATAAATATTTCGGCAAATAAATTTTTTTAATCAATGCAGCATTTTCAATAATAGACTGAAGTGCCTGATTGGTTGACTCTGAAAAAAAGCCAAAAACAATCATTCCCGTAAGCACATAAACTGGATAATTTTCTACTTCCGTATTGAACAAATTAGAAAAAACAACTACCATAACTCCCATCATCAACAAAGGGTTCAGAACCGTCCATAGCATTCCTAAAAACGATTTTCTATATCGAACCTTTACATCTCTGGCTACTAATTTCTTAAGCAAATTATTATATTGAAAAAAAACTTTAAATCTTATAAGAACTCCTGTCATTGTTTATTTAACACCTTCCTTATTATATAAAAAATCTTTGGACAAATGCATAATAATGTTAATTGTATCTTTAGTCCCCATCCATAGTCCTTTAATATCTCTTTTTTCCAATTACTTTTAATCCTTCGAATCTCTTCATTAATTCTGTCATCTTGAATTTCATTCCTTTCTGCTTTTATTATTGTGTCAAATAATACCCAATAATATGCTATTTTTAGCAATTTTGAAAAATCTGATGACGCAGATGCCTGTATAAAAAACCTCTCTTTTTCTTGCAATGCTTCCAATTTGTCTATATTTTTTTTTGTAAATCCAGCAGTAATGCTGCTGTTTCGATATTTTATATAATTATATTTCACAATATCATAAAATACTAATTTCTTTGCTTTATAGAAAACCTGATATGTAATAAATTCATCTTCATGATATTTTCCAATCGGAAACCGTATATCTTTCCATAACTCACGCACATAAATTTTATTCCAAGCCACTGACAAAAAATATTTCCACTTTAGCTGCCACGTCAGTGCTTCGTAATTATTACAAATCAAAACATCTCCCAGTCCAGCTGTGGTTTCTTTCACGCAGTCTTCGTATATCTCTCGATACGAACATTCTACAATATCCGCTTGATGCTCGTCAAGTTTTTTGAGCATCTGCTCATACATATCCTGATCCAGAAAGTCATCTCCATCCACAAAAGCAATATAATCTCCACTGGCACAATCAAGTCCTGTGTTTCTGGCCGAAGATAATCCTCCATTTGGCTTATTAATAACTTTAATTCTACTGTCTTTTTCCGCATAGCTTTGGCAAATTGCTCCAGAAGAATCTGTCGAACCATCATTTACCAAAATAATTTCCAGTTTTGAATAACTTTGATTAACAATGGAATCTATGCATTTTTCTAAATAAGCCTCAATATTATAAATTGCCACAATAACACTTATCACTTTGTTTTTCATGTTATGCTCTTTCTTTTCGTTTTGTGAACTTCATCCAAAAAATTCGTAAACCATACAGACGAAAAAAAGCGTAAAATCCTATTAGTTTTCCCATTGGTTTTGGCATCACCTTTACAGGAATATGTTTATCTGACTGACTCAGTCTTTCCAATACCTCTTTTTCCTTATCTTTATAAATCAAAAAAAGAACATAATCCCATTTTTCTCCAAACGATACATTGCAGATTCTAATTGCTTCTTTAACATAACTGTTTCGGCATATTTCCTTTAAAATCTTTTTCTTTTCTTCCTTCGCCTCACTGGCTGCATCTGAAAACAACATGTCCAATCCGTAAATAGTTCGGCTTAAAATAAATGTAGATATATTTCTTTGATTTAGTTTACTGACAATTTGCCATTTATTAAGCGTTTCCGCCAATACTTTAAATTGGCAAAATAACTGTTCAAACACGTCAGGTTTATACCGTCTTTCCAGAGAATCCTCTCTATCAATGCAATAATAATACAATAGTTTATTGGTAATACATACTGCATGACAATAATTCAAATACTTCAAATTAAAGACAAAGTCCTCTCCATAATACATTTTTTCATCAAAAAAAAGTTTCTTTTCTTTGATGATTTTCGCTTGAAAGAGCTTATTACACATCATGCTAATGGTGTTAAAATAAAGCAAGTAAAAACCAATATTACTCAAAAACAGGCGAATATTCAAAGTCTTATCCGGATAAATGTCACTATTGGCTAAAAAAGGAATGTCTTTACCCTCATCTCTTTTGCGATAGACGAAGCCGCTGATTACTAATTCCGCTTTTTCCTTTTCCATCTTTTGAACCAGAAATTTCATCATTTCCGGATGAATCTCATCATCACTATCAACAAACTGAATATATTCTCCCTGCGCTCTTTTTAATCCTGCATTTCGCGCTGCACTTACCCCACTATTTTTTTGTTCGAATACATGCACCCTTTTGTCTTTATTTGAAAAATCCAGTGCAATTTTTGATGTCTCATCTTCTGAACCATCGTCAATAATTAGCAACTCGAAGTTTGTATAATCTTGGTCAAGAATACTTTGTATGCATCTTGCTATGGTTTTTTCGGCATTAAATGCCGCTACAATGACAGAAACTTTCTTTTCCAAACAAACCCTCTCCTTACTATACTTTACATATCTCTTTTCTTTATTTTCCGAACCAAAAGAATCATGAAGCGATATTGAAAGAGCCACCTTAGTATATTATCTTTCAGCCTGACTTTCCCCTTTTTCGACTTTACCGGCAATCTCCCTTTGTATTCCTGTGCTTGCAGCTTAATATCCACTTGTTTTGCAATGCTTTGAATATGTTTTTCTGATTGTTTTCTAAGGTATTTTTGCAATCTAACTTTTTGTTTCATTCCGTCACTTCTACGTCGATACCAAAATCCCAACACCGGAATATGAAGAGGAACCATTTTGTGTACAAGCAACTTTAAAAACAACTCCCAGTCTTCGTCATAATGTTTTTCCAGTTCCGAATACCCTCCCACCAGATTTAATGTCTTTTTACGAAACGCTGCTGTAACAACCAAAAAGTTGGCAATGGTCAGTCTGCCAGCCGAAAAAGGAATGCACCATGTATATTCCTGATTATAAAACCCAACGGAATCCGTATAGCTCCAATCAGCTTCAGGATAATGCTTTAGTGCATGGTAATTTATCTCTAAAAAATAGTTTTCTATCAAATCATCCGCATCCAAAGGAACCACAATATCTGCCAATGCCTCTTTAATCCCCTTATTTCTTGCCTTAGATTGTCCTTGATTTTCTTGAATAAATAATCTTATCCTATAATCTTTTTTTACCATTCCTTGCAAAAAGTCTTTATTTTCCTTATTGCTGCCATCATCTACAATGATCCACTCAAAGTTTGCCAATGTTTGATTTATAACCGAATTAAATGTTTGCTCAAAAAAATCTTTCGCATTATAGTAAGGTGTAACAATGGAGATTAGTGGTTTTTCTTTTAATGGAACATTGCAAAAATTTCTCTCTCTGTATTTACCTGGTTCCATTGTAAAATCAAATCGTTTTCTTTTCATAGCTTGTTACTTGCTCCTTTATAATATGCAAGTAACCGCTCCGCTTCCGTTTGAATACAATATCCGGCTACCGTGAAATTATTTATAATCTTTTCAGCCATTTGATCCCTGTTTTGTTTCTCATGGTTTTCAATTACTTCTACCCATATTTCTTCATTCAGGTTCAAAAATCGAACCTGTTCTGTTATTTCTACTTCCCTCGTAATCTTGTCCGACATAAAGCAAGGAAGTCCTACTGCTTGTGCTTCCACTCCCACTACCGGTAATCCTTCAAACAAAGAAGGCAACAAGAAAAAGTCCATGGCACATAAATACTTAGATACTTCCTTTTGAACTCCCGCAAAAATAACATAATCTTGTATTTTTTTTTGTTTTGCTATTGATTTAATATCCTTTTCCAGTTCACCATTCCCTACCAGTAACAAACGATAATTTTTGTTTTTCCTGATCAGTCTTTCCAAAATTTCCAATAAAAAAACATGATTTTTTTGAAGCGAAAATCGTCCCACATGCCCCAAAACAATCTTTTCATCTAAATGCAGCTTATTCCTTATCATCTGCCGGTCTTCATTCCTAAATTTGTATTTTTCTAAATCAATTGCATTATTAAGCAAAAAGACCTTTCTTCTCGCCCCAAATAAGTAATCTGCTGCCATTTTCGAACATGCCATTTTCTGATTAGCATAATGCTTTCCTATTTTATGTAAAATATCATTCCGCAGTCTTTTTATTGATGTTTCTGCGCCTTTTGAATTATGGCTATGTATAATACGAATTGGAACCCCTTGATTTCTTGCTGCTTTTAGATATATAAATGCAGCATTTGGAATATGACAATGTACGATCTGGTAACCACATCTGTGAAATAGTATCTCTGCTTTCTGACTGCATGTTCTTAGATTCCGAAAGGACAATTCCGGAAAATGATAAATTCTACCACCCAAATCGAGAATTTCTTTTACTAAATCTTGCTCGGAATCTCCATGAGTAATAAAGTCAAATATCACTTTTTCTTTATTGATCTGCCTGAAATAATTCAGCACCACTGCTGTGACACCATTATTTTTTTCGATTTTTTCAATAATATGAAGTACTCTTAAGGGCTCGCTTTGATTCATTTACCTACCCTCTCCTTGCATATTTCACTATTCCGTTTCCCAAGTGCCACATCAGATACCACACCGACCTTATCCGGCCGATCCCCATTTCCCGATAAACTCCGTAAGTCATATACATAGATTTCCACTTATTTCGGGATTTACCGCCTTCCGTCATGCGCGATACCAAAAATGGCTGATTGATGCCATAAGCCGCATCATATTTTCTTAGTATGCTCAACCATTGCAAATAGTCCTCATGCAAATCACTTCGCCGCATAGGAAACTTCAAGGCAACATCCCGCTTCATTACCACGGAAGAACAAGGAATGACATTATGGTACAGAAGCTGCTTGTAATTTACTTTTTCTTTTACTCCGATTACTTTCTTTAAGGGGCAGCCATCCTTATCCATCAATTCTCTGGCGGTATAGCTTAATACACATTGCCTGACGTTCATCAGGGCTATTTGCGCTTTCAGCTTTCCCTTCCGCCAACAATCATCGGCATCCAGATAGGCAATATATTTTCCCTTGGCCGCAGCCACCCCCCTATTTCTGGAAATAGCCACGCCTTGATTCCGGCTATTACGAATATAATGAATTAATGGCCAGTAGCAGCTTTTTTTCAGTATTTCTGGCAAACCGTCAGTGGAACAATCATCAATCACGATAATTTCCAGCGGAATTCCCTGCGCTAAGGCAGAAGCAATGGCTTTTTCAATATACTTTGCTCCGTTATACACCGGAATAATCACGGATACCAACGGAAACCTCAGATTTTTTCCTTCTTTGCCATTCTTCATTTTACCTTACCCCCTGCTTGCTGTCAACCCTTTTAAAGCTTTTCCTCTGCCTCTCCAGCTTACATAAACTTTTTCCTCCCCCCCTACTCCACCACTTCCCCCAGCACTTTCCCAATCGCCTCATGAATCACCAAATCGGCATTATCATCCTGCGGCGTGGCCTGCTGGTTGATTAGGATTAGGCTTTTCCCCCTAAAATACTGAATCAGCCCGGCCGCCGGATAAACCACCAGCGACGTACCGCCGATGATCAGCACCTCGGCCTGCGCGATATACCTAACCGCCCGCTCAATCACCGACTGGTCAAGGCTTTCTCCGTAAAGCACCACATCCGGCCGGATAATCCCGCCGCAATGCCCGCACTTTGGCACTCCGTCCTGACTTAAAACATCCGCCAACTCATACTTCCGGCCGCAATCCATGCAATAATTCCGATAAACCGAGCCATGCAGTTCCAACACATTTTTCGAGCCGGCCGCCTGATGCAGGCCATCGATATTTTGGGTAATCACCGCCTTGAGTTTCCCCGCAGCCTCTAACTTCGCCAAAGCAATATGCGCCTGATTGGGCTTGGCCTCCGGAAAAAGCAGATGATTTTTATAATAATCATAAAACTCCTCGCAATGCCGCATAAAATAAGCATGGCTCAGCATTTCCTCAACCGCATAAGTCGTTTGGTGCTTTTGATTATACAGCCCCGTCGCCGAACGAAAATCCGGAATCCCGCTCTCGGTCGACACTCCGGCGCCGCCAAAAAAGACAATATTATTGCTGCTCTCAATAATTTTTTTCAACTCCTGATACATCTGCCGGTCCTCCCTTCTGCCCAAAATGCCAATCAAACCAAAGCCTTCGCTGATTCTCCGACTCCCCTGCCAAGTTCCTTATTTCAATTTTTTACGCCATCTCTCGCCATTGGTTCCTTGTTCCTAAAATCGAAATCTCCCCCTCAACTCTTTCTCATCTCTGTAAGTGCATAGTATTGCGCGTCTCAGCCCTCATCCTAACAGAATCGGTATTTTCCTTTTCCGCGTCCGGATACCGGCTCAATTACTCCCCGTTCCGCCATATCTCTCAGCAGTTCCGATGCTCTGGACGGCCCGATATCAATCACCTTCATTACATCCGAACGCCCAAAGACTATTTGTCCTGCAAATGCTTCAAATCACCAATCAGCACAAACTTCGGCTTTTCGCCGCTGCAATCAATCAGTGTCAGCCCAGTATTTTCAATCAGCGGCGGCTCCCAAATCTCATCTATCTTTTTCCCTTGCCAAAAGCAGCAAAACGCCTTGATGCATGCGCCATGGGATACCGCCAAAATATCCTGGTATCCAGCCCGCTCAAACAACAAACGTCCCGCCTTTTCGGCCTGTTTAAACATCTCGGCAAAGCTCTGCCCGCCCTCTGGCGGCAGATAATTCTGCGGATGATACCGATAATCCTCTAACTTTCCGGCGCCAATTTGCTTTAATTCCGTCACCGTCCGCCCTTCCCAAATGCCAAAACCCATTTCATTCAGCTCCGGCAAAGAATGTACCGGCAACCCCCGGCTGCCCTGCACAATCTCCGCTGTTTGAATTGCCCGCCCCAGCGTCGAGGCATAAACCTCTTTAAAATCAACATCTGCCAAGGCTTTTGCCAGCTTAGCGGCATCCGCCCGGCCTTTTTCCGTCAAACCAGAATCACACAGGCCTTGAACTCTTTCCTGTACATTAAATTCCGTTTGTCCATGTCTAACTAAATATAACATAATTTGCCCTTCCTGTTTTCACTGTAAAATCTATAATTAGCTTTCTCCCCTTAAAAAGCTTTCCCTTCACTATCTAACCTTTTCTGTCTAATAGCCATCCTTATTCTATGCCAATTTTAGCGAAAGTTTTCCTTGTCCTTTTCATTATACAATAAACTATTTCCCTTTTTCAACCCCCAATGCTGGTTTTCAAAAAATCAGCCTCCACCAAAAGCACAGAAACAAGAAAGCAAGAAAGCAAAAGTAAAAGTAAAAAAGCCGTCTTTCTCCAAAGACAGCTTTCTAAACTTATTTCATTCCTTTTTCCGCACTGGCCAAAACACTATTTCGCCTCTGCATTCTCTTCCTGCTCGGCCATTTCATAAAACTTCTCCAGCACAATTTCTTTGTTATTGGCCGCCCACTCCACATCATAGTCCACCAATCGAATCTCGCTTAACTTATCCATTCCCGCCGGGGCATCCACATCTGCCCGCACCGGCCGGCGACCCCACATTTCACTTTGCCTTTGCTGACACTCCGCCGAGGTTACAAAGTCTATAAAAAGTTTAGCGTTATCTGGATGCGGTGCATTTTTAACCAAAGACACGCTGTCCGGCGCCGCACTGGTTCCGTCCGCCGGATAAACAAAAGCTACTTTCTCATCACTCGCATAGCGAACCGCTGCTTTCTCCACGGTTAAACCGACATAATACTCGCCCGATGCTACCAGCTTATGGCACTGCGAAGATGCGTCCAAAAGGTTCCCATCCAAGTTCGCATAAAACTGCCGCACAAACTCCCAGCCTTTTTGCGTTCCGCCATGACCAAACAGCATCGTGCATAGCTGCGTATAAGCTGAGCCGGACTTTGCCGGCGCACAATAAGCAATTTTACCCCGCCACTGCGGCTGCAAAAGATCTCCCCAGCTTTGCGGAACTGCTATCCCCGCTTTTTCAATCAATTCCTTATTGTAAAACAGCACCATCGGCAGCGGACTTTCCCCCGTCCAAATATGCTCAGCATCCTTATAAACCGCCGGAATAGCGGCATCATTGGCTGAGATATAAGGCGCAAAATACTCTTTATAAGCGGCTACACTGTCAGCTCCGCCGCCCCACAACACATCGGCTACCGGCTGACTGGCCTCCATTTTTATCCGGTTAATCAGCTCACCCGTTCCGGCCGCTACCACTTCCACCCGAATCTCCGGATACTTTTGCATAAATTGCTGAATCCCATCGTTCAACGGATCCGCATCATGCGGTGAATAAATCACCACCGTTCCAGACGGATTAACCGGCTTACCTGTTTCCACATTTTCCTTCGCCTTTTTAACCGGAACATTTTCCGCCTTCGCATCCGCAGCCGGTTCTGTTTTTGGAGTGCCGCAGGCCGCCAAAATCAAAATCATCCCCAATACCAGCACCGCACCCCAAGTTCTCCGCTTCTTTTTCATAAATCCTCCCCAAACCATTCTTAATACTGAATCACCGAATGAATATCATAGCCCTTTAAAAGTTCTCGCCCCTTTAAAAACTCCAATTCAATCAAATACACCAACTTGACCACTTGGCCGCCCATGCTTTCCACCAGTTCAATCATCGCTTTCGTCGTGCCGCCGGTTGCCAAAAGGTCATCCACAATTACCACCTTATCTCCCGGCTGGATGGCATCCACATGAATCTCAATCGTCGCCTGCCCATACTCCAAATCATAAGTCTTGGCCACTGTCTTATACGGCAGCTTACCCGCCTTTCTGACCGGCACAAAACCCTTTTCCAAATTATAAGCAATCGGCACGCCAAAAATAAAGCCCCTTGATTCCGGCCCCAAAATCAAATCAAAATCATTCGTCCCAATCCCATCCTGCATTTGCCGTACCGCCTCCCGCAGCGTCTTCGGGTCATGCAAAATCGGCGTAATATCCCGAAAAATTACCCCTTTTTGTGGAAAATCCTCAATACTGCGCATTACATCTTTTAAATCCATGATAACCCCTTTCCTTTCTGGCTTCTCACCTAACTTCCGCCATCAAGCGCCGATAAATCCTTGATTGCTCCAGCTCCGTCTTTTTCCCTGCCGTCAGTTCAAACGAAAAGCCCCGCTCCGTCCAGCTTTGCCAGCAAAGCCCCAGCTCCTCAAACACCGCCAACCCGGCCAGCGTTCCCGCCAGTTCCTGTTTCTTCTTTTGCCCAAAATAAAATGGAAAATCCCGCCAGGAAACCTCGCACTTCCCTTCTGCCGCCAAACGCCGTAGCTGCAAATAAATCCGCTTATATTCCGCCCGCTCCGGCGCCGCATACGGCCAAACAGCTCTGTCTTCCCTCTGTAATGCCCTATGCAGATCCAGCGCAAAACCGCCGATACTTTCTTCCTGACTGAAATAGCTTAACATCAGCTGCGGTTTTTTTATCCCGTTCCACTCATTAATCTGAAAACTGCCCGCCGCTTTGACCTCAAAATCCGCCGAAAGCCGCTCCGCCTCCTGCCCCTCAAAAAAAGCCACTCCGTCAACTATCGTCCGCCCCCGGCGCAGACCCAGCCGCAAATGCTGATTTTCCTTACCCATTTGCCGGATCTCCGCCAAATGGCTCTCGATCAAAAACTTCGGCTCCGGATTTCCCTGCCCATACGGTGCCAAAAGCTCCATTTCCTCCAGCAAAGACAGCGACACTTCCGGCAGCTCGACCACAAAATCAACCGACTCCATTGGTGTCAGAAGTTCCTCTGTCAGCTTATCCTCGGCATATTCATTTAGTCGCTGCCGAAATTCATCAATATCTTTAACCGGTAAAGTCATACCCGCCGCCATCTCATGACCGCCGAACTTACTAAACAAATCCTTGCAGCTGCACAGAGCCTCAAATAAATTAAATCCCGCTACCGAGCGCGCCGAGCCAACTGCTTTTTCACCCTCCATCGCCAAGACAATCACCGGCCGGTAAAAACGCTCCAGCAGCCGGGAGGCCACAATCCCAATCACTCCGTGATGCCAGCCCTCGCCCGCAACCACTAAAATCTTGCTCTGATCACCGCTCTCGGCAATTTTAGCCAAGGCCTCCTCTGTAATCCGGTTCTCCGTTTCCTGCCGTCTCTTGTTTTCCTCATTTAATTCCTGTGCCAGCGCTGCCGCCCGCTCCGGATTATCGGCAATAAACAGTTCCACTCCCCGCGAAGCATCCCCCATCCGACCGGCTGCATTCAGCCTTGGCCCCAGTCGAAAGGCCATTGCCCCGCTGCTGACCTTATCCGGCTCAATCTCCGCTGCTGCCAGCAAAGCCTTCAGTCCCTGATTCTCCGTTTTTTTCATCCGTTGCAAAGCTTCCTTGACAAAAATCCGATTTTCATCTATCAGCGGCATCAAATCCGACACCGTTCCCAGCGCCGCCAATTCAATATAATCAAATGGATCCGGTAGCCTATCCGTTTTTGCCCCGGTAGACCGCAAACGGTCAGTTAATGCACAAATCAATTTAAAAGCCACACCCGCACCGGCAATCTGTTTAAACGGATAACTATCATCCGGCCGCTTCGGGTCAATCACCGCATCCGCCGCTGGCAAAAGCTCCTGGCACTCATGATGATCGGTTACCACCACCGTCAGCCCCAGTTCTTTGGCCAAAGCCACCTCCCGAACCGCACTGATACCGGTATCCACTGTCACCAAAAGACGAATGCCGCGCCCCGCCAATTCTCTGACTGCTCCTTCATTCAGGCCATAGCCGTCTCTCATCCGATCCGGTAAATAGTACTGCACCGCCCCGCCAATCGCTTTTAAAAACAAATACAAAATCGAAGTCGCAGTAATCCCGTCCACATCATAATCGCCGTAAATACAAATGCCGTCCTGCTCTTCCACAGCCGTTAAAATCAAATCAACCGCTCGCTCCATATCCGCCAGCAAAAGTGGATCATAAAGCTCCTCCCGCTGCGGCTGCAAAAAACGTCGAGCTGCCTCCGCATCGGCAATCTGTCTGGTCAACAAAAGTTTAGCAATTAGCAGAGAAACCTTCAGTTCCTCCGCCAATTGCTTCGCTTGGTTTAAATCATATTCTTTTGTAATAATTCTTGCTTTCTTCATATCTGTTCTCTGATACTTTGCAATGTACTACCTGTGCGCCAAAATACCGCTACTTCACAGTCATTTTCATTTGTGCTTGCACGCTTCCTATCCCAATTTATCCGGCTTTTTGCCACCGTCAGAACAAATGCTTCGCACTCCCTTTCTGACGGTGAAGCGCCGCAAAATGAATATGCCCGCTTTGCGGTCGCATTCATTTGTGCTTGCGCACTTCATATCCTAAATTATCCGGTAACCCTAAAATTTATTAAAGCGATAGCCCGCACCCCAAACTGTTTCAATGATTTTCGGCTTGGCCGGATTTTCCTCTAACTTTTTGC
>CAUUKX010000060.1:0-13083 GCA_963545585.1 uncultured Lachnospiraceae bacterium
CATGCAACGAGCCTAAAAAAGACTGTTCTGTCGAACATGGGAAAGTTGAGTAATTTATTTTAGTTTACCTTATTTGATAGTGATTATCAATAGGCTTATTTCTCTAAATAAAACAGATATTTAGTTTTTTTGTTGTATTTTCAAGCTTTTTATGTTAATATAATCTTCAAATAAGACAGGTAATAATTTAAAAAAAGCAGGTGTGTATATGAGAACTATCGAAGATTATTGGAAAGATTTTGAAAATTTTGGTTTTATTAAATATTCAAACGAAGGAAAAAATGACTATATTTTAAATGAAGAAAAGGGCATTGGCGGTTTCTCCATTCTCGGCAATCCCAAATCAGCTATGGCAATAATTTCTGACTGCACTATTTATCAGCCATTTATTATAAAAGAATATATCAATGAAAGGATGATTGAAATAGGACAATATTACGCAGGAACAGCCTCATACTACCAAAAAAAAGATAGTCTATTTGAATTTGAGTATGGATTGAACGCCTATGTTAATTACAACTTCTTTTACGGATATAAAAGAATTGAAGCAAATAAAAGACTCCTCAATATCAGCTTTGCTTTCAGAGAAGATTTCTTTTCTTCCCTTCCCATAAAATTAGGAGACGATTTTTTTGAAAGAGCCGCAATGCTGTTAAATCCAAAGCCTGTCTCTATTCCGGAAATAACATCAATTTGTAGTAGTATCAAAGAGTGTACTTTAGAGGGAGAAACCTTAAAGCTTTATATTCAAGGTAAATCTCTGGAAGTTTTTTCTCTTCTCTATAATTATATTTATAAAGAAAAACCCAAACTCAATGTCTATCTTTCTTCTAAGGACAAAACAATTCTAAACAGCGTAAAATCTTATATAGAAACAAACTTTATGAACAGTTTCACAATCCTCGAACTTACTAAAAAATTTGCTATTAATCAGCAAAAATTGGTAACCGGTTTTAAAGAAATGTTTAATACAACTATAAACGACTACACCCAAAAATGTAGAATGACAAAAGCACTTGACTTGCTTTGTGATGATGAATTGCCCATTGTTGAAATAGCAAAATCTGTCGGCTATTATGGTGATGGCTATTTCCAAAAAGCTTTTAAAAAAACCTATGGTGTCACTCCAAGTCAAATGAGAAAAAATCTGTAACCTATTTATGGTATATATAGTTTTATCTACATATACTCCATAAACTGAATCGAAAAACTCATCGGTTCGGCATTAGCACAGGTATTCTAAACGGCAACAAAAAAACCGCTCTTTTCAGTTTGAAAAAACTTATTAAGAGCGGTTTTATTGAGTTTTATTAACTGGACTTTCTGAAAAAGCTCCTCTTCTTAGACTACTCCCTCTGTCCGAGTTTTTTGATTTTACTTCTTCTTCGCTTTTTTGCTGCTGGTGCCTTCATAAGCATTAATATACATTTGCTTAATTTCGGAAATCAGCGGATAGCGCGGGTTAGCCGGTGTGCATTGGTCATCAAAGGCCTGTTCGCTCATCTCGTCTAAGGTTTCGTAAAAGGCTTTCTCATCCACACCGTACTCTCTGATGCTGCCGGGAACTTGGATAACCTTCTTTAATTCCTCAATCTTCTCAATCAAAAGTTCCACCTTTTCATCTTCCGTCTTGCCGCCAAGGCCTAAGAAATCGGCAATCTTGGCATAGCGCCACTTGGCATTCGGGTATTTATACTGCGGGAAAGCCGCCTGTTTTCTCGGATTATCTGCCGCATTAAAACGGATCACTTCACACAAAAGCATACCGTTGGCCGTACCATGCGTAACATGATGCATCGAGCCCAGCTTATGTGCCATCGAGTGGCACACGCCTAAGAAAGCATTGGCAAAGGCAATTCCGGCCAAAGTCGAAGCATGCGCCATTTTTTCTCTGGCTTTTGCATTGGTTGAGCCTTCATTATAAGCATCCGGCAAATATTTAAAGACCAGCCGCATCGCTTCCAGCGCCTGCGCATTGGTAAAGTCAGATGCCATCACCGAAACAAAGGCTTCAATGGCATGGGTCAATACGTCGATACCGGAAGCGGAAGTCAAACTCCTCGGCTGATTCATCATCAGCTCGGCATCAATAATCGCCATATTCGGTGTCAGTTCATAATCCGCCAGCGGATATTTAACATTTGTTTTTTCATCGGTAATAACTGCAAACGGTGTTACCTCAGAACCAGTACCGGCTGTAGTCGGAATGGCCACCATCTTGGCCTTTGCGCCCATTTTCGGGAATTGGAAGACCCGCTTTCTGATATCCATAAAACGCATCGCCAAATCTTCAAAATGAATATCTGGATGCTCATATAAAACCCACATAATCTTGGCCGCATCCATCGGCGAACCACCGCCTAAGGCAATGATGGTATCCGGCTGGAAACTCAGCATTTCCTTGGCTCCCCGGCGGGCGACTGCTAAGGTCGGGTCTGGCTCAACCTCAAAAAAGACCTTAATATCCATATTAAATTCCGCCAAACGATTGGTAATGATATCGGCAAAACCTAAGCCATACAAGGCCTTATCGGTAACAACAAATACTTTCTTACTGCCCTGCTCATGCAGTTCACTCAAAGCTTCTCCCAAGCAGCCATATTTAAAATAAATTTTTTCAGGCACGCGATGCCACAACATATTTTCTCTCCTTTCGGCGATGGTCTTAACATTCATCAAATGCTTGACTCCTACGTTTTCACTGATGGAGTTGCCGCCCCAAGAGCCGCAGCCCAAAGTCAGCGATGGAGCTAACTTAAAGTTAAAGATATCGCCAATCGCACCCTGAGAAGCCGGCATATTGATGATTGTCCGGCCAGTCTTCATTCTTTCGCCGAAACGACGAATGCGATCCTGTGAATTGAGCTGATCAGTATACAGCACCGAAGTATGTCCAAGGCCACCTAATTCCACTAATCTTGCTGCCTTGGTTAAAGCGTCCTCAAAATCCTGAGCCTGATACAGCGCCAGGATCGGGGACAATTTCTCATGACTGAACGGCTCCTCCTGCTCTACATTCTGCACCTCGCCAATCAGCACCTTGGTATCGGCTGGTACCTTAAAGCCCGCCATCTCTGCAATCTTGATGGCCGACTGACCAACAATAGCAGCATTTAACGAACCATTTAGCAAAATAATCTTTCTGACCTTTTCGGTTTCTTCCTTGCTCATAATATAGCCGCCGCGCAGTGAAAATTCTTCTTTCACTTCACCGTAAACTTCTTTCAGCACAATCGCTGCCTGCTCAGACGCACAAATAACACCGTTATCAAAGGACTTGGACAGCAAAATCGAGTTAACCGCCATCTTGATATGAGCTGTTTCATCAATAATAGCTGGTGTATTGCCCGCACCGACACCAATCGCCGGCCGGCCAGAGGAGTACGCTGCCTTAACCATTCCGGGGCCGCCAGTCGCCAAGATCAAATCCGCTGACTGCATGGCTGCGTTGGATAATTCTACTGTCGGTTCATCAATCCAGCCGATGATGCCCTCCGGCGCACCTGCTCTAACCGCTGCCGCCAAGGCAATCTTAGCCGCTTCGACGGTTGAGCGCTTCGCCCGTGGGTGCGGCGCCAAAACAATACCGTTTCTGGTCTTTAACGTCAGGAGAATCTTAAAAATAGCGGTTGATGTCGGATTCGTCGTCGGAATAACCGCCGTAATCATCCCAATTGGTTCGGCAATCTTCATGATTCCATAAACATCGTCTTTTTCCAAAACGCCGCAGGTCTTTTCTTCTTTATACTTATTATAAATATACTCTGCCGCAAAATGATTCTTAATAACCTTGTCTTCCACCAAGCCCATGCCGGTTTCTTCCACCGCCATCTTAGCCAGTTCAATCCGAGCATTATTGGCAGCAATCGCCACTTCCCGGAAAATATGGTCGACCTGCTCCTGGGTAAAAGAAGCAAACTTCACCTGCGCTGCTTTGACCTTAGCAATCGCCTGCTGCAATTCTTCCAAATTAGTAACTTTTGTTTCTGCTTGTTGTTTCATAAAAACCTCCTTGGTTAAATTTTTAACCGAATTAAATAGACATTATCGTTATTTCCTTAACCTTCCGGCAAATAATCCGCCAAAATTCGCTTCAAAGCAAATCCTTTTTCACTTTGAAAACATACTGTTAATTCTTATTTCTGTTTGCCGCTTTTCCATGTCAATATATTAACATATATTTCTCATTTTCGCAAGCGTTTCGTTATTTTTTTAACTATTAGTTCTTTTTATGGATTTTCTTCCTATTTTCTTGGCAGATATTTTAGCGTAGTAATCTTCCTTTTTCTTTCCACCGGCTTTTTGCATTATTTTCTATCCTACGTCATTCTCTTTTTTGTGTTATTTTTCCCATTTCGTTTTCACTTTACCCCTCTATAATTTTTAACTCAACTTTCCCCTGGTCGAAACGCTCTGCGTTTCTGCCCGGGCGGGCGACCTACCCTGATCGAAGTGCTGCGCACTTCTGCCCGGGCGGGCAGTCTGCCCTGATCGAAACGCTCTGCGTTTCTGCCCGGGTGGGCGACCTACCCTGATCGAAGTGCTGCGCACTTCTGCCCGGGTGGGCGGTCTGCCCTGATCGAAACACTCTGCGTTTCTGCCCGGGCGGGCGGTCTGCCTAAAAAAGACTGTTCTGTCGAACATGGGAAAGTTGAGTTTTTAACAGATAGGAATTGAAAAACAAACCGTTATCTTATATAATAAAGAAAGAACGAAAGCAACCATCAATATTTTTTAACAAAGGAGAGGTTATGGACTACAAAGCAAAATATCTGGAATGGTTAAGCAACCCCCATGTTGACGAAGACACCAAAGAGGAACTGCGCCGGATTGAAAACGATGAAAGCGAAATTCAAAACCGTTTTTATAAAAATCTGGAGTTCGGTACGGCCGGACTGCGGGGAATTTTGGGTGCTGGAACCAATCGAATGAACAAGTATAATGTCGCTCAGGTAACGCAGGGAATCGCCGATTTTATCTGTGAAAAGGGTGAGGAATACAAAAAGCGGGGTGTGGCAATTGCCTATGACTGCCGCCATTTTTCCGATACGTTTTCTAAAATGGCCGCTCTTATTTTTGCTGCCAACGGGATTAAAGCTTATTTATTTGAATCTCTCCGCCCGACGCCAGAACTGTCTTTTACCATTCGGCAGCTAAACGCTGCTTCCGGGGTGATTTTGACGGCTTCGCACAATCCCAAAAACTATAACGGCTACAAAGTTTACTGGGAAGACGGTGCACAGGTTCTGCAAGATATCGCCGATGCGATGACCGCTAAAATCGAGGAAGTTCCGCTCTTTACCGGAGCTAAAATGATTACCGAAGAAGAAGCACTGGCACAGGGACTTTTACAAATCTTAGGTCAGGATATGGACGACAAGTATATCTCTATGGTCGAAGGATTAAGCGTGCGCAATGCGGAAATTGACAAGTCTATTTCCATTGTGTACACACCGCTTAACGGTGCCGGCAGCGAATCGGTGCAGCGAGTAATGCGTGAACGCCACTTCTCCAATTTCACCGTGGTGCCGGAGCAAAAAGATCCTGACCCCAATTTTACCACGATTGACTACCCGAACCCGGAAGATCGCCGCGCCTTTGAATATGCGGAAAAACTGGGACATAAGATTGGGGCAGCGCTCCTGATTGCAACCGACCCGGACTGCGACCGACTGGCGATTGAAGTTTTAAATCCAGAGGGCGAATACGTTGCCTTTAACGGCAACCAAACTGGCGCTATTCTGATTCATTATTTGCTGGAAGCGATGAAAGAAAAAGGCCAGTTGCCGGAAAATCCGGCTATCGTCAAATCGATTGTAACTGGCGACATGGGTGCGGATATCGGCAAAACTTACGGCGTAACAACCTTTCATGCTTTAACTGGCTTTAAAAATATTTGCGGCCGGATACCGGAGCTGGCCGCCCGTGGCTTTCATTATATCTTCGGCTATGAAGAAAGCATCGGCTACACCACCGGTACGGCGGTTCGGGACAAGGACGGTGTCAGCTCGGCCATGCTGCTGTGCGAAGCCGCCGCTTACTACAAGGCCAAAGGCCTGACCCTGCTGGATGTTTTACAGTCCTTATTTGAAAAATACGGGTATTACCGGGAAAATCAAACCTCGCTGGTGCTGGAAGGCAAAGAAGGTCAAGAGCGAATTGCTCGGATGATGCAGGTTTACCGGCAAAATTATCCGACGGCCTTTGCGCATTTCCGGGTCGAAAAAATGATTGACTATCTGCACGGCTATGAAGATATCCCCGCCTCCAATGTCCTTGAGTTCCGTTTGTCCGGCGGCTGCTGGTATTCCCTGCGCCCGTCCGGCACCGAGCCGAAAATCAAGCTTTACATTTACGCCAAAGCAGCCGATGCTGTCTCCGCTGAGCAAAATGTGGCGCTGATTCGGGAAAATGTTCTGAAAGAATTAAATGCGATTAACTAAAAACGGTTATCGTTCAGGCAAGCCATTCGTATTTCATCAAAATGCAGGAAAACTGTACAGCCTTGATAAAAAACGAACTTCGGCGAAAGACTCGTGTGAACAATATGTATTGGGGGTTGATATGACAATAGAGAGCAAACTCTTCTGTTCTATCAACCCCCAATATCTGCTTGCTGAACTGTAATAAATTCCGCAAGACAGAGAGCAGTTTTTATTTTTCTGATTTTTTAAACAGCCGCACTCCTGCTGTTTTAGAGGCAGCTTAGACTACAGCTGCATGATTTTCTGATTTTATTTGCCAGAAAAAGCGCAGGATGACTTTTGTTCCGGCAAATCGGCTTGCCTGCGCTTGCCCGGAACAAGCCCCGCTGGCTTATTTGCCTGCGGCATCTGCGGCTTTGGCTGCTTTTTGACCGGCTGCGGCCGATTAGGCTTTTGTGGCAGTTCCAGAGCAAAGGTTTCGCTCGCTGCTTCTTTTTTGATAACAAAATCAATTTGCTTTTCCTGCAGACGCTTATCGGTAAATTCCTTTAAAACGACTTGCAAGGTCGTAAACAAGGGAATCCCGATAATAATCCCGGATAATCCGGCAACTCCGCCGCCGGCAATCACTGCTACAAAAATCCAAAAGCCAGACAGGCCGATGGCACCGCCGACCACTCGCGGATAAATGATATTGCTTTCGATTTGCTGCAACACAATAACAAATAGGGCAAACCACAGCGCCTGAAGGGGACTTGCCATTAACAAAATAATAAAGCCGACCACGCCGCCCAAAAATGCACCAACCATCGGAATGATATTAGTTAAGCCGATGGTTACACCAATCAGCACCGGATACTCAAAGCCGCAAATACTCATGGTAACCATTGCCAGCACCGATAAAATCACACCTTCAATCAACTGCCCCCGGAAAAAATTGGAAAACGAACGGTTCAAAATCCCAAAAAACCAAATAATCCGGTCGCTGAACTTTTCCGAAAAAAGGGCATAGATTGCTTTTTTCAAAGCCTCTGCAATCGACTCCTTTTCCGCCAACATATAAATGGACAAGGCAAAACTGACCACCAATCCCAAAAGCGAGGATACCGTTCCATAAACCCAGCTGTACAAAGATTCCACCAAAAGACCCAGCCATGAACTGACCATTGCAATCAAGCTGTTGATAATTTCTGTGATTTTATCAATCACCACCTGCGGCAGGGCATAATTATATTCCATGATGGAAAAGTTCGTCAGCCAAGTGCGCACTGCCGAAATATAGCCATCAATATTTTGGGTCAGCCGATTGATGCTTTCGGTCAGCTGCGGTACTGCAAAGCGAAAGAGGAGCGCCATAATCAAAAGGAAGAAGATAATCGTCAAAACAACACTCAGTCCCCGGCACAGTCCTTTTGGGGGGATTTTTTTCGCCAAAATCCTCTCAATAAACCGCATCGGCAGGTTCATGACATAGGCAATAAAAAACGCCATAACCACCGGCTGCAGCGCTCCTCGGTAAAGATCCGCTGCTTTGGTTAAAAAACTGCTGAAATTATTAAAAATATGATATAAAATAATCGCCACCGTAATAATAATCAGGCTGACCCATATCTTTCGTTTCTCTTCCGCTGTTAAGCGCATGGTTTTCTCCTTTCGCTTTGTCCGAAGTGCTTTATCTAATTTTTTTGTACCGTAATCGGGTTTCCTTATCACAGTGTCTGGAAAATTTTATATTTATTCTTCAAACGTAATTCTATCTTTTAATTGGTTTTCTATATCTCTTTTTCCATAAATAACACGATATATTTTTACAATTTGGTTTGACTCATCAGGAATATAAAATACAAGATAGTTCTCAGCAGATAAAACTCTAAGCCCTTTATCTTTCCATTTTTGGTAATCACATAATCTATGCCTGTTTGGAAATTCATCAAGAGATTTAACAGCTTTCAATATTCGATACGATAACTTTTCAGCAATATTGGGTTCTAATAATTCATCTGAAATATATCTTACAATGCTTATTAAATCTTTTTTAGCATTTTCAGAAAATATTATCTTATATTTCATCTCCTAACTCTTTCTTTAACTCATTTTCTACTTCTTCAAAACTATATGTTCTTCCATTCTCAAAATCATTATGAGCTTTTAACATTTCTATATTAAATTCTGCTTCTGATAAATTTGATATAGAAAAAGGTTTTGTATCAGGAATTTTAACTTCAAAAGGCAATCCATTTTGCATTACAACCTGCCTTAAAAAGATAGACACAGCATTTGACATTGGTATTCCGAGTTTTTCAAGAACCTCTTCCGCCTGTTCTTTAATATCAGGTTCTATTCTTACATAAATATTTGATGTTCTTGCCATATATATCACTTCCTTTCGCTTTAGATTATATCACTTCTGATTGCGAACAGCAATACATTTTGTTGGTTGATTAAAATTATTTTTTTCAAAAAAAGACTTGATTTTTTCCTGAAAAATAGATATTATAGTATATGCATGAATTCACGGGATGTGGCGCAGTTTGGTAGCGCGCTTGACTGGGGGTCAAGAGGTCGCAGGTTCAAGTCCTGTCATTCCGAGCAAAGCACCGGTAACGGTGCTTTTTTCTTTGCCATCCTTATAAACTCAGTCGCCCCTCTAAGCCATAATAGTCAATCCGCCGAACTGTTCCGTCCCTGAAAATCAGTGTTACTTCGCCATAGCCGCCGCATTTTTCCGGGTCGGCATAGCGAACTTCTGCCAGCGGAAAAAGCTCCTCTTCGCTGAAGTTTTCCCAGCTTTCCTTGGTCAGCACCTGCGAAATCAACACATAGGGTTCATAGCCGTATTCCTTTTCCCGCCGGAGTGCGGCGTAAGCAATATAGGAATCCTGCGAATCGGCGTTAGTACCGCTTGATGCCAGCACCTCTAATTCCTGCCAGCCCGCTAAAATCGTCATCGCCAGCTGCCGCTTTTGACCGGTATGCCCGCAGCCCTTTAAAATAATAGCCTTAGCTCCGTCCTTTTCCCGGCGCAAAATCTCTGTGCCGTTATCTGGAAAGCCATACGCCCCCAAAGTCAGCCGCAAAGGTTTGGTAAAAAAGCGAATCTTATCCGCCCGCAAAATCCCATACGGCACCGCCATATCCGCCAAATCAATGGACGGTGTCCAGTGCTTTTCCCGATTAGACGCATAATTCAAATAATTGCGCCGATACAGCACGCCGTCCTTTTCTCCGCTCCAAAGCAGGGCATTTCCTTTCTTATAAACACCGCTTTTTTCCTCGTAAAGCACATACTGCTGCGCTTCCACTGCCGGAGAGGGTTTGGCTTCCCACGGAAACTTGGTGTTATACGCCAGTTTGGCATAATTCCACATACCATGTTCATCGCCCTCAGGCTTGATGACCTTGCCAGTGCGAAGCTCGGTCGTGCCGTTGGCCTGATGGTTAATAAAAGACAGTGCCGGTCCACCCAGCGTTGTCACCTTACTTTCCCCGGGCTTTAATCGCTCCCAGCTGCCGTTATTTTCTGCCGCCGTCCAAAAAGGATGCTCAGCTGGTAAATACAGGCACATAAAGGCCTTCGCTAACCAAAACGGCGACTCGGCGCAGGAGTAGCTCTGAACCAGCGGCAAAAACGGCCGATAAAAGCCCAAAACCGGAATACCCTCATACCACAAATCATCTCTGGTCAAAAATTGCAGGAGTGAACCAGAAGCAATCCGTCTGGCCAGCCCCGGATCTGCGGTGGGCGATTGCAGCAGGAAATTGCCGATAAAAGCAGCCGTTGCGCCGTTCCGGTAAATATTGCTCCGTCCCCACATATTGGTATAGCCGTCCCGGTCAAAAAAATCCGCATAGGTCTGCATCAGGCGGTTGCTGTTTTCGGCAAAGCGAGCCGCCAGATACGGCTCTTCCTCGCAGCCGTACCACAAGTTCCAAAGCGGCGCATAAAAATTAAACGCCCAGCAGGAATAATAATCAAAAGAGTGACCGTCGCGATACCAGCCATCGCCGACCGACAGGCTGAGAATGGCCTGGGCGTGGTCACGCATGACATCCCTGTCAATCGGATACCCCTCCCGGTGCAGAAAAGCCAGTCCCAGCATATTAAACATCCGCCAGTTATGTGGAATCGTGCTGCCGTGCGCATATTCGCTGATAAAAGCCGCAATCCGGTCACGCTCCGGCTGCGTGTAGCTCTCCCAAATAACTTCGCGGCAAGCCCACAGGCAAATGACCAGCGCTGCCATTTCCACAGTTTGCTGAAAAACACCGTACTCATTTTTCGGATCATGCGCCAGCATATAGGCGCGATCCAGTACCCACAAAGGATCACCCGGGGTGCAGGCTCTTAAAATATGATTTTTATAATAATCCCGCAGCCGGAAACCACAAACGGTCAGTTCCGGTTCATTTTTTAAAAGCGGTGCGGCAATAAAAAACGAACGTGCCAGCCCCTCAAAATACTCAGCCTGCACTTTATGCGCCGGTGTATGGGCATTAGGATACGTAACTTCAGTTTCATAGCGCGGCATCACCACCGGATCGTCCACACTTTTAATATTTTGAAAAATGCCTGCCAGCAAATATTTGCCTGCTTCCAGCCAGGATTCTCTATCCAGTCCCGTATAGGGAGACCGCTCAAAATCCAAATGCTGTGGCTGCCATGCTTGTCTTTGCATAATACACTCCTTATTGTCAAGTTTTTATCCATTTTCGGCCTTTTGATACATTTTGGCCGTTCTGTTATCCCGCAACGGTAACGGACACACCAACTTCGCTCTGCCGGTAATACCGAAACCTTATTTTTTTCTTCCAGCCTAAAAACTACTAATCCACTGATTCTTTATACCACATAGCAGTGCCATAAATCCTCTCATACTCGTCCTGCTTCGGGTCATAGCAGCTAACCTTCGTCCCTTTCCGGTTAATCCGATAAATCACGCCCGCCTGCGACTGCGAAGGCCAAAGCGTAATCTCGTAACCATCCGGCATCCAGGCATCCTCTGATTCAAACTCTTTCACTTCCAATCGCCAGCCTTTTATTTCATCCTGACTGACAATATATAGTTTTTTTAAGATTTGAAAAAGCTCTTTGACGGCACTTTTCTTCGTCAAGTTCTTAGGCTGATAATTGGCCAGCGGATCGCGGTATAGTTCTTTGCCGGTATAATAATCGGTAACAGTTCTATAACGCACGTTGAGGTCATAAATGCCGACTTTTTGATAGGTTTCTCGGTGATACACCGGGAAACGATAGGTATCGTTCTCTTGATAAGTATAATCCACACTCTCATCCCATTCCCCACCAAGCTTCGTTATGGCCTCCCCGACATTGTCCTCCCAATTCACGTCCTCGGCGACTGTCCATGCATCAGCATAATCACTCACCCGGTCAATAATGCCATTTTTTTCCAGCACCCATAAAAGAAACATTTGATCGACCAAGCCGTCAAAAACACTGGGAATATAGGCTGCGTTTTCCATATCAGATAAAGCGAAAGCCCCAATGAGACTGTCATCAATAAAGGTCTTACCAGTGTTTAAATTGACATAAAAACAAGTAAGCCTCATATGCTCCTTATTATCGGGCGTTACGCTTTCGTATTTCGCTCGATCTTTTTCCGCTTCAAACATCAAATACCACTGATATTTCCCGGGATAACGTTCCCGCACCTGATAAAAGCCGATGCCGATCAGTTCATCCCACAGGCGCATCTTACTTAGCTCTTCTTCCTTGACCTCATACAGATTTTTGGCGGAAATTTCGGATATCGGCATCCAGTTGTCCACTCCCCCATCATCCGCCAGCTTTTTCTGATAAGCGGCATAGTCCTCGATAAGTTTAGCCTTAGCCTGCTCGGAGCTTAATATTTCCGGCAGCAGCAAGTCAGCTGTTTCTTGATTCGACTTATCCGAATCTCTCTCTTTTTCCTTGGCTATGTCTTGGTTCGGACGATTTTCTTTGCCATTTTCAGCATCTTGACTATCCTGATTCTCCGCTATTTTGGAGTCCGTTTTGGACTGCTCCCCGCTGTCCGTTGCCGATTTCTCAGCTGGCTTGAGCAGAGAACACCCCGCCAGCGCTGGCAGCAAGAGAAGCACTAAGCAACAGCTGATTATTTGTTTTCTTATTTGTTTCTGCATCTTTCTCTCCTCCTTTATCTTATGCCATCACCCTTTACTTGTATCATTATCATATTACTATATGGAACGCTATTTGTAAATACTTCATGAAAAAGTTAAACAAAACAGCGCCTCTCCTTTTATTGGAGAGGCGCTGCTCAAGTCATCCTCTGCCCTTTATGGGCAATTACGCTAAAAAGCCGTTTCTTCTTTGCTTACTTTCTTTCCTTTTGCCATTTCTGCTGTCTGCTTATTTTCTCTTTTTAAACAGCAGTCCCAGCCCGGCCAAACCCATGCCCAGCAGACCGAAGAATCCAGCGCCCATGCCGCCGGTCTTAGGCAAATCAGGTGCTCCCTGCGGGAGAACTTCTTCCTTGATTTCTTCTTCTGTAACTGCCGGTACCGATTCCGGAATCACCGGATCATTGATTGGTGTTTCTTCCGGTGCCGATTCCGGTGTCGGTTCATCGTTAATGGTTTGGTTGTTATCGTTGTTATTATTATTGTTGTTATTGTTGTTATTATCGTCGTTATTGTT
>CAUUKX010000061.1:0-13060 GCA_963545585.1 uncultured Lachnospiraceae bacterium
TGCTTGATAATATTCCCGGCATGAATACCGGCTTTCACTGCCTGATCTGCTGCCATAGCGACCAAGGAAACCTTGCCGTCTTTAGTGCCGGCCAGTACAATGATACCGTTTTCCAGCTTGTCGCGCAGGCTGTCACCCAGTTCCCGCAGGCTGTTATTGTCGGCATCTTTTACTTCAGCCAGCAGAATTTCTACCTCACCAATTTGTTCTTTTTGAGATAATAATTCTTCGGCTGCACTGCCGGAAAGCTTAGCACTCAATTGTTCGTTTTTTGAACGCAAATCCCGATGCTCTTCCATTAGCTGTTCAATTCTTGTAATGACCTGATGGCTGTCGGCTTTCACCAAAGCCATAATTTCTTTTAATTTGTTCTCTTCTGCCTTTAAGTAAGCAAACGCCCCCTCTGAGGTTAAAGCCTCAATTCGGCGAACACCGGCAGCAACACTAACTTCCGATACAATCTTAAACAAACCAACCTGTGAAGTATTAGTCAGATGAGTGCCGCCGCAAAGCTCGATACTGTAATCGCCCATATTGACAACCCGAACGATATCGCCGTATTTTTCCCCAAACAGCGCCATCGCACCGAGTTTTTTTGCCTCGTCAACCGGCATTTCCCGGATACTGATATTTAGGCCTTCGGCAATCTTGCGATTGACTTCTTTTTCAACCTGCTCTAATTCTTCCTTGCTGACCGGCTGAAAATGGGTAAAGTCAAAACGCAGGCGCTCGGAACTAACCGAAGAACCGGCCTGTTCGATATGGTCGCCCAGTACATTCTTTAATGCTCTTTGCAGTAAGTGGGTCGCACTGTGGTTTTTAGCGGTGGCAAAGCGATTTTCGGCATCCACCTTTAAATCGGCTGCTTGTCCTTTTTTGATGCTGCCGCAGATAACCTTGCCGATATGGGCGATATTATGACCAACCACCTTTTTAACGTCCAAAATTTCCATTTCACCGCTTTCCGTCTGCAAAAAGCCTTTGTCGGCCAGCTGACCGCCGCTGGTGGCGTAAAAAGGCGTAGTTTTAACAAATACGGTAATGGTTTGACCGGCTTCGGCGATATCAACGATTTCTTCCTCATGGGTAATTTCTAAAATCGGAGAAACGGCGGTCAGGTCGGTGTAGCCGATAAACTGATTGGCCATTTCCACCGGCAGCTTATTGTAAACCGTTTCTTTCGCTCCCATATAATTGGTTTCCTCGCGGGCAGCCCGGGCTCTTTCCCGCTGCGCCTGCATTTCCCCCGTGAAAGCGGCTTCGTCAACGCTCAGCCCGCTTTCAGCCGAAATCTCAATTGTCAAATCAAGTGGGAAACCGTAGGTATCATATAATTTGAAGGCCTTCGCTCCGTCTAAAACCTTTTGCCCAGCAGCTTTGGCTTCATTTAAATATTCCTGTAAAATGCCCAGCCCCTGATCAATCGTTTCGGCAAAGCGTTCTTCTTCCATGGCAATGACTTTCAGGATATGCGATTCTTTTTCTTTCAGCTCGGGATAACCCTGATGGCTGGTAGCGATAACCTTTTCAGCCAAGCCGCTTAAAAAGGCATGATTGATGCCAAGCAAACGTCCATGCCGAGCCGCCCGGCGCAGCAGACGGCGCAGGACATAGCCCCGGCCTTCGTTGGACGGCAAAATTCCGTCGGAGGTCATAAAGGTAACCGACCGGATATGGTCGGTGATAACTCGAATCGAAATATCCTTGTGCTCATTTTCCTGATAAACTGCTCCGGCAATGCGGCAAACCTCGTCCCGAATGGCTTTGACGGTATCAACGTCAAAGATTGAATTTTCCTCCTGCATAATGCAGGCCAAGCGCTCTAAGCCCATGCCGGTATCAATATTGGGGAACTGTAACGGCACATACTCGCCGGATTCCATTTTTTCAAACTGGGTAAAGACTAAATTCCAAATCTCAACATAGCGGTCGGCTTCGGCGCCTTCCTCAAAATTATCGCCTTGATAATATTTTTCACCGCGGTCAAAATAAATTTCCGAGCAAGGGCCGCAGGGGCCTAAGCCATGCTCCCAAAAGTTATCCGCCTTACCCATGCGGATGATACGATCGGTCGGCACATTTTCCTGCAGATGCCAAATATCAGCGGCTTCGTCGTCCTCCTCATAAATCGATACATAGAGCTTGTCTTTCGGGATTTCCAGCACTTGAGTAAAAAATTCCCAAGCCCAGGAAATGGCTTCTTTTTTGAAATAATCACCGAAAGAAAAGTTGCCCAGCATTTCAAAGAAAGTGCCGTGCCGACTGGTTTTGCCGACATTATCAATATCGCCGGTGCGGATGCACTTTTGACAGGTTGTCATTCTTTTCCGGGGCGGAATTTCTTGACCGGTAAAATAAGCCTTCAGCGGCGCCATACCGCTGTTAATCAAGAGCAGTGATTTATCATTGCGCGGCACCAGCGAAAAACTGCCCGCCCGCAAATGCCCCTTGCTTTCAAAAAACTCTAAAAACATTCTCCGTAAATCATTTACACCATATTTTTTCATTTGATATCACCTTTCGGAAAGCAAATCTCTGCTTTCTCCTCTTAATCTATTCTCTATTGCCGGATGCAAGTTCCAGCATATTTACATCTATTACTTCTCTTACTGGCTGAATTAAAGCCTGTTCATACTGCAATTTCCACCGCACTTGGCTGTCGGGCTTGCCATCTTTAAGCCCTGTCATCGTATTGCCGTCTTCTATCGGGTTATCGTGCTCATAGATATAATAAAGCACATCATAAGCATGATTTACCACTGCGTTTGGTTCCATTCCGTGAAAATGATACTGCACATCCGGCAAAAACAATGTGCTCATTCCCACGGAATCAACCAGCATATCCTCTGTTCCTTGAATCCGAAAGAAGCGGATATTTACCGCATAATGGATAAAACGCTCATTTTCAGGCAAAGTACAGCTTAAAATCGCTTCCCGCGGGAACATCTTTTTAGAACTTTCAAAAACTATGGCTTTGCAGGCCGGATAAAGTTCCGCCAAGGCTTCAATATAAGCCGTGAGCATCCGGGCTCTGTCCTTATAATTCAGGCCGGAAGCCAGCAGATCCACAGCCATGACCTGAAACTTACAGGATTCTAAAATTTCATCGGCATTGGGGCAATCCCATAACTGCGTTCTGGCAACCTCATCCATAATCGGTTTTTGAATTTCGCTGCAGGAAGTAATCATTAGCTGCGGATGGGCAGTAATGCCCTCTTTTTCAAAATGAATGCGGTATTCATTGGCCGTAAAACAGGCGGAGTTTGGGTCATAGCTAAAACACTCAATCTCTCCCAAGTGTTTTTTCAAAACATTTTCAAACTCTGTTTTATCAGGCATCTGTATATTTTCTGCCATCAGTAAATGAATCGCAAACACTGCCCCCGGACGGTTTTCCGTTTGCGTTAAATCTTGTTGTAAAACTTCATTTTTCATAAAAAGTCATGCTCCTGTGGGGTTTTATTATACAGGCTTTGCCTTTTACCAGCGCACCGCAGCAAAGCGAAAAAGACAAGCCCTTTTGCAGTCATCAATACTATGTGTTTATTTTTCTTCTGTTGTCATATGCTGATGATAAATATACTTGCTCTTATCTTCGGCAGTTAAGCGAGCAATGAAATCCTGAGCGGAAACATTGCCTTCTTCGCCCTTTTCTCGGCTGCGGACAGAAACCGTCCCGGCTTTTGTTTCCTCCTCGCCGACAATCAGCATATACGGCACCCGCTCGCTGCGAGCCGAACGAATTTTATAGCCGATGCTTTCGCTCCGGCTGTCAATGCTGACACGCAGCCCGGCTGCGTCCATTTGTGCCTTGACAGTAGCGGCGTAATCAGCGTATTTATCCGAAATCGGCAGAATCATCGCCTGCACCGGTGCCAGCCACAGCGGCATTGCTCCGGCGTATTCTTCAATCAGCATGGCCATAGTTCTTTCATAGCAGCCGATGGATGAGCGGTGTACAATATAAGGATACTTTTTGCTGTTATCGGCATCAATATAGGTCATATCAAAGCGTTTTGCCAAGGCAAAGTCAATTTGAATGGTCAGCAAAGTGTCCTGCTTGCCATGCACGTTTTTAAACTGTAGGTCTAACTTTGGACCGTAAAAAGCGGCTTCGTCATCTGCTTCGGTATAGTTTAAGCCGATATGATTTAAAATATTGCGCATCAGATTTTGCGTGTTTTCCCATGCCTCCGGCTCGTCAATGTATTTTTCCCGGTTCTTTGGATCCCATTTGCTGAACCGGTACCAGATTTTATCGGCAATGCCAAGGTCGGTCATAATGGTTTGCAGCAGGCGCAGGGTTGAGCGGAACTCCTCCTCTAACTGCTCCGGCGTACAAATGATATGAGCGTCGGCTAAAGTAAACTGCCGTACCCGAATCAGACCGTGCATTTCTCCGGAGGACTCATTGCGAAAGAGAGTTGAGGTTTCCGACAAACGAACCGGCAAATCGCGGTAGCTGTGCTGGGTTGCTTTGTAAATCAGGTATTGGAACGGACAGGTCATCGGCCGCAGCGCCAAAACTTCATCGTCCTTACCCTCTTCACCGAGAACAAACATCCCGTCCTTATAGTGCGACCAGTGCCCGGAAATTTTATACAAATCATTTTTGGCCATATAGGGAGTCTTGGTGAACTCATAGCCGTTTTTCAGCTCCAAATCTTCGGTATAGCGCTGCAAAATTTGGAACAGCTTCGCTCCTTTGGGCATCAGCAGTGGCAGGCCTTGGCCGACCACTTCCGAAGTCATAAAGTAGCCCAATTCCCGGCCTAATTTATTATGATCCCGTTTTTTGGCTTCGGCTAATTGGGTCAGATATTCCTGCAGCAAGGTTTTGTCATCAAAAGCCGTGGCATAAATCCGAGACAGCATTTTGTTTTTTTCACTTCCCCGCCAATAAGCACCGGCGGTTGAAATCAGCTTAAAGGCTTTAATCCCTTTGGTATTCATAATATGCGGTCCGGCACACAAATCGACAAACTCGCCCTGCCGGTAAAAGGAAATCACGGCATCTGCTGGCAAATCATGAATCAGTTCCACCTTATACGGCTCGTTTTTTTCCTGCATCAGCTTTAAAGCTTCGGCTCGGGGCAGCTCAAAATAAGTGATATCCAGCCGTTCTTTAATGATTTTTTTCATTTCTTTTTCAATTTCCGGCAAATCCTCGTCTTTAAACGCCGGTTCCCGGTCAAAATCATAATAAAAGCCATTTTCGGTGGCAGGGCCAATCGCCAGTTTCGTTTCCGGATAAAGCCGCTTAATCGCTTGCGCCAAAACATGAGCGACCGAATGGCGCAGTGCCGACAGCCCCTGTTCCTCTTTGGCGGTCAGAACGATTAATTCGCAGTCGCCGCTTAATTCCCGGCGCAGGTCTTGGGCTTCGCCGTTGACTAAGGCCACAGTAGCTGCCGCCGCTAAGTTTTCATTAATGTCTTTGATTACGTCAATGATGGTCATTGGCTTATCGTATTCTTTGATACTTCCGTCTTTTAAGGTGATTTTCATGATATTTCCTTTCTGTGCCAACAATTTAAACTATTTGTGCGCTCCTGCTTTCCGTTATTCTCTGCCGTCTGCGCTGATTTTTGGGAAAAGCCGCTTAATCACCTGCCCGCTAATCCTTGCATATTATATTGATGCAAATTTGCCGACGATGTTTTTGCATAGAAAATCCCTTGCATTGCTGCAAGGGACGAATATTTCCGCGGTTCCACCCTAATTGCGCCGGGAAAACGAAAATGACTTCTTTCGGCGCCTCTTTGCTCACGGATAACGGTGTGAAGCCGGACCGTTTGGCGGCCGCTCCGAGGTGGTTTTCCGGCAAATCCTCTATGCAAGACCTTTCAGCCAGGGGTCTTTTCTCTGTCATAGCCTCTTCTGGTACTTTCCTCATCAACGCTTTGTTTTTCTGGATTATACCACAATTATAAGGGAAAAGCAAGGAAAAATGAAATTTGACATTGAATTTTAGCCATGTACAAAGATGTACAGAGGTAAAGGCTTTTTGAAATCTTATTTACAAAAAAGTACAAAAAAGTACAAATATCAAAATACTTCCTGCCAAAATCATTGCAATCATTCGACCAAATCTCGCTCCATAATCTTTTCCCCATACAGCAGACAAAAGAAAAGCCACAGCAAAGAAAACCAGAGAATAAAAAACCGTATAATGAATCCCGGTGCTTCCCTTTGACCATGAGGGAATTCTCAAAAATTTCAAGATAGCATCCCCCAGACAAAATTCACCAATCTTAAAGCCAAACAAAAGTCCAAATAAAGCAAGCGGAACAGATAAAGTTCCAATTCCTAATTTAGAAGATGATTTGTTCATATTGCAACCTTTCTTTGCTGTATTCCTACTATATCTAAATTAACTGTGCTGAAATAATTTGATTTTTAAACCATCATATGTAATATGTATCAACTCCTTTTATTACAACTAAGCGTACATTAGTAACTTACAATTATAGTGTACTCCCTTTTTTCTTTTTTACAAGTCTTGATTTTTTTAAAAAATTATGATAATATGTGAATAAGTTATTAATTTTTGAAAGAAAACTAATGAAACATTCATAGAAACATTTCTACAAATCACAAACTTTTTATTATTTTTTTGAATTTATCATCGCTTTTTCAAGATTTAAAAATAAAAAAAATTAGGAGAATATATTATAGTTACTTACTCAACTTTCCCATAGTCTTTTTTGGCTCTATCCCGCTCAAGAAGCGGGTGGATGGGCTTCACTATCGGCCAACGGCATCGCAATTAGCATAGCGTTTTTGCCCATCCAACGAGCCTAAAAAAGACTGTTCTAACGAACACGGGAAATTTGAGTTACTGACTGATATTTTTGTTTAAAATCTCCAGTACCTGATTCGCATCCAGCCCATGCACCATGCAGGCTTCTTCCAGCGACTCCGCCTGTGAGGCCGGGCAGCCCAAGCAATGCATCCCGCAGGACATTAAGATCCCGGCCGCTTCTGGGTAATTATTAACAATTTCGCCAATCAACATTTCTTTTGTAATCATTTTTTTCTCCTTCTTTTTGTTGACTTAATTTCCTTTGTCAGAATCTGCTTGCTTTACCATCTATACTATACTATAATTAAAACAACAGTTCTGTTGTTATAACAACGAAAGGAGAAAAAATGGATATTTCTTTTTTAGGTAAAAGCCCCTTATTCCGGGGAATTCTTGCTTCGGAAATTGCTGAAATGCAGACCTGCCTGCATTTTCGGGAAAAAGAATACAAAAAAGCGGAAATTATTTATCATGCTGGTGATCAGGTTTGCGATATCGGCTTAATCTTGTGCGGCAGCGTTTCGATTGAATATGATGATATTTGGGGCAATAAAAGTATTTTAGATACTATCGGCCTCGGTCAAATTTTTGCCGAAACCTATGCCTGCGTACCCGATTCACCGCTGCTAATCAATGTTGTAGCGGCGACCGACTGTTCGATTCTGTTTATCGGTATGGCCGATATTCTGCAGTTTTGCAGCAAAGCCTGTTCCTATCACAGTAAGCTGGTACGAAACCTGCTGATGATTGCCTCGCAGAAAAATTTAAATTTATCTCGTCGTATTTTTCATACTTCATCCAAATCCATCCGCGGCCGCCTACTGTCTTACCTATCTTTTCAAGCGACTTCACAGGGCAGCTATTCTTTTCGGATTCCATATAACCGCCAGCAGTTAGCCGATTATTTGAGTGTTGACCGCAGCGCTTTGTCCAATGAAATCAGCAAGATGCAGAAAGAAGGCCTGCTGACCGCCGATAAAAATCATTTTACGATTTTTTTTAATTCCCTAAAATAAAAATTCGGGCAAATTGAAAATACACAATCAGCGCCAGCGCATCGACAATCGTGGTAATAAATGGCCCCGCCATAATAGCCGGATCCATTTTCAGGCGCTTGGCCAGTACCGGCAAAAGCCCGCCGCAGACCTTGGCAATCATAACAACTACCAGCATGCTTAACGTAACGGTTAAAGCAATCGTCAGCGAAACTCTTTCAAGGAAATACAGCCGGGCAAAATTAATTATCCCCAAAATCGTACCGACAATTATACTGATTAAGAATTCTTTATACAGAATCTTAAAAAAGTCGCCCAGCTTTAACTCCCCCAGCGCCAATCCACGGATAATCAGGGTTGAGGACTGCGAACCGGCGTTGCCGCCGGTATCCATCAGCATCGGAATAAATGAGGTCAGGATGACAACCGAACTTAAAACCGCTTCGTAGCGGCGGATAATCAAACCGGTAAAGGTGGCAGAAATCATCAGCACCAGCAGCCAGACAATCCGGCGCTTAGCCAGCGTAAAGATATTGGTTTCCAGATATGCATCATCCGACGGTTCCAAGGCGTTCATGATGGCAAAGTCTTCTTCATTTTCCTCTTCGATAACGTCCAAAATATCGTCAACCGTGACGATACCGACCAATCGGTCTTCGGTATCTACTACCGGCATCGCTAAGAGGTCATATTTTTTAAACAGGGCGGCCACTTCTTCCTGATCGCTTAAAGTATTGACTTTAATCACATTGGTATCCATGATATCGCCAATCAGCGCATCCAGCGTAGATAAAATAATTTTTCGGATTTCCAAAAGCCCCAACAGCCGGCGGTTATCGTCAATTACATACAGCACGTTAATGGTTTCGCTGTCAATCCCAATCTTACGAATCCGGGCAATGGCATCCTTAACCGTTAAGCCAGCCCGCAAATCGACAAACTCGGTCGTCATAATCGTACCGGCAGAATCTTCGGGATAGCTGAGCAGCAGGTTGATTTCCTTTCGCATCTCCGGCGAAGTGTTTTTCAAAATCTTTTTAACCACTACTGCCGGCATTTCTTCAATAAAATCAACAGCATCGTCCACGAACAGTTCGTTGACAATGCGGGCAACTTCGGCTTCACTGACTGATTCCACGATTTTTTGCTGTGTGTCGGAGTCCACCCGGGAAAAAACATCGGCCGCCAAATCCTTGGGTAATATTCGAAATGCCACCAACAAATCCTGATCGGTTAATTCATTCATCAATTCCGCGACATCAACCGGATTGCTGTCTAAAAGCAATTTATGCAAAGCAGGTTTTTGCTTGTTTTTAATCAAATCTTTGACTACTTCGGTTTGTAAATTTTCCATTGGGGCTTCCTCCCTCATTTAACTCAAGATTTCTTCCTTGACGCAATATGCCATTTTCAGGGCATGATCGCTAATCCTTTCTAAATGCGACACCGTATCCAAAAACAAGATACTGAGCCGGATATCGCAAGCGCCAGAAATCAGGCGTTCGGTGTGTTCGGCTCGGATTTTTTCTTCCAGCTCATCAATTTCTTCTTCTAAATCTTCAATTTTAGCGATATAGCTGTAAGTATTGGTTTCCCGCAGTTTCAGCGCCAGCTCCACAATTTCAAAAACCTTTTCTACCATTTCATTAATATCATCAATTGCCATTTCGCTGAAATTGGCCTCCACTTTGGCGGCTTCGCCAGCAATATCGGAAATATCGTTGGCATGGTCGCCGATGCTTTCTAAATCAATCGCAGCGGAAAACAGGTCGCTGACCACCATTTTTTGATGCTCGGAAATAGACAAATTGCCGAGCTTGACCAGAAACTGAGTAATCAGCTGATAGTATTTGGCTGCGTTTTCCTTACGCTTGGGGTTTTCTAAAGTATATTCTGTTTTTTGATGAATTAAATCCTGCGTGGCGTAACGCAAAGACTGCAAAATATACTGACCCATACTGCCAATCTCTTTAATCGCCGATTGAATGGCAAAACTGGGACTTTCCAAAATACGGTCGTCCAAATGCACCAGCTCGACTGTTTTTTCCACTTTGTCCTCGCCGGAAATCAGCTTTTGCGCAACTGTCAGCAGGACATTAGAAAATGGATAGAGCATAACGGTATTAATAATATTAAAGGAGGTATGGAATATCGAAATTTCCGAACCGCTGATTAAATCACTCCCCAAATCCGGCCGAATCATACCAAAAAAAATCATAGTACCGGCCGCAAAAACAACGCTGCCGACGACGTTAAAAAGCAAATGCAGCATAGCCGCCCGCTTGGCGTTTTTACTGGCGCCAACCGAGGAAAGCATAGCTGTTACAGTCGTACCGATATTTTGTCCTAAAATAATATAAATTGCTGCATTCATCGGTACCAGACCGGACATAGCCAAGGTCTGCAAGATACCGACACTGGCCGAGGAGCTCTGTACCACGGCCGTCACCAAAGCACCGGCTAAAATACCCAAAACGGCATTTTTTCCCAGCAGAACAAAAATATTTTTAAAAATTTCCGAGTCCCGGTAAGGGGTAATCACGTTTTTCATAAACTCCAAACCGATAAAAATAAGCCCAAAGCCGACGATGACTTCACCGATCAGTTTTTTCTTTTCCGAATGGGTAAAAAAAATCAGAATCGCGCCAATGCCGATGGCTAACGGAGCGATATTTTCCGGGCTGAGCACCTGAAACCATTCTGAGCTGGATACAATCCAGGCCGTAATAGTAGTACCGATATTTGCTCCCATGATTACGCCGACAACCTGATTTAAGTTCATCAGTCCGGCATTGACAAAACCGACAACCATGACCGTAGTGGCCGAACTGCTTTGAATCAGTGCCGTAATCGCCGCACCGACCAGTACGCCTAAAAGTTTATTTTTAGTCAATAAACTTAAAAGCTCTCTTAACTTAGAGCCGGCGGCTTTTTGCAGTCCATCTGCCATGGTGTTCATTCCGTAAATGAACATACCAAAACCGCCTAAAAAAGTAAATGCTTGTAATAAGATTTCCATCTTTCCTTAAATGCCTTTCTCAATCCCCTGCTTATTCGCTCGCTGCCTTTCGCTGATTTTTCCGTTGTTTTGGTTCTGCTAATCTATCGTTAACTTCTTAATTTTTTCACCAAATCTCTCAAAATGACCAAAAAGCGGCTTAATTCTTCGCCAGTCGTATTTTTGCCCACAGAAATCCGCAAGTGCGCCCGCCCTTCCGGCTCGCCCAAAGCTTTCATCACATGGGAGATGCGGTAACTGCCGGCCTGACAGGCGGACCCGGCGGAAATACTGACGCCGTTTAAATCAAGCATGGTCAGCAGCGCTTCGGTGGATACTCCCGGAATCGAAAGATGACAGATGCCGCTGCTTCGATGCTCGGCTGAGCCGTTAATTTCAATTTCGTCCCAAGCCGATAGTTCCGTCAGCAGGAAACTCATCAGCTCCTGCCGGTGCTGCCGCCTTCTTTCCTTTTCGTCCAAGCAGGCTTTCATGGCTGCACCAAAGCCAATTATAGCAGCCACATTTTCCGTACCGCCGCGCCGTCCGCTCTCCTGCTGGCCGCCGAACAACAAGGGCTGGAGCCGGATGCCTTTTCTAACATACAAAGCTCCGATTCCTTTCGGCCCATAAAGTTTATGTGCCGATAAACTAATCATATCGGCATTTTGGACAGACACTTCGGTTTGCTCCATGGCCTGAACGGCATCGGTGTGAAAGAGAATGCCATGCCGGCGGGCAATGGCAGAAACAGCCGCTATGTCCTGTAAAGTTCCGATTTCATTATTGACAGTCATAACCGAGATCAGTTTGGTTTCCGGACAGATTGCGTTTTCCAAATCCGTCAGGTCGATTCTGCCGTCTTTTGCCACCGGCAAATAACAAACGGTATGGCCTTCTTCTTTTAGCTGGGCAAAGGAACGCAGCACCGAATCATGCTCAATCGCCGTTGTAATAAAATGCGCCTGCTTAAATTGCCGGCCGATTCCCAAAATTGCCAGATTATTGGCTTCCGTGCCGCCGGAGGTAAAGATAATTTCACCCGGTGCTGCCGCAATCGCTGCTGCAATCTGTCTTCTGGCATTTTCTATATCATACTTTATCCGCTGGCTGTATAAGGCCGACGGATTTTCATAATGCTCCGTATAATACGGCAGCATTTTCGCCAGCACTGCCGGGTCAACCGGAGTGGTCGCTGCGTAGTCCAAATAAATTCGCTGCATCATTTTCTCCGTTTAAAGTTCCGTTTTTGTTCGTTTCATTGTATCACATCCAAAAGTTAAATCCTGCTGCTCTTTTCCGGCAAATACGGTTTGCTCTTTT
The DNA here is from genome assembly GCA_963545585.1 of uncultured Lachnospiraceae bacterium. Taxonomy (GTDB): domain Bacteria; phylum Bacillota; class Clostridia; order Lachnospirales; family Vallitaleaceae; genus W11650. Next base: position 12,122 of record CAUUKX010000061.1, read on the forward strand.
TGTTTTTCTTCTCTTTTTGAATGAAAATTTTAATGCGGTTTTTCAGGCAGAATAACTTTTGCGATTTAATCCGTTACTTCTTTTCCGGCAGCCGCTCCCTTACTTTAGCCGCTAATTCGTTAAATAAGGCCGATAACTCCTCGTCTCGTTGGTAAACTGTAGAAAATTGAGGTTTGATTGGCAGTTCCGTTAAAATCTCCAGATTCTTTTTGGCTAAAAATTGGGGCAATTCTTCTGAGCGGTAAATATAAACTTTTTCCTGACAATGCGGGCATTGCAGATAGCTCATATTTTCGACTAAACCTAAAACCGGAACTCCCAGATTTTTGGCCATGCCGACGGCCTTAGCAACAATCATCGACACCATGTCCTGCGGCACCCCCACCATGATGATGCCGTCAACTGGAATTGACTGCATAATTGTCATACTGACGTCACTGGTTCCCGGCGGCAGGTCAATGACCAGATAGTCTAATTCCCCCCAGATGATATCGGTGTAAAACTGCTTGATCGTATTGGTAATCAAAGGTCCTCGCCAGATCAGGGGCTTATCTTCTTTATCGATCATCAGGTTAATGGACACGACTTTCAGGCCGTTAGCCAGAGCAGCCGGCTGCAAGCCGTCCCGGGTCATCAGCATCGCCTCTTTTTCAATTCCGAGCAGCCGGGGAATACTGGGACCGATTAAATCGGCATCCAAAATACCGGTTTTATAGCCCGTCTCCTGCAAGGTCATTGCCAAATTAGCCGATACGGTTGATTTACCGACGCCGCCTTTGCCGGACATAACTGCTATGATTTTTTTGAAGTAATTAGCTGGATTACCAGTAATATAATTTTGAAATGACACCGGATGCGGTGTTACCGGTCTTTTATGAATATTTTCTGGCATGATATCCTCCTGATGTGTATTTATAACTCAACTTTTCCATGTTGAAA
>CAUUKX010000062.1:0-13027 GCA_963545585.1 uncultured Lachnospiraceae bacterium
CTGCCATATGGCAATGCCTCTTTGCGTGCAAGCACGCTTTCGGCTTTGCCGCATGCCTCGCTACTTTTTTTGTCCGAAAGCGATTGCTCCGCAATCCCCAGAACATTCGCTTTTGCCCTGCTTCGCAGGTCAATCGCTCATGTTCCGGCCCTGCCATATGGCAATGCCTCTTTGCGTGCAAGCACGCTTTCGGCTTTGCCGCATGGCAGGGCTTTCGGACAAAAAAAGGAAGCCTTCGGTTGGAAGGCTTCAAAGAATTATATTTATCAAAATAAAAGGGGGGATAATTTTTACAAGATTATAATACCAAGAAGTTGTTTCAAACAAATAACGAAGTTGTTAAATTTCTATGAATTCAAAAAATTATTTCTTCTTGTTTGCAATGTGGTCTGTATCGAAAAAGAGAACTTTATTCTACAAGCTTTCATTGCTTCTATCTTTTTTGAAAAAATAATTGGTGCCAGCAAGGAATAGATTCCATTACTGACACCAAAAATTATACAATCTTTTTATTTTTCATAAAAATAAATACATTTATACCCTAACATTCCATCACCAAGGGAAAGTCCCATTTTCGTGAGAATCCGCTTCGGCGGCTCCAGTTTTGGTCTGTACTGCTTGCCGTCAATCTGAACTATCAGATTTTCGCCCGTTGATACAATGGCAAATTCTTTTTGCTATCGTTCCACTTAAAAGGAATTCTTTAATATTTCCGGTTATATTCGGTAATCGGCAGTCCGGTAGAATAGCCGTATTCGCCGACTTCGCCCGTCTCCCGGTAACGGCTTCTAGCGTAGCCGCCGCAGTTCCACGATACCTTTTGCCGGTCTTTGCGCCACGGCCTTTTCTCCCAATAGTAGCCTCTGAGCGGATCGCGGGTGTCATTTTGCCAGTCAAGCAGCAAGTCGTGCAGCTGGTTGCGGATGGCTTCACAAGCCGGATCATCAATCAAGTTGTGCATTTCATTGTAATCTTCTTCTAAATTATAGAGTTCATCTTGAGTCATCAGATTGACCGTTAATTTCCACTTGCCCTTGACTACGCAGCGCACCGGCTGGAATCCGCCCCAACCGTCATGATCGACTTCATAGCGGTTAAACTCAACAAATACCGGCCGGCCTTCTTTTTGGCGGCTAATTTCTTTGTCGGTCAGATTAGACAAGAGACTTTGTCCTTCCAAGCTCTTCGGCTGCGGCAAGCCATAAAAATCCAAAATCGTCGGCACGACATCAATATGAGAAACCGGCATTTGCGTAGTAATACCTGCTTCGACTTGATTCTTCCACCGCACAATTAGCGGAATATTGGTAATTTCCTCATACATCGCTGGCCCCTTGGAATAAATACCGTGCGAACCTTGCGCGTCGCCGTGATCGGAAGTATACAGCACCAGCGCATCTTCGGCGTTTTTCTCGGCTGCCTGTAAAACCCGGCCGATTTGCGAATCAATGTAGGAATTCGAACCCAGCAGGCCAACGGCAGTTCCATCTCCCTTGCTGCCCTTGATTTCTAAAAATCTTTCATGCCATACCTTGATATGATCCGGCAGCTTAGAAAAATCCATGTCCTGATTCGGTTTTTGCAAATAAGGCTGATAAAACGGCTCATAAAATGACTTGGGCGACAGGAACGGGTCATGCGGCTCATCATAAGAAACAACTAAAAAATAATCCTCATCCTTGTGTTTTTCCATAAACTCAAGCGCTCTTTGCGTGCAGCGGTAGCCAAAGGTAAACTCTTCGCCAATGCCTTCGCCTTCAAGAGCCGTCGCCAATTTCCGGGATTTGGCTCTGTCCTCGTCGCTGTCTAACTCGTCCAAATAGTTACGCATATCGTACCAATAGTCTTTATCCCAGCCATCCGGGCAAATCCCGTCGCCGAAATAATCGCCGCCGTCCAAATGCCATTTGCCGATATAGGCGGCATGAATCCCCGCCCGACTCAGGCGCTGGCCAATGGTCAGGCTTTGCTGCGACAGCGCCATGCAGTTGCCTAACATGCCGTTGGTATGGGGATAAGTCCCGGTAAACAGTCCCGCCCGAGCCGGTCCACACACCGGCTGCGTGGTATAAGCCGCTTGGAAAGCCAAGCCCTGATCGCATAAACGGTCAAGGCAGGGTGTATGCATATCTTCCCCCCGCTCATTACAGCGACTAATCATATCCCGCCTTTGACTGTCTGTCATGATTAAAATAAATTGTTTTTTCGCCATCATTTCCTCCTTTTTGAGTCCGTTCAGGCAAGCGGATCATTAATTTTAAAATTTGTTTTGTCTTTTTATAAAAATAGTTTATCATAATTTCCTCAAAAAGACAACGCATCCGAAAAGTTTATTCCTTTGCCGCCAATAAACTGCTTAACCGCTGAAACTCTGCCAGCGATAACCTCTCTCCCCGGATATCTTCCGGCAGCGCCATTGCGCCAAGAGCCGCCTTTATTTTTTCCTTGGGAGCAATGCCCTTATTGCTGAGGGCATTGAGCAGGGTCTTGCGTCTTTGCTCAAATGCCGCAGCAATCACCCGAAAAAGATACTTTTCCGCCTGTTCGGAAAGTTCCGGGCAAAGCTCCGTTTCCGTATCTGCCGGCCAAGCGTCCCGATTGCCGGCCAAAGCTCTTTCCGCCCCAGAACCGGGGTGGTTTTTAATCTGCAAATGCAGCACCGCCGACATCACCTTGGGGGCGGGTAAAAAGACATGCGGCGGTACTGTCATCACAATTTTTGCGTCCGCATAATAAGCAGCCGCCAAAGTAATCGCCCCATAATCCTTGCCTCCCGGCTGCGCCTGAATCCGGTCGGCCACTTCTTTTTGCACCATAATCGTAATCGTCCGCAGCGGCAGCTTTTCTTCCAATAGCTTCATCAAAATCGGAGTCGTAATATAATACGGCAAATTGGCCACCACTTTGATACTTTCTCCGGGGTATTTTTCCTGCAAATAGGTTTTTAAGTCCCATTTCAGCACATCAGCAAAAATCAGCTCGATATTGGAAAATTCCTTTAGGCTCTCCTTTAAAACCGGCGCCAGTTCTGGGTCAATCTCAATTGCCGTTACTGCCTTGGCAGTTTCAGCCAGCCGAGCCGTCAATCCGCCCGCCCCCGGGCCGATTTCAATCACCACATCATCTTTCGTGATCTCTGCTTTTTCGACAATTTCCTCAAAAACCCGCCGATCGGTAATAAAGTTTTGGCCGAACTTTTTCTTGAGGACAAAGCCATGCTCCTGAACCAGTTTTTTAGTATCTGCTTTCATTTAAAATATATTTCTCCACAATTTCTGCCACACCGCCTTCGTTATTGGTTCTTTCGGTGACGACATCGGCAACTTCCTTGACCTTGGGGTTTGCGTTTTTCATGGCCACCCCCAGACCCGCATACTCAATCATATAGGCATCATTAAAACTGTCCCCGATGCAGATTACCTCGCCGGCCGGAATATGCAGGCGCTCCGCCAGATATTTGACCGCCAATCCCTTGTTGGAAGTCTTATAAACGGCTTCTAAATATTCCGGTTTGGAGAAAAAGTAATGATATTCCTCACCGAACTCTGCTTCTAATTCGCTGCGCAGCATCTCCAGCATTTTTCTGTCCGCAGAATTGAATAAAATCTTAATCGAATACGGCAACGCCGTTAAATCTTCGACTACCCGGCCAATCACACCGGTATTGGCTTCGTATTGATTGATTTTAGGATCGTCTTGGTCAACCGTCAAACCATCACAATAACACTGAATAATCACCGGATACCGGCGGGCGATGGCAATCATTTTCTTCAGGTTTTCACCCTTAATTTCATCTCGCCACAAAGTTGTTCCGCTCAAAGTCTGCACTACCGCTCCGTTATAGGAAATAAAATAATCTTCACCGGTAAACAGCTCCGTTTTTTTCATAATATTTTTCATTGACGCACTTTCTCGACCGGAGCAAAGCACCACATAAACACCTTTTTCCTTCGCCTGCCGAAGCGTGCGGAAATTGTCCGGATGAATCGACAAATCATCCGCTAATAAAGTGTCATCCAAATCAATTGCAATCAAACGATACATGTTTTTTCCCTTTCTAAGCATCGTTCTTTACTTATTCGACAATCTATCCCGTTCTGAAACGGCTTTTTCCAAAATCGCCCTTTCTTCCTTTGACATTTCCTGATTGACCTTGCCCCTGATTACTTCCTTGGCATACGAATAAGAAAAATCGGTGCTGTGAATACTGTTAATCAAAATACCGCTGTTTTCTTCATTTAACATTGCCAGTGCATAAGATATCTTGCCGGCCTGTGTTTCAAATGCATCGTATTTCATCAGTTTTACTTTTTTTATCGCTTTTCTTTCTTTTGCCATAAAACGATTTACTCTGTGCTTTTCTGTTTCTACCTCTTTTCTCAGCTGGTACAATTCCTTTTCTACTTCTTCTATTTTTTTCTCTACTGTTCTGTTTAGAGAACCGCTTTCATACGCTTTCATCCGTTCTTCCAATCTATGGCATCTTCTATTTTCCAAAAAAAGCAGCAAAAATGTCAAGAAAAAAGTTGCCTCTATCATCAAAAATGCAGTGCCCTGACTGGTCATCCAACGCCAAATACTTTCCATGTTAGTCTTCCCTGTAATGCAGGATATCCAAAATCCGCTCCAAGTCTTCCATGGAAGTATAGTTAATTTCTATTTTCCCGCTGTTATTTTTCCGAGTGGTTAAGGTTACTTTCGAGCCAAAATGTTCCGCCATTTTTCGTTCTACTTCTTTCATCTCTGGGCTTAGCTTAATCGCTGCCGCTACAGGTTTTGTCTCTCGACTCAGGCTCTTGATATAATTTTCCGTTTCCCGAACAGACATCTGCTTATCAAAAATCAGCATGCCGATTTCGACCTGCTGCTGTTCGTTACTAATCGCCAGCAGACACCGGGCATGACCCATACTAATCATCCCTTCCGCCGTCATTTTTTGAACCGCCGGACTTAATGCCAATAGCCGGAGCGTATTGGTAATGGCTGTCCGGCTCTTGCCAATTCGAGCCGCCAACTCATCATGGGTCAAAGAAAACTCTTCCAGCAATCTTTTATAAGCGCCAGCCTCCTCGATAATATTCAAATCTTCTCTTTGAATGTTTTCGATCAGGCTGACTTCGGCCAACTCTTTTTCCGTCAACTGCTTAATGATAACCGGCATTTCTTTTAAACCCGCTAACTTTGCCGCCCGCCACCGGCGCTCACCAGTAATGATCTCATAAGTTTTTTCTTTTTTTATGACCAAGATTGGCTGAAGCACACCGAAGTTTTTCATCGACTCCGCCAGTTCCAGCAAACTGTCTTCTTCAAAGCTTTTTCTCGGCTGCAAGGGATTCGGTTCAATCATTGACACCGGCAAAAAAACCACTTCTTTTCCGGCCACGGTATCTAATTCTGACTCTTGCCGGTTTTCACCGAACAGAGCACCTACGCCCTTTCCCAGTCCTTTTCTTTTCATGCTATCTCCTTTCGATTACTTCCTGCGCCAGTTCCCGGTAAGCAATCGCTCCTTTGGATGAGGGATCATATGCGGCAATCGGCTGTCCGTAGCTTGGTGCTTCGCTCAACCTGACATTTCTGGGAATAATCGTTTTGTAAATATTGGTATTTTTCAATTCGTTTTTTACTTCTTCCACTACTTCCAGTGATAAATTGGTTCTGGCATCATACATGGTAAAAACAATGCCTTCTATTTCAAGCGATGGATTCAGCTTTTCCTGAATCAGCCGAATCGTATACATCAGTTGGGATAAACCCTCCAAGGCATAAAACTCGCATTGCAGCGGTACCAGCACGGTATCGGCTGCTGTCAGGGCATTAATTGTTAGTAGGCTTAATGACGGCGGACAATCAATCAATATAAATTCATAGTCCGCTTTGATTTCGGCAATCGCTTGCTTTAAGATTTCGCTGTTATCCGGTACTTGAATTAGCTCGATTTCTGCTCCGGCCAAGTCAATATTCGCCGGCAAAATATCCAAATTAGGGTAAATATTTTCACCGATAATATCATACATTTTTTGTGTCTGTAAAAAAACATCGTAAGTAGTCTGGGTTAAAGATGCTTTATTCACACCCAGACCCTGCGTGGTATTGCCCTGCGGATCACAGTCAATAATTAAAGTTTTCCTGCCTGCTTCGGCTAAACAAGCGGAAAGATTGACGGCTGTTGTGGTTTTTCCCACCCCGCCCTTTTGGTTTGCAATGGCAATGACTCTGCCCATAATCTCCTCCCATTTTGTGTTCCTTTTTACATTGCGTTCAGACCAGCAAATCATTTATCCTTAACGCAGCCAAAAATATACTGCCTAAAGGAGTATCAAATATAAAGATTTCTTTCCCTGCCGCCTGCTCGTAATTCGTTACCATTTCGCCAGCTTGCCTGAACTGTAACTGCTTTTTAGTATATCATAATCCTTGACTGGATACAACACCAAACAAAAATGTTTCACGTGAAACATTTCCGGTTTAACCCTTTGTTGTTTCACGTGAAACATTTATTTGCTTTATAATTTTGGATGATTTTTGATATCAGTAACGAAATCTGTTCCTTCTAAACCAGTATTTTGTCAGTGTTCTTTGCGTTTTCGATGTCTCTGCTCATCGGTAATCCGATAGACATGCTTGCTGCCAGCTCATCCTCAATTCGTCAGGCCTCCATTTCCGATAATTCGACCAAGCCTGTCTTAATCGCATAAATTGCTGCCTGCGTCCGATCGGAAACGTCAATCTTTTTAAAAATATTGGAAATATGATTCTTGACCGTCTTCTCACTAATGCGCAACCGAATAGCAATTTCTTTATTCAGCATCCCATTGGTTACTAATTTTAAAACCTGAATTTCCCTTTTGGTCAAAAATGTCTTTTTCCCGGCCGGTGTCTTAGGACTGTACTCATTCAGCAAATAAATCGCCATCGTCGGCTGAATATAAATGGAACCGTTATGAACTGCCCGGATGGCACTAGCCAAAGCGTCGGATTCACTGTCTTTCAGAACATAGCCCTTCGCCCCCAGTTCCATAGCCCGTCTTAAATATTCAACCTCATCATGAATCGTCAGAACAATGGTTTTCAGATTCGGCAGTTCCTGTTCTAATTTTTCCAAAGTCTGCATCCCGTTTAGCTTCGGCATATTAACATCCAAAAGCAAAACATCAATTTCATCCGGATTCTGCAAGCAATAATTAATGGCATCTTGTCCATTGCCGGACTGAGCCACCACTTCAATGTCGCCTTCTAATTCCAGCACTTTTTTTAATCCTTCTCTGATCATAGCATGATCGTCGGTTATCATTATTCTGATTTTATTCATGCTTTCCTCCTTTTTTCATCCACTTGACCTAACGGGATTGAAATCTGAATTTTAGTACCCGCTCCCCGTTCCGAATGAATAGTTATGTCGCCCCTAAGTAAGTCAACTCTCTCTCTCATAATAGACAGGCCAAACCCATGATCGATTTCTTTTTCGGCAAAAGAAATATCCGGCATCCCAACTCCGTCATCTTCAATCTGAATTAACAAATTGTTTTTTTCAACATGTATCTCAATCTGGGCATTCTTTGCCTGCGAATGCTTTCTGATATTCGAAAGTGCTTCCTGAAAAATTCGGTAAACCGTCAGGATCATCGTCTCGGATAAGGTAAAATTGCCTTCGCCCAACTCCTCACCCAGAATAAGCTGTAAGTTTCTACCCGGGTAATTCTTTTGAAAGCTTTCCACATCTCTCTTAATCGTTGGAATCAGACCCAAATCATCCAACGACATCGGGCGCAAATCATAAATCAAACGACGGATATTGCTGATGCTGTCCCTTAATTCTGATTTCAGGGAATTTAATTCTCTTTTGGCCAAATTAATATCTTTATCCAAAAGCTTAACACTGAATTCGGCATTAATTAGCACCTGAGACAACTGCTGCGCCAAACCGTCATGCATTTCCCGGGCAATCCGGCGTCTTTCTTCTTCCTGAATTTGCAGAATCTTAATGCCGAGCGCTTGCTTATTATTAATATCCTCCATCGTATCGGTCATTTTTTTGATATTGCCATTCAGCAAAGAAACGGCAATACTAAAATCACTGGACAGCTTTTCCGCTCGGTCATTTAAATCTTTGGTACTGCGCAGCTGAATTTCCAAATCATTCCGCCGCCGAATAATCGTACTTTCTTTATTTTTTTCAATTTCCAGCCGAATCCGCAGCTGTTCGGTTTCCTCCTGCAACCGACGCAGTTCCTCCTCGCTGTAAGTGCTGGTATTGATTAGCTTTTTGCGATTCAGGTCATAACTCTGATACAATTTATCGACCGAAGCAATTAAGCTTGATGTTTCTACCCTTAAATCAATCAATTCTTTTTCCAGATCATCATATTCCCTACGGGCGTAATTGCGAATTTCATAAATTTCTTTTTCCCCGTCCGTAATAAATTCAATCGTTTGGTTCAAGATCTTGTCCAACACTTTGGTTGGCTTCGAATTAACCGCAGGAGGTAATGAGCCGGATTTTGTTGTTCTCATCTGATTTTTATTCATTTTCTCCATTTTGTTTATTCCTTTATGATCTGATATGATTGTCTACGCTCTGTTGTTTGCTTTGAGTTATTTAATACAGTATACCACAAAAATTTAATTTATAAAGGTTTTTTTGCTATCTTTTCTGAATTTCTGGGATATTCCGGCGGTGTCTTTTTCTGTTTCCGAATTAACGGAAAAAACCGACGAGCATCCAAAATCCGATCTTCTTCCATCGCTGTCAGTTCTCCGCCCAAAAGCGAAATCGCCCGCTCCGACTCTAAAAGCTCGGCCAGTACCTTCTCCGCCTTATAGGGGATAAAATAACCACCCGGCCGCACCAGCGGCAGGCAATATTCGGACAGTTTATTTAAATGACTAACTGCCCGAGACACGCAGTAATCAAAACTTTCCCGCAATTCCGGCTGACGGCTGGCACTTTCTGCCCGGCTGTTGAGAACTTTGGCATTTTTTAAATCCAGCGCAGCAATGACTTCCTCCAAAAAATGAATCCGTTTGGTTAAAGAATCCAGCAGCACTACCGTCAGTTCCGGCTCCATTACCGCAATCGGGATTCCCGGAAAACCAGCACCGGTACCGACATCAATCAGCCGGGTTTCTGGCTCAAACTGAAAATGCCGGTGCAGCAGCAAGCTGTCCCGCAGATGCTTTTCCAAAAAGTCCTGCGGCTCAGCCAATGCCGTCAGATTCATTACCTTGTTTTTTTCGCTTAAAAGCTGATAAAACTGCTCCAACTGGCTGATTTGTCTATCCGTCGGCTGATAATCCTCAGCCTGCAAAATTTTTCTGATTTCCTGCTTCAATTTTACCTCTCTCTTGACCACATTACTTACTCAAATAAATCAGCAGCACGGAAATATCCGCCGGTGAAACACCGGATATCCGACTGGCCTGCCCGATGTTTAAGGGTTTTACTTGTTTCAGCTTCTGCCGGGCCTCCGTCCGCAAGTTTCCAATTTGATCATAATCAATGGTCTCGGGAATCTTTTTATTTTCCAATTTTTTATATTTCTCAACCTGCTCGCTCTGGCGGGCAATATAGCCTTCGTATTTGACCTGAATATTGACCTGCTCCAGCACTTCCTCCGGCAGCACCGCCCGCTCATGGTCAACTGCCGCCAGACTTTCATAAGTAATTTCCGGCCTTTTTAACAGTTCATATAAACTGACACCTGACTTCACCGGCGTTGAGCCTTGGCTTTCCAAAAATTGATTCAGTTCCGGGGTGCAGCCTAAAATCTTCTTGTGCAGCCGTTCCACCTCGGCCGCAATTTCATCCCTTTTCCGGCAAAACGCCTGATAACGCTCCGCCGATAGCAGGCCAACCTGCCAGCCATAATCTGAAAGCCGCAAATCGGCATTGTCCTGCCGGAGCAGCAATCGGTACTCAGCCCGAGAAGTCATCATTCGATACGGTTCATTCGTTCCTTTGGTAACTAAATCATCAATCAACACACCGATATAGGCTTCTGACCGGTCCAAAATCAAGGGCTTCGTTCCTTTGACAAAGGCCGCCGCATTGATGCCGGCCATCAGCCCCTGTGCTGCTGCTTCTTCATAACCGCTGCTGCCGTTAAACTGACCGGCGCTGAACAGCCCCCGAATTGCCTTCAGCTCCAAGGTTGGTTTGAGTTCCAGCGGGTCAATGCAGTCATATTCAATCGCATAGCCGATTCGCATCACCTCGCAATGCTCAAAACCCTTCAGTGTCCGAATCATCTGGATTTGCACATCTTCCGGCAAAGAACTGCTCAGACCCGCCAGATATACTTCATTGGTATCGGCTGCTTCTGGCTCAACAAAAATCTGATGCTTTTCCTTGTCGGCAAAGCGCACCACCTTATCCTCAATCGAAGGACAGTAGCGCGGCCCTGTGCCTTTAATTACCCCGCCATAAAGAGGCGAGCGGTCAAGATTGGCAGAAATAATCTCAGCCGTCTGCTGATTGGTATAAGCCAGCCAGCAGGAAATCTGATCCTTACGAATCTCTTCCCCCTTATTTTCAAAAGAAAATGGTACAATCCGCTCATCACCCGGCTGCTCTGTCAGCTGCGAAAAATCAATCGTCCGCCGATCCACCCGGGAGGGCGTTCCGGTCTTAAACCGGTTCAGTTTAATGCCCAAAGCCCGCAGGCCATCTGATAAATGATTGGCCGCCTGTAAACCATTCGGACCGCTGGCGATGCTGACATCACCGTAAATACATCTGGCCTTTAAATAAGTACCGGTTGCGATAATAACCGCTTTTGCCTGATAAACGCCGCCGGAAATGACTTTAACTCCCCGGACATTTTTCTGCTCATCCACAACGATATCAATTACTTCGGTTTGTTTGATCTTCAAATTCGGCGTATTTTCTAAGGTTTTTTTCATTTCGCGGGAATATGCGTGCTTATCGGCTTGTGCCCGCAGTGAATGAACGGCTGGCCCCTTGGCCTGATTAAGCATTCGGCTTTGAATATAGGTTTTATCAATATTCTTGCCCATTTCACCGCCCAGCGCATCAACCTCCCGTACCAAATGTCCCTTTGAAGTACCGCCAATACTGGGATTACATGGCAGCATAGCAATACTGTCCAAGCTGACGGCAAACAAAATCGTTTTTAAATTGCTTCTGGCCACCGCCAAGGCTGCCTCCGCTCCAGCATGGCCGCCGCCGATGACAACTACATCGGCCGAATCTATAATATATTCTGTCATTTATTTTTCCTTCTTTATTTTTAACTCAACTTTCTCCTCTCCCCTAATCAAAAGCTCCGCTTTCTGCCCGGGCGGGCAACCTGCCTGAAAAAACGGTTCTAATTTTGCAGAACAAGGGAAAGTTTAGTTTTTAGCCGATCGACTCTTTACCATATTAACATATATTAACAAGCTTGTCATCAAAAACACAAATTTTTCACAATTATATATGACCGTTCCGGTAAGCAGATATTTATGCCCGCTATGAGAAAACGCTGATACCGACTTTTCTCTGTCGAAAAAACTGCCTTTTAGTCCACAACTTTACTTGCCGACACAGAAGCGGGCAAAAATCTGTGTTACCACATCGTCTTCCACACTTTCCCCCAAAATCTTAGACAGCTCCAAATAAGCCGCCTTTAAATCCATCGCCCAAAACTCCTCGCTTAAACCTGCCTGAACCGATGCAATCGCCTGCCGCATCGCCGCTGCTGCACCGACTAAAGCCTCCTTTTGCCGGAGATTGGTAATATAAAGATCATCCGATTGCTCTAACTGCCCCAAAGCAAATAAATCGGTAATAATCTTTTCTAAGTGGTCAATCCCATACCCGGTCAGAGCCGAAATTTCAATCACAGCCGCTGCTGGATAATTCTCAGCAAAGTAACGGCGATCAATTTTACCAGCCAAATCCACTTTATTTAAAATGAAAATACATTTTTTATCGCGAATTTCCTCTAAAATCTGGTGATCTTCCGCCGCCAAATCAGAGGAAGAATCCATCACAAACAAAATCAAATCCGCCTGATGAATGGACTGGAGCGAGCGTTCAATCCCGATTTTTTCAACCGTATCACCACTTTCCCGAATACCGGCAGTATCAATCAATTTTAAGGTCAGACCGTTTAAATAATAATATTCCTCCAGCGTATCCCGAGTCGTTCCGGCAATATCGGTTACAATCGCCCGGTTCGCCCGCAGCAATGCGTTTAAAATAGAGGATTTACCCACATTCGGCTTGCCAATAATCGCCGTCCGAATGCCGTCCTTAATCAGCCTGCCATTTTCATAGGTAGCGCCCAGTGTTTCCACTTCCTCTAAAATATCCTTAATCCCGGCAATCACCGCCGGCTGTTCCAGCGTTTCAAACTCATACTCGGGATAATCAATGCCGACTTCAATATTTGCCAGTAGCTGAATCATTTTTTCGCGCAGAGCCGTAACCTTCTTTTTCAGCTCACCCGATAAATGCGCCGCAAACCCAGCCAGTTCTCTTTCCGTCTTGGCCGAAATCATATCCATAACCGCCTCTGCTTGGGACAAGTCCAGCCGGCCATTTAAAAAAGCTCTTTTGGTAAACTCACCGGCGGCCGCCAATCTCGCTCCGTTTTCCAGCAAAAGCTTCATCACTTTTTGCAGCACGACCGGTCCGCCATGACAGTTAATCTCGGCAATGTCCTCTCGGGTGTAGGTATGCGGCGCTTTCATCACCGATACCAAGACCTCATCAATAATCCGGCCATTTTCGACGATATGACCGTAATGAATGGTATGTGATTTTCTCTCTTTTCCCGGATTTTTCGGCCGGAACACTTGGTCCAAAATAGTCAGGCTCTCCGGTCCTGACATCCGAATAATTCCAATGCCGGCGCTGCCCGGCGGCGTGCTGACAGCTGCAATTGTATCTTCCATTTTATTCTCCATCTCAACTTTGTAAAAAAGCCAAGAATAAGCATTGCTTAATCTTGACTTTGTTTTTTATTCACTCAACTTTCCCCTGATCGAAGTGCTTCGCACTTCTGCCCGGGTGGGCGACCTA
>CAUUKX010000063.1:0-12789 GCA_963545585.1 uncultured Lachnospiraceae bacterium
CCCAAACCACCGCCAAAGCCGGCTGAATCCCGGCAGCCAGACACTGCTCCGCCTCTGCTTTCAGCTCGGTCAGTATTTTTTCTGAAACCGCTTTTCCATCTATAATCTGCATGTCTGCTCCTTCCAAGCACTCCGCTTCATTCCTTCACTGCACTTGATTTTTTGCTGTTCTTGCTTACTGTCCGAGCTTCCCCCTGTTCACAGTGCTGCACACTTCTGCCCGGGCGGGCAATCTGCCTAAAAAGACTGTTTTGGCGAACACAGGAAGTTAACTTACTGCTTAAAGTCCAATTCCGGCAATCCCCAATCAGCCGAGTGCTCCGATTCGTTTCTTTTTAATCAATTTTAATCCATTTTCCGTTTAGAACAGCCCCACAATCCGGCCATCCACCACATCAATCTGCTCGGCCGCTGGCTGCTTGGGCAGCCCCGGCATGGTCATGATATCACCAGTCAGGCAAACGATAAAGCCCGCCCCGGCAGAAAGACTGATTTCCCGGACGGTAATGGTAAAGCCCTCCGGCCGGCCCAACTGCTTGGGGTCATCCGACAAAGAATATTGCGTTTTGGCAATACAAACCGGCAGTTCTTCCATGCCCAGCGCCCGGATTTGCTTGATTGTATTTTGAGCCGCCGGCGAAAAGGACACCGCCGCCGCTCCGTAAATTTCCCGGGCAATCCGCTCCACTTTTTCCTCAATCGGCATCGGCAAAGGATAGAGCGGCTGATAATGACTGGCCTTGTTGTCCATCATGCGCATCAACATTTCGGCCAGCGCCGTTCCGCCGGCGCCGCCCTTCGCCCAGACCTCGGCCGGACAAAAATCCGCCCCCAGCCTTTGGCAGGCCTTTTCGATCACGGCAATTTCCTCTTCGCTGTCAGTTACAAAGCGATTGACCGTCACTACCACCGGCACGCTGTATTTGCCAATATTTTCGATATGCTTTTCCAAATTAACAATCCCCCGGTGCAGCGCCTCGACATTCGGCTCAGCCAAATTTTCTCGGCTGATGCCACCATTATATTTCAAGGCTCTGACCGTGGCCACCAGCACCACCGCCGCTGGTTTTAAGCCGGCCGCCCGGCACTTAATATCCAAGAACTTTTCCGCCCCCAAATCCGCACCGAAACCAGCCTCGGTAATCACATAATCAGCCAGCTTCAAAGCATACTTGGTCGCCCGAACGCTGTTGCAGCCGTGAGCAATATTGGCAAACGGCCCGCCGTGAATAATGCAGGGAGAATTCTCCAAAGTCTGTACTAAATTAGGCTTAATCGCATCTTTAAGCAAAGCCGCCATAGCGCCCTCCGCTTTCAGGTCGCTGGCTCTGACCGGCTCGCCGTCAACACGATACGCCACAATAATTCGGCGCAGGCGTTCCTTCAAATCATCTATATCCAGTGCCAAGCACAAAATCGCCATCACCTCGGAGGCAACGCTGATTTGAAAACTGTCCTCACGCATAACGCCATTGCCCTTGCTGCCCAAACCAACCGCAATATGGCGCAGCACCCGGTCATTCATATCCATGACCCGCTTCCAGACAATCCGCTTGACGTCAATCCGCAGAGCATTTCCCTGCTGCAAATGATTATCCAGCATCGCCGCCAGCAAATTGTGGGCGCTGGTCACGGCATGAATATCGCCGGTAAAATGCAGATTGATATCCTCCATCGGAATAACCTGCGACCAGCCGCCGCCGGCTGCTCCGCCCTTCATGCCCATACACGGCCCCATTGACGGCTCACGCAGCGCAATCACTGCCTTTTGCCCCAAGCGGTGAAAAGCCTGTCCCAAGCCGACCGTCACTGTGGTCTTGCCCTCTCCAGCTGGAGTTGGATTGATTGCCGTCACTAAAATCAGCTTGCCATCTGGATTCTCTTTCACTCTATCCCACAGTTCATCAGCCAGTTTGGCTTTGTCATAGCCATAGGGAATCAACTCGCTTTCCTGAATCCCGAGTCCTGCCGCCACTTTCCGAATGTCCTCTTTTTTCGCCTGACCGGCAATTTCAATATCACTCAGCATGTTTTATCCTTTCTGCTTTACAGTCTGTTTTATAAAAAGATTTTCATTTTTTAATCACTCAACTGTCCCCTAATCGAAGTGCTTCGCACTTCTTCCCGGCGGCGGTCTGCATGGACTTCCCTTTCGGCAATTTGCCTATCCGGTGCAGACTTTCCGAAAACAACTATCCTACTAATGTTGCGCCCTCTATCTCGCCGTTTATCTTAGCACTAATTTCTATCGCATGGCCTGCAAAAATTTCCTTTTCATCCCCATAATATAATGTTAATCCTCCTGCCTCACTGATGGACAACTCCCCAAGATATAAGGAATTATAAAAGTACTCTTCTGTTAAACTGTCCGCTTCCTCCGAGTCTATCCAATCTTCGGCCGTTTCCCATAATTCTTTTACGATAAATTCCCGTATTTTAGAATCGCGGTTTTCGATATCCTCAATAAACTTTTTCAAATGAGAAAACGATTTCGGCGGCAGCTTATCATTTTTATTTGCATCCAGCATCACACTAACTTTGTTCCCGTTGAAATCAACGCTTCCCTCAAACCATGAATAAGCTCTGTTTAATGTAAATTCACCGATTGCGTCTTTGATTACAACCGGCTTTAAGTATTCCGCAATCAGCGCCTCCAATCTGCTGTCTGATTGACTGTCCCCCATATATTCCAGCAGGCGGTAACAGTTATTCGCTACTTCTGCCATATAAGGCTCCAATGGCCTAGCCGGTCTTTTCCTGCATTTTATATGGTGGATTTTATAAGGCTCAAATCGATAAATCCAACCTTTTTCTTCCTTTTCCTCTGGACTTACCAGCCATTCAAGCCGCCCCTCCCTGTCAGAAAATTCCTTTGTTTCCACATTCACAGATGCCTCAAAATGAACCGACGGCAGGTTGTATCCATCCTTTAGGACTGCCGCTCCACTTACTCCTTTTAAAGTAACAATCAAAAGTTCGACGATCTCTCCGCAAAATTCTTTGTCAAAATCTTCGCTTGTTTTATCAAACGGTCTTTTTAATAAATTACTCATATCCTTTCGCCATCCTCCCCTCTAACCGAAACTCTAATTTTTTCGTAATTTTCACGCTCTATACCATAATTTTATGAACTCAACTTTCCCATGTCTTTCCCATGTTCGTCAAAACCGTCTTTTTTAGTCAGACCGCCCGCCCGGGCAGAAAGCGGAGCTTCCGACAAGGGATAGGCCGTCCGCCCAAGCGCGTAACGCTTCAATCAGGGAAAAGTTGAGTTATGAATAAAGCCAGATTAATCCCGGTTGCGCAATTCTTCCCAAATATCGTTAATCGCATCATTGACCTCTTCTGGCTCCTGCTCCTGATATTCCGAGGTAAATTCCGCTTCCGGCCGCTCTCCGGCAGCAGGCATGGCTGAATCCGCTTCGGCCGCTGCACCAGTTCCTGCCGCTGTACTGGCTGCCGGCGACAATTCTTCCGTCACCACCGGACCGGAACTTTGCTCTGCTAACCCGCCGCCGGTCAATGGCGATAATTTTGCCGCTTCCGCCGATGCTGAATTAAAATTATCCTCTGATAAGCCGGCATCTCTTGTCTGGCTGTCAGCTGCATCGGCCTTATCCTTTAGTTGCTGCCATTCCCGCCGGGTGAGCAGCACCTCTCTGGGCTTGGAGCCCTGCTCCTCGCCGACATAGCCCGCTTCGGTCAGTTGGTCAAGCAGCCGAGCCGCCCGGTTAAAACCAATCCGGAAATATCTTTGTAACATCGAAGCCGAGGCTCTTTCCTTATCGACCACCAATTCCAAGGCATCGGCAAACAATTCATCCAAATCATCCTTATTATCACTTCCGTCCGCCGTATCGTCCGCCCGGTTTAAATGATTCATTACTTTTTGGTTGTATTGCGTCTGCTGCTGCGTTTTCAAATATTCAACGATGTTTTCCACCTCATGGTCGGAAATAAACGCCCCCTGAATCCGCACAGGCTTCGGATAGCCGACCGGATAAAAGAGCATATCGCCCTTGCCCAGCAGCTTTTCCGCTCCGTTCATATCAATGATGGTTCGGGAATCGGTACCGGAAGAGACATTAAAGGCAATCCGGCTCGGTACATTGGCTTTAATCAAGCCAGTGATAACATCAACCGACGGCCTTTGGGTCGCAATAATCAAATGCAGTCCAGCCGCTCTGGCCATTTGCGCCAGCCGGCAAATCGCATCCTCAACTTCATTAGAGGCTACCATCATCAAATCCGCCAGCTCATCAACAATAATCACAATCTGCGGGAGCTTGGGCGTATCGCCTTTTTCCTCTACCGCCTGATTATAGCCCTTTAAATCGCGCACTCCGGCGGCGGCAAATAATTTATAGCGGTCGTTCATTTCTTGAACAGCCCAGTTTAACGCTCCGGCCGCTTTCTTCGCATCCGTTACCACCGGAATCAGCAAATGCGGAATCCCGTTGTAAATCGACAGCTCCACCACTTTCGGGTCAATCATTAGAAGCCTGACTTCCTCGGGCTTGGCTTTATAAAGGAGCGACACAATCAAAGTATTGATACACACCGATTTGCCCGAGCCAGTTGCGCCGGCAATCAGTAAATGCGGCATTTTGCCGATATCCGTGACCAGTACCCGGCCGGTAATATCCTTACCCAGACCAAAGGACAGCTTGGTGCTTGACCTTTGAAATTCAGGCGAATCAATGACTTCCCGCAGCATGACCGAGCCCGCTTCCCGGTTCGGCACTTCAATCCCGATGGCGGATTTGCCCGGAATCGGCGCTTCCATCCGGATTCCGGCAGCTGCCAAGTTTAAGGCAATATCATCCGCCAAATTGACAATCCGGCTGACCTTAACTCCCTGCGCCGGCTGAATCTCATAGCGCGTTACCGTCGGCCCCTGACTGACATTAATCACCTTGGCGCTGACTCCGAAGCTATGCAGGGTTTCCTCCAGCTTGCGGACATTGTTTTCAATCAAGCCGCTTTCTCCGGCTGCGGCCGGTTTTGGTTCCTTTAGCAGCTCCAGCGGCGGGAAGAAATAAGTCCGTGCGGGCTGACTTAACTCTAATTCGGCCTGAATCGCCTGCTGGGCACTGCCATCCGCCTGCTCTGAGCTGGACATTTCCCCTGCCTTGGGACTGTCTTCAACCGAAGTTTTCACCAGTTTTGGGCTATTTTCCGTCTGGGTTTGGTTGTCTGCTGTTTCTTCGGTTTCCTGCGCTTGACCAGCCAATGACCGGCCGTTTCCTGCACTGCGGTTTTGCTCCGCACCACTGGCAACCAGCTGTATTTCCTGCATTTTTGGCATATCCGATGCTTCTTCTGTTTGCGCTATCTCTTGTTTATTTGTCGCCTGCACGGTTTCTGCCGCCCCGGTTACCGTTTCCGCCGCTAATTGGGCGGCAATTTCTTTGGCATATTCCGGTCTTTCCGACTCTGTCCGGTTTTGGCCACTGCCCACCTCTAAATCTTGGTTTTCCGGCAAAGCGCTGTCTGCTTCATCTGCTTTAGCTGTCTGACCGGCTGCCGATGAAAACTCCTCCGGCACATCTTCCAACCCTTCCTTCCGCTCCAAAACTCTTACATCAATGAAGGTGCGTTTTTTCTTTTTCTCTTTGTCCACCGGCACATCAAGAGCACCAACCGTTTCTTCTTGCCCTGCCGTCCGGCGTTCCGCCAGCTCTGCCTCAATAATACTTTGCTCCCAGTTCTGACCACCCTTGGCTCTGGCCTGAG
Source organism: uncultured Lachnospiraceae bacterium (assembly GCA_963545585.1). Classification (GTDB taxonomy): domain Bacteria; phylum Bacillota; class Clostridia; order Lachnospirales; family Vallitaleaceae; genus W11650. Next base: position 5,737 of record CAUUKX010000063.1, read on the forward strand.
CCGCCTGCTGGCGCTCTGCGATTCCCCGCTTAATCCGGGCATAAAGCGCCTGTGCCAGCCGCTTAATCAGGGTTAAAACCTGAGCCAGACTGACTTCGGTTAAAACCAATAAAGTCAGACCGAGCAGGAGCAGCAGAAAAATAATTCCGCCCCACCTGCCCAGCAGCAGCAAAAGACAGTCGCCAAATAAGCCGCCGATAAAGCCGCCGCTCATTCGGTAGCTCCCTGATACCCGAAAATAATTGGCCAGTGCCGGAAAAAACAAGTATTCACCGCCAATCGTCAGGTTGATTTGCGGCTGCCGGACGGACAAAATATGTATAAAAGCAGACAAAATCAAGAGATCCGAACTGACCAGCTTAATTTTATCATCCAATCTTTGATTGCCCTGATTAAAGGCTTTAAACAGTGCCGCCACAAAAATAACCACCGGCAGCAAATACGCCGTAACCCCGGTTAAACCAAACAAAAAATAAGCAAATGCGTTCAGCAGCCGGCCGCTGCTTTTAAAATAAACAGCAATCGCCAGCAATACCGCCAGCCCCATCAGCGCCAGCATAATTGCCTCATACTGCTTGACTGGCATTTGCCGCATCCGCCGTTTGGCGGCCGGTGTCCGTTTAGCCGCTGTTTTTCCGGCATTTTTCTGCGGCAGAGTTACCGTTTTTGGCCGTTCTTCCCTACTTCCACTATTTTTCCGCTGATTTGCCATTGTCTTCCCACCTTAAACTTTTTAACTCAAATCATGTTTCCGCTAAAATGCTTTTTACCCTTTATATTCCGATTGCTCCGCACTTCTTCCGACCCCTGCAATGCCCATATTGGTCATAGGTTAACTCCTTTTGCCGGTAAACCGGTCTACACTTTAACCCTTAGATCAGACTCAGGATAATAGCCAATATGCCCATGCCGAAGCAATAATACGCAAAGTAATATAATTTTCCCTTACGGATAATTCCCAACAGCCATTTAATACAAAGAAAACCGGAAATCGCCGCTACCACTGCTCCCAAAAGATAAAGCCCCAGCGTCCCAGCGCTTAAACTCTCGGCTGCGCCGTCATGAATTTGCAGCACTGCCGCTCCCAAAATTGCCGGAATCGACATAATAAAGGAAAACCGCACCGCCAGCTCCGGCGTCAGTCCCCGAACTCTGGCCGTTACAATGGTTGAGCCCGACCGGGACACACCCGGCAGTGTAGCCAAGCCTTGCGCTATGCCAATCAGCAGTGCATCCCAAAAGCTCATTTCCTTTTCGGCTTTTTTCCCCGCCGGCACCTTAATCGTATACAGCAGAACTCCGCCGGTCAGAATTAGTCCCAGCCCCGGAATCAGTGTGCCAGTATATGCCTCTTCAATCGTCTTTTTCAGCAGCAAACCCAAAACCGCCGTCGGAATCATCGACAGCAAAATATAGCAGACAAAGTATTTTTTGTCATTATTTAAAACCTGCCGCCATTTTATTTTGCCGACCAGCGCCAAAACAAAGCGTCCGACCAATAACAAGCCTTCCTTGATTAAATCCAAAATTTCTTTGTAAAAAGCAACAAAAACCGCTGCCAATGTGCCGACATGGAGCAGCACCTCAAACAAAATACCGCTGCCCTGCCAGCCCAGCATATTGCCAAAAATCGCCAAATGGCCCGAACTGCTGACTGGCAAAAACTCGGTCAGCCCCTGAATCAGCCCCATAATAATCGCCTTTAAAACTTCCATTTTAGTTCTCCCCTGCCTTTTCTCCCAAGCCGAATTCCTGATGCAAAGCTGCTACCGCAGCCGCCGTCTGCGGACTGGCAATCAGACAGGCAATGGTTGACAGCGAATCTGCCGTCTGCAAAATCTCAATTCCCCGCTTCGTCAAAGCCGACAGGATTCTGGCCATCACGCCCGGCACGCCGGTCATGCCTTCGCCAATCAGGCTGATTTTGGTACAGTCATCCGTCCGCTGGTAGCAGGCATCATATTTTTGCAGCACCGCTTCAGCCGCACCAGTTTTATCGGCATCAATGGTAAATGCCCGCAAATCGGGAAAAATATTGATGATATCAATTGACACGCCCGCTGCCGCCAGTTCCCGAAAAAAGCCCTCATCCGCTAACTTGCCCTCAATCCGGTACTGCACTCGTTCCGTCCGGCAGGCAATCGCCGTAATCGGCCGGTGCTTACCCATCTGGTTTAAATAACGGTACTCGGTAATCGCCGTGCCCTTGTGTTCACTGAAAGTATTTTTGATAATCAGCGGAATCCCCGCACGCCGAGCAACCTCAACCGCTTTCTTATGAATGACCTTGGCGCCGCTGTCCGCCATCTGAAAGACTTCATTATAACTGATCCCCTCTAAGGTTACAGCCTGACCGCACAGCTTCGGGTCGGTCGTCATAATCCCGTCAACATCGGTATAAATCTCTACTTTTTCCGCATCCAGCGCCTCGCCCAACAGCGCTGCCGTCAAATCCGAACCGCCCCGGCCAAGGGTAGCCAGTTCCCCTTCCAGAGAGCGCCCCTGAAAGCCGGCCACTACCGGCACCAATCCTTCCCGCAGTGCCGCCCGCAAAGGAACGGCATCAACCGACAGCACTTCCGCTCCGGTATAATTATTATCCGTAATAATGCCCGCCCGGCCGCCGCTGTATGCTTCTGAAGCAATACCGGCCTTTTGCAGCTCTCCTGATAAAACCACCGCCGAAATAATCTCACCGGTTCCCATCAGCAGGTCCAGCTCCCTTTTGCTCAAGCTGCCCTGATTGCCGCCCAGCAAAGACAGCAGGGTATCCGTCGCATAGGGCGAGTTCAGCCGACCCATAGCCGAAACCACCACCACCACGCCATCAAATAATTCTTTTGCTTTTTTTATCTTTTCCAGCACAAAACTCCGGCCGTTTTCATCAGCCATACTGGTGCCGCCAAACTTTTGAATGATAATTCTCATAACTACTTTAAACTCTTTTCCTGTTTATTTTCTTAACTTAGGTCAACCGCCCAATCTCAGCTGCCGGTTATCCTGCTTTCTATAACCTATGTCTAAAAACAGGAGATAACCAGCCTTTTCGATAATATTATACAGAAAAATACCCGTCTTTACAATAAAAACTTAAATTTCTTCTTGCTTTTCCTTTCGGGAAATGACTTGCTTTAGAAGATGTCTTTCTGTTAAACCGCCCTCGGAGATGGTTAAATATACAAGCCCCAAATACCGCAGCTTAACAAAAAGGAACTGCTGCATTTCTTTCCAGCTCAGCTATTGTCTATCACAATAACGGTTGAAATTTAAATAATGCAGCAGCCCTTTATTTCAATTGAAATTATCTAATTTTTGTCGTTGAGTTTCTAATTAATAATCTGATAAATCTCAATGGAGAAAGGTCCGGTATAAACCTGATTGGTGGATTCATACAACTTTTCTACAAAGACTTCAAATCCGCCAAAATCCATTCTTTTCCCATTTAATCCCTCCGGGATAATCTCAAAGCCATAATTCATCTGTCCATCAACATTTTCTTCAAACACTTTATAACTGGCTTTCACTTCGTTTTTCTTATAATCAACCAACCTAAGTCCCTCGACAGAGCCTACTCTGCCATCGGTATAAAGCCAAATTCTACTCTCATCATAGTACTGAGTGATTACAACAATGGGTTGGGCTTTGAGCGCAGTGCCTTTCGTCGCTTCGGCATAGCTTTGCGCCGGCTGAGCCGGTGCCGGCTCATCTTTAGGCTGCTCTGCCACCGGAACTTCCCGCCACAACTGCTCTTTATTAATCTCCGGCCTTTCTACCTCAATCTCCGCCGGTTTCGGTTCTCTCACCTCAGGCAGCGGAATGTCTTTCTTTTCAAAAGCGCTGAAATCAAGCTCGATCGTATCCGGGTCATCCATAAATTTATGATAGGGCGATGTCATGTAACCCCAAATCTTTAAACTTGCTTCTCTTTTGGGATAAACATCCGGGTTCTTAAAAATGACTTTAAATTCATTAGCGCCCCAGCTTAAATCATAATCCACCTTTTCCTGCATCCGCTTTCCGTCACTATAAACCTCATGTCCCTCCGTGCCCTTTCTATGGCCATCCGGCGGCATGACATTAACACTCAAAGTACCTTTAAAGCTCTTATTATTTAGTACTTCCGCCCGCACAAATTTAATCGGAGTAAAATCTTTAAACTCAGCTTTAATCGTCGCATCGGAAATTACCGATTTGCCGTCAGAAGCCTTTAGTCCGGTTATTTTACAGATAATGGTCTTACCATGTAAATTTTGATTGGAGAACTTAAAGCGAATACTATTGCCGCCCGGTGAAATATTATAGTGGGCATCTTCAATTCTTCTGCCATCAACCGTAAACTCAAAATTACTCTTGCTTGGGAAGGAAACCAAAGTATTAAACTGAACATTTAGTTCATCATAAAGGTATGTTTGAGCCGCAATCGGTTTTAAAGCTGGCGGCAACTGAACCGGGGTGAATGTAAGGCTGGCCACATCCGGTTTTGGTTTATTGGGAGTAGGATTATTGGGAGCGGGGTTATTGGAAGTCGGAGTATTCGGATTTTCAAACTGCGTTTTGCTGACCTTCTCACGATAGGTCTTTAAATCTTCCGTTCCCAAAATCATCCCTGTATTGCCGTTTTTAGGGATTGCAACGGCATTCATCATATAAATAAAGGCTTGTCCCCTGATAATGCCCTCTATGCCATCTCCCGTATCGAGAGTAATCCCCTCGGTTCTGGCTTTCGCCATAATATCTTCCTTGCTCCAGTCGGCTGTATGTTCCAACGCCCTGAGCATATAAGTTGCCATAATCTTGCGATTAACCGGCTGCCCCACCCCAAACAGATTATTGCCAATACCATTGGTCAATCCCTTTTGATAGGCAAAATCCACATATTTGGCAGCCCAATGCGTTTTCGGAACATCGCTGAATTGGCCATAGGCTTCAAAGGCCTGCGCCTCCTTTTCCAGCCCTAACAGTCTGATCAATATAACAATCGCCTGTTCTCTGTTTAAAGGCTTGTCCTCTTCCAGTCCGCTTTCCGTACCTTTGATAATATTCAGCTCCTGCAAAATCTGACCCGATATTTTCTGATTTTTAACAGAATCAGGAATGGTTGCGGCTTGCACCGTCGTTGCGGCCAACCAGATAATGCATAATCCGAAAATTATACTTAACCTTTTTTTCATACACTCTACCTCCTTTTCGCTCATTTAAGCAACATCTGTCTATCTATCTGTTTTTCTGCATTTTGTCACCGGAAACCCGGATTTTCTGTTTTGGGGTAAAGCCGCTCTGCTCTTTTTTTCGGCAATCCCCATCAAGAATAATCTTATACCAAAAATAATCCAGTGTCAAGATTTGGAACAATTTTTCAGCCCCATTTTCCCCTTTAAAAATAGAACTCTGCCCCGCCTGCTACTTGTCAAGGACTTTTTAATCAAAATCATCTTTTTTTTCGTTCGATTTTCTCCTAAGCTCCCTCAGCATTATTCTTGTAAGTTTATCTTGCATTGTTTCAGTTGCATTTTCATTGAAATGGACAACAACCTCATAGGTGGTCTTTCCAATCTTTCTCTTTGTGCTAATGCCTTTTTTATCTGTATTTTTCAGTTCTTCCATAAATTCTCCTTTCCGTTTTTTTAATTTTTGACAACAAAAAAGGAAGTATCGGCTATTTGCTTTTACTTCCTCGACATATTCGATATTCGTGAAATATATTAAATTTACAGTTTCAAGTGCTTTTATTTTACAGAATTTTAAACTTAAACCAATGCATTTCTTCTAATACCCGCTCCAACGATTAAGATTAGTTTTAAAAGCTATAAAGTTTGAACTACAACACATTTATTAAATCAAAGTAGAAAGACAAAATAAATCCCTGATTGCGTTTTCTCCAAAGTTAATACCATAAAATTTCAACCCCATCGCCTCGGCACATTTCAAGTCACTCATAGAGTCCCCACACATGATAGATTCAGATAAATCAATATCAGTATGCTTTTTGATTGCCTGTAAAATCAAACCCGGTTTTGGCTTACAACACTCACAATCATCAATTCTTGAGTGAGGACAAATAAAGCTATCCAATACTCTAATATTGTTATTTTCTAATATTTTTAATAACTGATTATGAAAACTATTGAATTGCTCAAAAGTAATAATACCTTCTCCACATGAAACGAGTGAACACTAAGTATGTCAAGTAGTTGCGTTCGTATGTGGGAACATATCCACATACTTTTTAACGATAGCATAAGGTTATCGTTAAAAGGTGTTAGCTCGACACACTGGAATTTGTTTGTCTAATTGAACTCTAATATATTGCTCAACATAAATATCATATTCTATGCGAATAATAATCAATTATTGGAACATCATTTAAAATTAGATAATTACCAATTCCTGTTTCTATATCATGTCGTTGTTTTTTCCCTTCTTTTCCTTTTTCTAATCCTATCAACGGAAATACGACAAAAAAACTATCATCCCACTTCAAATTAACAGAATGGACTAATATTCCTGATGTATTATACTTCCAACCCTTTTTCTTTCCGCTTCTTGTAAAAATAATCTCATCATATTCATCTTTAGTAGATGGAATGTCAAAATTAATATCATTACTGCAAGCGACTACACCTACTCTATTATCTGCAAATTTAATCCATATAATATCCTTTTCAGAAGTTATTCCATTATATATTTCCTTTGTTTTTTTGTTAAACTCAGTTAAATTGATGTTATCTGTTTTGACAATATTGTTACCATCATAAACCTTTAGTCCATATGCTTTTATAAAACTATTTATCAACTTTATAATACACTCTTTATCTACAGTTTGTACTGTGAGTTGCTGTTTCGCCATTTTAAAACGCTTTGTTTTTCCATAATGAACTGTATTTTCAGGTCGTTTCTTGTTTCTTATTATTTCTTCTATATTTATTTCAGGACTTTTAATAATCATCTTTTTTAATGAATGCTGCATTAAGTTAGCTACTTTTCAATCTACCTCCTATTGAGAAAATTAGAAAATTAATCAGAATTTGCAATCTCATCTGCATTCTCTTTCAA
>CAUUKX010000064.1:0-12421 GCA_963545585.1 uncultured Lachnospiraceae bacterium
AATTAATTATACCAAAAGATTGCGCAGTTTGCTCGTTTTATTTTGTGTTTTTTGCCTTTTGTAGATAACCATCTTGCATTTTTTGGATTTTGTTTGTTCGAGTTAAAAAAACGGGGAAACTCAAATTTCAGGGAATAGTTGACTTTTTATTTGCTATATGATATAATAATTATCGAAAAAACAGAGAAAGGAGTGAATGTTTATATGAAAAAAATGGTGTTTTTATTTACATTTTTATTTGTCTTGTATTCGACAGTGAGTATTCAGGCACATAAGTTCAATCGCTGGACTTTGACAAATCCACAGGACGTTAAATTTTTAATAAGCACAACGGTGGGTTCTTATTCCACTATGGTAACTACTTGTACTAAAAAATGGGAGGCTTGTCCAGAAATAAAAGTAAGAGCGGTAGAGGGAGAACATAATATTTATTTTTATGCGCGCTATGATATGGATTCCGATGCTTACGCAATAGCACACCATTACAGTAATGACTCGCATACAGTAACGCTATATAGGAGGTTTCATCAAAAACTATCCAATGTTGAACAACAGGAAACGGTTGTGCATGAAGTGGGACATTGTCTTGGATTGGCTCATTGTGAGGAAGAAAATAACACAATATCTGTTATGCGAGAAAAAGGCTTTAATAACAAACCGTACCCACTTTCAGATGATAAGCAGGGAATTGCGGCTAAATACTAAAAGGAGGGATTGATTATGAAGAAGCTATGGACAGCGGCCGTACTAATGGCAGCGGTATTAAGTTTAAGTGCTTGCGCGGCAGATGAAACGCAGACAAAGGACAATTCGGCCAATGCTTCAAAGCATGAAGATATAGAAGCTAAAGTTGTCAGTTTTGAAAGCTTTGAGGAGATGGATAATAACAGTGGGATCGTGGTTAAGGTAATAAAAGAAGATAGTACTAAAGACCGCATTTTAATAGATCGGCATAATGGAAAACCGGTGTTTGGCTGTACTTTGTCAAAGGTTAAGGTGTTGAACGTCTATAAGGATGAGTCGAAAGAAATTTTGCCCGGTCAGGAGATTACAATTTACGAAAATGAGTATTATGATGAAGAAAGCGATATTACTTATCATGTGGAGGGGTATCAAGCAATCAAAGTAGGGGAAGAGAGGCTGCTGTTTTTTGAAGAAAAAAATATTATGCAGGATAAGACGGAGTATTATACACCACGGGGCATTTATTATGGGAGTATTTCGCTGTCGGCGGATGGACCGGCGGCTGTTTTAAAAAGGCATGGCGATGAAGAATATACCCCCAGTCAAGATGTAGTTGAAATATGGGAAGCGGCTAAGGCTAAGTATCTTAAAGAATAATAAAAATAGAAAAATAGAAAAATATCTTGACAGGCTTTCGGGATTAGCATACAATATTATTGGTAGACAGAGATGTCTGAAAAGCGGTGTACCCTACCATGAGTGGGAGCTAAAAAAGGAAAAGAGCAGGCTTTTATGAGCCTGTTCTTTTTTTGAAAGAGGAGGCGAAATATGAAATTTTCTTTTTACTGCGCTGATGACGAATATTGTGACTTTTTGCGGAAAAGTGATCCTTGTGTTCCTTATACAATGGATAAAAAAGGAAATTGGCCGTTTGTTGGAATTGTGTTTTCGATTAATGGCTATAAATACTATGCTCCGCTTACCTCTCCCAAGCCGAAACATCTTGCCATGAAAAATCAGATAGACTTCCTCAAAGGACAGCCGGAAAGGGCGCCGGTTAGAAATTTATGAAAAGCGGACATAAACGGAGCGATTTATTTATATTTCATAATTTCGGTAAAAACGGAGAATAAATTTATGCAAAACAGAGAAAAAGAAGAAATTGCCAAAAAAACTTGTATTTTGCGCCGGGCAGGTATATAATATCAAAGTTGTGATAAGAGCGGTGAAGCCGGAGGTTGCTAAAGTGTTTTAGGGTATTCCGGCAGAGCGAGTCTAGTTCACGAAACAGACGACAAGATCACTGTACAAGGAAACATACAGTTTATGAGTGTTTGAAGAAAAGAAACACTCGGCAGGATGTACAGTCACCACTTGTCGTACCAAGCAAAACAGTACGAAAAGGAGGCGGCTTTTTTTATGGCTAAGGAAAAAATCAGAATCAGTTTAAAGGCATACGATCATGAGCTTATTGATCAGTCAGCGGTCAAAATCATTGAGACAGCGAAGAAAACGGGAGCAAAGGTGAGCGGCCCGATTCCGCTGCCGACCAAAAAGGAAGTGGTTACGATTCTGCGGGCGGTGCATAAGTACAAGGACTCCAGAGAGCAGTTCGAGAGAAGAACGCATAAGCGTTTGATCGATATTTTAATGCCGACGGCTAAGACCGTGGACGCTTTGATGAAGTTAGAGCTCCCGGCTGGCGTAGATATCAAAGTTAATGCAAAATAAGCGGATCACAAAATAGACTGGGAGAATCCTTTGTCTAGTATGAACGGATAGACTTTCCGTTCCGCTGTAGAAAAACAGGAGGAAAAATATGAAAAAAGCAATCATTGCCAGAAAAATCGGTATGACGCAGATTTTTACCGAAGACGGAACCGTAGTTCCGGTTACGGTACTTCAGGCGGGACCTTGCCCGGTAGTGCAGGTCAAGACTGTAGAAAACGACGGATACAGTGCGGTTCAGTTGGGCTTTGAAGAAAAGACCAAAAATGTGACCAAACCGGCCAAGGGACATTTTGAAAAGGCCAATGTACCGGCGCAAAAGTTTTTAAAGGAATTTCGGTTGGCAGATGCTGAAAATTATCAGATCGGCCAGATGGTTACGGCGGAGAGTTTTGCTGCCGGCGACTATGTTGATGTAACCGGACGTTCCAAAGGTAAGGGCTATCAGGGCGCAATCAAGCGTCACGGCCAGCACCGCGGACCGATGGCCCACGGCTCCAAATATCATCGCTATGCCGGTTCGATGGGTAATGCATCCTTCCCGGGCAAAGTATTTAAAGGCAAAAAGCTGCCGGGACATATGGGCGCGGTACAGATCACGGTGCAGAACCTTGAAGTTGTTCGGGTGGACGCAGAAAATAATTTATTATTGATCAAAGGTGCAGTTCCCGGAGCAAAGAAAACAGTCGTGACGGTAAGAAGTGCCGTCAAGAAGGCTTAGTGGGAAGGAGGAACTAAAATGGCGAAAATAGCAGTATTAAATATGCAGGGCAAACAAGTCGAGGAAATCGAGTTAAATGATAGCATTTTTGGCCTGGAAGCAAACGATCATGTCGTTTACCGGGCAGTAGTTACTCAGCTTGCCAATCATCGTCAGGGCACACAGTCGGCTTTGACCAGAGGAGAAGTACGAGGCGGCGGTATCAAACCGTGGCGGCAAAAGGGAACCGGTCGGGCCAGACAGGGTTCGATTCGTGCTCCGCAGTGGACCGGCGGCGGCGTGGTATTTGCGCCGAAACCGCGTGACTACTCCAAGCGTTTGAATAAAAAGGAAAGAAGATTGGCGCTGAAAGTAGCGTTATCGGAAAAAGTAAGAAACGGAAATCTGATTGTGCTGGATAAATTGGAATTCGGCGAGATTAAGACCAAGAACATGGTAGCAGTGCTGAAAGCGCTGGAAGTAACCAAAGGTCTGGTTGTGCTGGGCGGTGTAGATAACAATGTGGTTCTGTCGGCCAGAAATATTCCCGATACCAGAACGATTCCGGTAAATAATATCAACATTTATGATTTGCTGAAATACGAAAAATGCGTTATTACCAAAGACGCAGTTAAGGCTCTTGAGGAGGTGTATGCGTAATGGCAAACGTTCAATACTATGATGTGTTGCTCCGCCCGGTAGTAACCGAAAAATCAATGGAAATGATGTCGGAAAAGAAATATACTTTCTTTGTTCATCCAGAAGCAAATAAAATCCAAATCAAAGAAGCGGTTGAAAAGATGTTCCCTGGAACAAAGGTAGAAAAAGTCAACACCATGAATTACGACGGCAAAGAAAAGAGACGCGGTGCGACGAAGGGCAGAACGGCTAAGACCAAAAAAGCAATCGTCAGCTTAACGGCAGACAGCAAAGACATCGAATTCTTTGACGGCATGTAAACGAAAGGAGCATTAATATGAAATCATATCGTCCATATACTCCTTCCAGAAGACATATGACCGTAGCGTCTTATGAAGGGCTGACCAAGAAAAAGCCGGAGAAGTCGCTGGTTATCAGTTTGAAGAAAAATTCTGGAAGAAACAATCAAGGTAAAATCACGGTCAGACACCGCGGCGGCGGACACAAGATCAAATACAGAATTATTGACTTTAAGAGAAATAAGGATAATATGCCGGCAAAGGTAGCGGCAATTGAGTACGATCCGAACCGGACTGCATTCATTGCTTTGCTTAACTATCAGGACGGCGAAAAGAGATATATCTTGGCACCGGTCGGCTTAAAGGTCGGCGATGTGCTGATGAGCGGCGAAAATGCCGAAGTAAAAGTCGGAAACACCTTACCGATGGCCAACATTCCGGTGGGTGCCAACATCCACAACGTGGAAATGAAGCCGGGCAAGGGCGGACAATTAGTACGCTCGGCCGGTATGGTTGCACAGCTGATGGCCAAAGAAGGCAAGTACGCAACTCTGCGTCTGCCCTCCGGTGAAATGAGAATGCTGCCGATTTTGTGCCGGGCAACCATCGGTCAAGTGGGCAACACCGAGCATGAACTGGTTAATGTCGGTAAAGCCGGCCGCAAGAGACACATGGGTATTCGCCCGACCGTCCGCGGTTCGGTTATGAACCCGAATGACCACCCGCACGGCGGTGGTGAAGGTACCACTCCGATCGGTCTTAAGAATCCGAAAACTCCTTGGGGTAAGCCGGCGCTTGGTCTTAAGACGAGAAAGAAGAAAAAGAATTCCACGAAATATATTGTTCGCGCACGCAGTAAGAACAATTAGGCACAAGGAGGTTTAAACAGATGGCACGTTCGTTAAAAAAAGGACCCTTTGCCGATGATCATTTATTGAAAAAAGTCGAAGAGGCAAAGGCCAGCGGAAATAAACAAGTAATTAAAACCTGGTCCAGACGTTCCACCATCTTCCCGGAGATGGTAGGCCTGACGATTGCGGTTTACGATGGCCGCAAGCACATTCCGGTCTATATCAGTGAAGATATGGTTGGACACAAATTGGGAGAATTCTCCTTAACCAGAACCTATAAAGGTCATGTCAAATCAGAAAGAAAAGGAAAGAAATAGCGAAGGAGGATCGTTTCAATGGCTAAAGGACATAGAAGTCAGATAAAAAAGGAAAGAAACAATGTCAAGGATACAAGACCCAGGGCTAAAGTTTCGTTCGCTCGTGTTTCTCCGACAAAAGCTAATTTTGTGTTAAAGGCAATTCGCGGCAAGAAAGTCGGACAGGCTCTCGGTATTCTGGCATATAATTCCAGATACGGTGCGGAAGTGATCGGCAAGCTCCTGCGGTCGGCAGTTGCCAATGCAGAAAATAACAATGGTATGGACGCGGGCCGTCTGTACATTGAAGAAGCCTATGCCAATCAGGGACCGATCATGAAGAGAATTCGTCCCAGAGCACAGGGCAGAGCATTTCGGATTGAAAAGAAAACAAGTCACATTACGATTGTATTGAATGAGTTGAAAGACAAATAAGGAGGTTAAGCATGGGTCAGAAAGTAAATCCTCATGGCTTACGGATCGGCATTATCAAAGACTGGGATTCCAAGTGGTATGCTGAAAAGGAATATGCCGACTATCTGGTAGAAGATCATAAGCTGAGAGAATACTTAAAACAGCGGCTGTTCAGCGCCGGTATTTCCAATATTGAAATTGAAAGAGCGTCAAAGAGAGTTCGTTTTAATATACACACAGCTAAGCCGGGTATTATCATTGGCAAGGGCGGTGAATCCATTGAAAAATTAAAGAGCGATTTGGAAAAGAAAACCGATTCGCAGGTCATGATTAACGTAATTGAAATCAAAAGACCGGAATTAAATGCGACTTTGACCGCTGAAAACGTAGCGGCACAGCTTGAGAGCCGTATTTCCTTCCGCCGGGCAATGAAGCAGGTTATCGGCAGAACGATGAAATCCGGCGCCAAGGGAATCAAAGTAACCTGTTCGGGACGGCTTGGCGGTGCGGAAATTGCCCGCGGCGAAAGCTATTCGGAAGGGACAATCCCGCTGCAGACATTAAGAGCAGACATTGATTACGGCTTTGCAGAAGCCAATACGACTTATGGCAAAATTGGTGTCAAGGTTTGGATTTATAAGGGCGAAATACTTCCTGAAAAAGTAAAAGCGTCAAGCGAAGGGAGCGAAAAATAAATGTTAATGCCGAAGAGAACAAAATATCGTAAGCAATTCCGTATGAAAATGCGCGGAAGAGCAACACGCGGAAATAAAATCAATTATGGTGAATATGGAATCATTGCATTAGAGCCGGGCTGGATCAAGGCAAATCAGATCGAAGCTGCCCGTGTGGCTGCTACCCGTCACATGCGTCGTGGCGGTAAGTTATGGATTAAGATTTTCCCGGATAAGCCTATTACGGCAACTCCCGCTGAAACTCGTATGGGTAAAGGTAAAGGTGCGGTAGAGTATTATGTGGCAGTAGTTCGGCCGGATTGCGTCATGTTCGAGATCGGCGGCGTCAGCGAAACGGTTGCCAAAGAAGCGTTGAGACTTGCGACACATAAGTTGCCGATCAAGTGCAAGGTAGTGTCGAAAGCTGATTTAGAAGGCGGTGAGTAGAATGAAATCATCTAAATATATGGAAGAATTATTAAATAAGTCCGCAGCGGAATTAAACGAAGACCTTGTGAGCGCGAAAAAAGAATTGTTTAACCTCAGATTTCAAAATGCGACCAATCAGTTAAGCAACACTGGCCGGATTAAAGAGGTGCGCAGGAACATTGCCCGGATCCAAACCGTTCTGACCGCTCAAAGCAAGAAAGCATAGCCGAAGGAGGAATAGATCATGGCAGAAGAAAGAAATATGAGAAAAACTCGGGTCGGTATCGTTTCGAGTGATAAAATGGATAAAACCATTACAGTAAAAGTCGAGACCAACGTAAAGCATCCGCTGTACGGCAAAGTTGTAAAGCAGACTAAGAAATTAAAGGTGCATGATGAAAACAACGAATGTAGAATCGGCGACCGGGTGCGCGTCATGGAAACCAGACCGCTGTCTAAGGATAAGCACTGGAGATTAGTAGAAATTATCGAAAAAGCAAAATAGATGCGAAATAGGAGGTACGGAAAATGATTCAACAGGAATCAAGATTAAAGGTGGCAGACAATACCGGCGCCAAAGAACTACTTTGCATTCGCGTCATGGGCGGATCCACCAGAAGATACGCAAGGATCGGAGATGTTATCATTGCGACTGTTAAAAGCGCAACACCAGGCGGCGTTGTAAAAAAAGGCGACGTAGTCAAGGCGGTCGTAGTGCGCACTACCAACCAAACCAGAAGAAGCAACGGTTCTTATATCCGCTTTGATCAAAACGCAGCGGTTATTCTGAGAGAAGACGGAACGCCGAAGGGCACCCGTATTTTTGGACCGGTTGCCAGAGAGTTGAGAGAAAAAAATTACATGAAGATTTTGTCTCTTGCTCCGGAAGTTCTTTAGGAGGACGTAAGCATGAAAATGAAGATAAAAGTTAACGATAAGGTCAGAGTAATTGCCGGTAAGGATTTGGGTAAAGAGGGCAAAGTGCTGAAGGTTGACCACAAAAACCGCAGAGTGCTGGTAGAAGGCATCGCCAAAGCGACCAAGCATACCAAGCCGAGTGCAGCCAACCGTCAGGGCGGAATTGTTCATCAGGAAGCCTTTATTGATGTATCCAATGTTATGTACCTGCATAATGGCAAGCCGACAAGACTCGGAATTAAAGTGGTTCAGGAAGAAGTGGACGGCAAGATGAAGAACGTTCGGTATCGTGTCGCCAAGTCAACCGGCGATGTGATTGACGAAAAGAGGAGGTAAGAGCATTGAGTCGTTTTAAGGTAAAATACCAAGAACAAATTATTGGTGAATTAAAGAAAAAGTTTAATTATAAAAGCGTGATGCAGGTGCCGAAGATTGAAAAAATCGTAATCAACATGGGTGTCAGTGATGCCAGAGAAAATGCCAAGGCGCTGGAAAACGCAGCCGAGGAATTGGGTTTGATTACCGGTCAAAAGCCTCTTATCACCAAAGCGAAAAAATCAATCGCGGCTTTTAAATTAAGAGAAGGCATGAACATCGGCTGCAAAGTTACTCTGCGCGGCGACAAGATGTATGATTTCTTAGACCGTTTAATCTCAATCGCCTTACCTCGGGTTAGAGACTTTCGCGGCGTAAATCCGGATTCTTTTGACGGACGCGGCAACTATGCGCTGGGAATCAAGGAACAGATTATTTTTCCGGAGATTCAGTACGACAAGGTGGATAAGGTGCGCGGCATGGACGTTATTATTGTAACGACTGCCCACAGTGATGAAGAAGGCCGTGAATTGCTGGCGCAATTCGGAATGCCGTTTAGAAAGTAGGAGGAAGCTATGGCTAAAAAATCAATGATCGTTAAGCAGCAGCGCGAACCCAGATTTTCTACACAAGGGTATACCCGCTGCCGAATCTGCGGAAGACCTCATTCCGTATTAAAGAAGTTCGGAATTTGCAGAGTATGTTTCAGAGAATTGGCCTACAAGGGTCAAATCCCGGGCGTTAAGAAAGCCAGCTGGTAAGAAAGAGAGGAGGAATAAACTATGACTATGACCGATCCGATCGCGGATATGCTGACAAGAATCCGCAATGCGAATACTGCAAAGCATGATTATGTAAAGGTTCCTTCGTCCAAAATGAAGTTGGCGATTGCCGATATTCTGGAAAAAGAAGGGTATATTAAGAGCTATGAGGTGTTGGAGGACGGAAAGTTTCCGGAAATCCAAATCGCTTTAAAATACGGTGCAAATAAAAATGAAAAAGTAATTTCCGGTTTGAAGAAGATTTCCAAACCCGGTCTGCGCGTTTATGCCAATAAGGATCAACTGCCGCGCGTACTGGGAGGACTGGGGATTGCTATTATCTCGACCAACAAAGGCGTTATCACCGATAAAGAAGCCCGCAAGCAAAACGTTGGCGGCGAAGTGTTAGCATTTGTTTGGTAATAATAAATCAAAGGCGAAATGATAGCGGATAGGTTCCGCTGTCCCAATGAAACCAAAGGAGGAAAGACGAAATGTCAAGAATAGGAAGAATGCCGATTACCGTTCCGGCAGGAGTTACGGTTGATTTGAAGGAACACAATCTGTTGACCGTCAAAGGCCCGAAAGGTCAGCTGCAAAGACAGCTTCCCGTAGAAATGAAGATTGAGATTGACGGTGCGGAAATTAAAGTTGTCCGGCCGAACGATTTGAAAAAAATGAAGTCTTTGCACGGCTTAACCAGAACACTGATCAATAACATGGTCGTCGGCGTAACGGCAGGCTATGAAAAGAAATTGGAGATCAATGGCGTTGGTTACAAGGCCAGCAAAAAAGGAAAACAGCTTGATTTAGCTCTCGGTTATTCTCATCCGATTGAGATGACAGATCCGGAAGGCATCGAGTCGACTGTTGAGAATAATATTATTACCGTGCGCGGCATCGACAAGGAAAAGGTCGGCCAATATGCAGCGGAGATCAGATTTAAGAGAATGCCGGAGCCGTATAAGGGCAAAGGTATTAAGTATGTTGGCGAAGTTATCCGCCGTAAAGAAGGAAAAACTGCTAAATAGGTAAAGGAGTGAATCAAGATGATAAATAAAATTTCCAAGGTGAAGAACCGGATTAAAAAACATAAAAAGCTCCGTCAAACACTGAGTGGCACGGCACAGCAGCCTCGGCTTTCAGTGTATCGCAGCAATAATCATATTTACACGCAGATCATTGACGACGTCAAAGCGCATACATTAGCTGCCGCCTCCTCCCGGACGGAGGGCCTTGATAAGACCAATGACGTAGAAGCTGCCAAAGCCGTAGGCAAGGCGATTGCCGAAAAAGCCAAAGCCAAAGGAATCGACACAGTCGTATTTGACAGAGGCGGCTATAAGTACCACGGTAAAATCAAAGCATTAGCAGAGGCCGCTCGTGAAGCAGGCTTAAATTTCTAAGGAGGCAAAGATGAGAAATCAAATGATAGATGCCAGCGCTTTAGATCTTCAGGAAAGAGTGGTTGCCATTCGCCGTGTAACCAAAGTAGTAAAAGGCGGCCGGAACTTCCGCTTTGCTGCACTGGTGGTAGTCGGCGACGGCAACGGCCATGTCGGATACGGCATCGGTAAGTCCACCGAAATTCCGGAAGCAATCCGCAAAGGCGCACAGGATGCAAAGAAAAAATTAATCAATGTACCGATTGATGAAAACAGTTCCATTCCGCATAACTGGACAGGCAGGTTCGGTAGTGCGTCCGTCCTTTTAATGAGAGCTCCGGAAGGTACCGGCGTTATCGCCGGCGGTTCGGCCCGGGCAGTCCTGGAATTAGCCGGGATTCGGAATATCCGGACCAAATCGATGGGCTCCAAGAATAAGACTAATGTGGTTTCCGCAACGATTGAGGCTTTAAAGAACTTAAAGACTCCAGAAGAAGTCAGCCGTCTGCGCGGCAAACCGGTCAGCGAGATATTAGGATAGGAGGCTTATGATGGCAAAAATTAAAATTACTTTAGTAAAATCGACCATCGGTGCGATTCCCAAGCATCGGGCAACCGCTAAGGCGCTGGGTTTAAATAAGATGCATAAGACCGTTGTTCAGGAGGATAACGGTTCGATTCGGGGCATGATCCATCAAATTCAACATTTAGTAAAAGTAGAAGCTGTAGAAGCTAATTGATAGAGAAGGAGGTGCAAGCTGTGAACTTATCAGAGTTAAATCCTGCACAGGGCGCAACAAAAAAGACGATTCGCAAGGGTCGCGGAGAAAGTTCGGGCAAAGGTAAGACTTCCGGACGTGGCAATAAGGGACAAAACGCCAGAAGCGGCGGCGGTGTTCGGCCGGGCTTTGAAGGCGGACAAATGCCTTTGATCAGAAGACTGCCCAAGCGTGGCTTTGTCAATCGCAACAGCAAAGAGATTGTCGGCATTAACGTTGATGTTTTAGACCGTTTTGAAAACGGAGCAGTAGTAGACATTAATGCCTTGCTGGAAGCCGGGATTGTTAAAAATCCGAGAGATGGCGTCAAGATTTTGGGCAATGGAGAAATCAACAAGAAATTAACGGTCAAGGTAAATGCATTTAGTAAGACTGCCGTAGAAAAAATCGAAGCTGCCGGAGGAAAGACTGAGGTGATTTAGGTGCTAAATACACTGAAAACAGCATTCAAGGTAGAGGACGTCAGAAAGCGAATCATTTACACGCTCTTGATGTTTGTGGTGATTCGGCTGGGTGCGAATGTACCGATTCCTGGGATTAATACGGCGGCACTGCAGGGCGTTTTTGCCAGCAACGAAGGCCTTTTGAGTATGCTGGATGCTTTCTCGGGCGGTGCTTTTCGGAACATGACCTTGTTTGCACTGGGTATTATCCCATACATTAACTCATCCATTATCATGAATCTGTTAACGATTGCCATTCCTGTTCTGGAAGAAATGCAGAAGGAAGGCGAGGATGGCCGAAAGAAGATTGCTACCATCACCCGTTATGTAACGATGGTGCTGGCGCTGATTCAGGCAATTGCGATTACGCTGACTTTAAATGCACAGAGAATGTTTATTCAATGGAACTTTTTCAGTGCGTTGGTATCGGTCTCGGCCATGGTTGCCGGTACGGCCTTTTTGATGTGGTTGGGTGAACGGATGAATGAAAAGGGCATTGGCAACGGTATTTCCCTGATTATCGCAATCAATATTCTGTCAGGGCTGCCGAGTGGTGTGCAGATGATTGCCAATCTGTTTAAGGAAGGCAGATATTTGTCAATCATAGCTATCTTAGTTGGCTTTTTGGTAATGATTGTAGTAATCGTTCTGATTCAGTTAGGAGAAAGACGGATTTCGGTGCAGTATGCCAAAAGAATGCAGGGTAGAAAGGTATATGGCGGACAGTCGACCTATATTCCTTTGAAAGTAAATATGGCAGGTGTTATCCCGGTCATCTTTGCTTCCTCTTTATTAGGTTTTCCGCAGACTTTGGCAGGCTTTTTCACTGCACAGCCGACTGGTGTGCTGGCTACCGTCCTGAACTTTTTGAATTATTACACCAATCCTTTTGGAACGCTGCTGTACTTCATTCTGACAGTAGCATTTGCTTACTTTTATACGGCGATTATTTTCAATCCCTATGAAGTGGCGGACAATATGAAGAAAAATGGCGGTTTTATTCCCGGTATTCGTCCGGGTAAGCCGACCATGGAATATTTAACAACGGTCTTAAACCGGATGGTCTTTATCGGCGGCGTGATTTTAGGCTTAATTTCCATTTTGCC
>CAUUKX010000065.1:0-12396 GCA_963545585.1 uncultured Lachnospiraceae bacterium
ATATTAAAAACCATTGACAAAAATCAAAGCATAGGTACAATAGTATTATAGGGTATGAGATTTATTTATAATTGTAAATATCTGTTTGCGTGAGCACCAAGATTCATAATTCGTTGACATTTGATGAATTGTGAGTATGGCTTGAACTGTAACATTGATTTCTATGTAAAAGGGCAAGAGTGAAAGGAAAATGTATGGCGCTGCAAAAATGGTATAAAAAGTTAATTATGTGGGGATTGAGTTTCAGTATTTTGCTGAGCGGCAGAGTGAATACGCTGGCAAATGTTGAACGCGAGTTGAATCATTTTACTCCGTACAAGGAGAAGGCAGCCGATGGTGTCCAGACGAATCAAATTACGCGGGAACTCTTCGGGCAGTCAATGTTTGAACTTCCGTCACATGGTGTTTTGGATTTGAATAAAGGAGATACATCGAACAATAAATTGACACCAACGGAGACTCCACCAAAACTAAAAAAGGATGATTTCCGTGCTTTGACACTTACCGGTACCGAGCTGAATGTCAGGAACTGGAATACGGCTCAAACCGGCGATGAACTGGTGGCTTCGGCGGAAAGCATTATTGAGGCTGCTGGTCGGCAGGAACTGGCGGCAGATGGCGGAACTTTTTTCATCAGCAAACAGTTGGCTGAAACCGGGGTCAAAAGAGCGGAAACGGTTAAGGAGCAGCTAAACGCCCAAGCCAATCTGGAAAACAAAGAACTAAACCGCAGTCTGGAAACGATTGTTAAGATCAACCTGATCCCAGAAAAGGAGCAGTCCGTTACCTTCGTCCGGCTGAGCAAGGATATCCCCCAAATAGCGGAGATTGACCGTTTGGTGATTGAAGTCCAACCGGAAGTCAGCATAGAACTGACGGGTGGGGATATACAGAGTTTAGCGGCGGCGGACATGGAAATTGAGGTTACTGAGCTGAGAACCGGCAAAGACAGTCTGTCTGCCGATAAAAACTCCGGTGAGGAACAAAAAGGTTCAAGCTATCAAATCAACCTGAAAAAGGCAAAGGCAGCCTCACAAATAACGCTGGCATTAAGAGCCGATCAGGATCCTTACAATACCATTTGCCGCAAGGATGCCAGCGGAAAAGAAGAAATCATCGGCGGCCGCTACGATGGCAAGACGCAGAAGTTAAACGCCAAGATTAGAGATGACGGCGAATATTATGTTCGCCGCAATGAAAAGAACTTTGCTGATATTGAGGGTTTGCCGAAAAAAGAAAAAGAATTCATCAAAATATTAGCGTCCAAAGGTATTTTGCAGGGCAATGTTTCCGGTCAGTTTAGTCCCAATGCTCCTATTCAAAGAAGTGAGATTTTAACGATTTTGGTTAGAATGTCATATGCCTATGACAGCAGTGCCAGCAGTGAGTTTTCAGACGTGGCAAGAGATGCATGGTATTATCCCTATGTTTCTTCCGGCGTTAAGCTGGGAACTGTCAACGGCTACCCGGACAATGCCTTTAAACCTGATAATTCAGTAGGAGCGGCGGAACTGGCGAAGATGAACTGCATGATGCTGGTTTTTAAAAGGGGCTATCATTTTCCCAAAGAAGTGCAGAATTATTTGGCGAAGCTGGCGCAGGGCAGCAATGTACCGGAATGGGCGAAGTCCTATATTGCTATGGCGGAGCGCGAGGGTCTCCTGCTCAAGACCGAAGGCGGGATTTATGACGGCGGTCAGGCCATTACCCGCCGGCAGGCAGCAGAAATGCTCTACCGCTTGTATGAGAAGCTGTAAAAAGGAAAGGTTTCATAACATTATATGAGAAGATAGAGCAAGGGAATATTTCATAACTATATGAAAAATTGCAGCTAAGGGAAGGCTTCCTATAGCGATACGAAAAGCTGTAACCCCAAAAACTTGAAACCAACAATGCCGCCGAAAAACGGATATTCTGTTTTCGGCGGCGTTTTGATGTGCTGCTAAAGGAGTAGGAAACGGAAAAAACGAAACAAAACCAAAAAACCAAAACAAAGATTGCCCCTGATTTATAATTGTGATATACTGCTTATAATATCAGGAGAGTGATTGGCTTTCAGCGGATGCAAATTTGGATTTTTATTGCCGGCAATCAGCGGCATGAAGCGATGAAAAAGCGCCGGCGGCGCAGCGGAATAGATAAATAACAGAAAGTAGAGGTCAAAATGCTAACCTATCAAAGTACCAGAGGCGGAGAGAAAGGAATTTCGGCGGCAGAAGCCATTGTTAGAGGGATTGCTGCTGACAGCGGGTTGTTTGTGCCTGCGTTTTTCCCGCACTTGCCCAGAGCAGCCGAAGGCTATGCTAATTATAGTTATCAAGAACTGGCGGCAGAGATTTTGGCATTATATCTGCCGGACTTTACCGGGGAAGAGATTGCCGGCTGCGTTCGGCGAGCTTACGATCAGCAGTTTGATACGCCGGAAATTGCGCCGGTAGTTAAAAAGGGCGGTTATTATTTTTTGGAATTGTTTCACGGGCCAACGTATGCTTTTAAAGATATGGCCTTGCAGATTTTGCCGGAGCTAATGAAAACGGCGGCTGAAAAACAGAAAATCGGCAAGCAGATTTTGATTTTGACGGCCACATCCGGTGATACCGGCAAAGCGGCCATGCAGGGATTTGCCGGAGTGGACGGAACCAAGATTATGGTTTTTTATCCCAAAGACGGCGTTTCCTTTATTCAGGAATACCAGATGTGCTCGCAGGAGGGTGCGAATGTAGCGGTAGTCGGAATCCGGGGCAATTTTGACGATGCCCAGACCGGCGTAAAAAACTTATTTCAGGATTCGGATTTTCTGCGGCTGTTGTCAGAGCAGGGATATTTGCCCAGCAGTGCCAATTCCATCAATATCGGGCGTTTAGTGCCGCAGATTGTTTATTATATTTATGCTTATTCTCAGCTTATCCGGGGCGGGGAACTGCAGCCCGGCGAAAAGCTGGATGTGGTAGTACCGAGCGGTAACTTTGGCAATCTCTTGGCGGCTTACTACGCAAGGGAAATGGGATTGCCGCTGGGCGTGCTGCTGGCCGCCTCCAATGAGAACAAGGTGATTGCCGACTTTCTGACCGGCAATATTTATGATAAAAACCGGGAAATGATTTTAACCAAGTCGCCGTCAATGGATATCCTGATTTCTTCCAATTTGGAACGTTTGCTGTATGACATTGCCGGGGAGACTGAAACCGGCCGCTGGATGCGGGAATTGCAGGCAGAGGGGCGCTATCAGATCAGTGCCGAACAAAGAGCGGCGATGGGAGAACTATATGGTGAGTTTGCCGGAGAAGCGGAATGCAGCCGGGTAATCCGTGAGTTTTATGAAAAAGAGGGCTATCTGATGGATACCCATACTGCGGTGGCAGCGGCCGTCGCAGCTAAAACAAAAAAATTAAAGCATAAGACGCTGATAGTATCAACGGCCAGTCCGTATAAGTTTTCGGCAGCGGTGCTGGAGGCCTTGGGTGGCGGCAAGCGAGCGGAAAGCTTTGCTTTGCCGGAGGATCTTCACGAAAGAACCGGTGTGCCAGTTCCGGACGGAATTGCCGGGCTTAAAAATAAGCCGCTGCGGTTTACGGAAGTCATTGCCCGGGAGGAAATGAAAGCGGCAGTGCTCCGCTTTTTAAAGTAAGCAGCGCAGTTTGTCTTGATTGAAGCGCTATGTGTTTTTGATAGCTGCACGGATTCTGCCTTCAGGTAAATAATGTGGCAGGCTGTAAAGAAGCGGAGAAGGGGATTTTCCTCTGCGCAGTTAAAAAAATAACAAAGAAATTGTTTGCAGTGAGCAATTGATGAAATAAAAAGCGAATAAAATAAGGAGAGAGCAAATGAGTTTAAAAAAGGTAGAGTTTAACCGCTATTTAAAAGATGTCGTCGAGCAACTCCCGAAAGGTGCGTTTTTATGTACCAAGGATGGGGAGAAAGAAAACGTGATGGCCATTGGCTGGGGCGCATTTGGTTCGATGTGGGGGCGTCCGCTGGCGATGATTGCCGTTCGGCCGTCCAGATACAGCCGGGAACTGATTGACAAGACGGGAGTATTTACTTTAAGTATTCCATTTAATCAAAGTCAAAAAGACACGCTGGATTTTTGCGGTCGTTACAGCGGTCGGGAAAAGGACAAGTTTGCCGAGCCCAGCCTGATTAAAGGCAAAGGCCAAACGCTGGACTTGCCGATAATTGAAAACTGTCAGCTTTTTTATGAGTGCAGGGTTATTACCAAGCAGGAGCTTACCCCGGAAATGCTTGATGCTGCTATCAAAGAAATGTACTACCCGTATGATGATTATCATATCGTGTATTATGCCGAAATCTTAGACTCGTATATCTTGGAGGATGATTATTTGAAATAAGAGCCAAGGGATGATAAGTCCGGTGCAAGCTCGCTTATTTTAAATAATCTCTTTGCGGATGGGTTTGCGCCGGGTTTAGATGGATTAAGACATCGGCCACCGGGTCAAACTTCATGATGGCTGCTTTGACGGTGTCGGAAATATCATGTCCGGCCTGAACCGTCAGATTGCCGTCAACGGAAATCTTAATCAGCATCAGAAACTTTTCGCCAATTGGTCGGGCAACAATGGAGTCAAGATGATCGACTCCCTCCGCTGATAGGATTTGCTCCCGCATGCGGTGAATAATTTCGTCATCCAAAGTGCGGTCCATCAGCACATGATAGGAAGCAGTCAGTACTTTAAGGCCGGTATAACCAATCCAAAAGGAGATTAAGATACCGACCACGGCATCAACATAATAAATTTTAAAATAGGAGCAAATAATGCTAATCAGGGTCAGACCAGTGATAAAAAGGTCGTTCCGGTGGTCGGCGGCATTAGCCGCAGCCAGCAGGCTGTGATATTTTTTGCCGGTTTGGCTGGCGCAGAGATAAAGAAAGGTTTTAACAACTAAGGTTGTGATGGCTACGATAATCAGCCAAATGGAATATTGTACCGGCTGAATGGCAATTAACCCTGCAATGCCGTTTTTTAAAACAATGTAAGCGACAAACAAAAAGGAAAAGCTGATAATAAAAGAAAAAATATATTCGGCTTTGCCGTGGCCGTAAGGGTGGTCGCTGTCATCGGGTTTAGCAGAAATCTGATTGCCGATATAAGTCATGACTGAAGAAAAAACATCGCCGGAGCTGTTCAGGCCGTCGGCGATCATAGCCTGACTGCCAGTGGCAAGGCCGATGGCCAGCTTAATAATCAGTAAAAATACATTTCCCAAAAAACCCAAAACGGAAATACGCCGGACGGCGTTTGCACGTTCCATAAGATACTCCTTTTATAATTGTTTCCTTTCCCTATTTTGGGAAAAGACTGTACAGTGGCGAAGCTTTCAAGTGCCGCTGCTATACGGAATGGTTGGAGTTTTATTATACCGCATTTCAAGAGAAAATGCAGTAAATTTTTAATTTTTAGATTAGTCGGCAGATCACGAGCTAAAGGAGAAAATAATGATACAAGATATCGAGCCGTCAAAGTTTCAAAATAATTATGTAGCGGTAGAGCCGGAGGCGAGCAGCAGGATCATGCTGTTTGCTGAGGAAAAATTGTTGGCTTTTTATGATGAAGATAAAAAAAGCCTGCACTTTCCGGAAAGACGATTGTTCCCGGGAAATATCGGCTTTGTGTATCTTTTCTCCATAGACAGCGACAAGTTTTTTCTGTTGGAGCAGACGGAGATTCTTCCGGCCGGATATCATTTTTATACCATAGAAGAAATAAGAAATTTGGAATTGGGTGCAAACACGGAAATTTTTGCTGTTTTTTCTGCTTATCATTTGCAGAAGTGGTATGCGGTGTCAAAATACTGCGGCAGCTGCGGGGCGAAAATGATGCATGCCCCGGCGGAGCGGGCGCTAATTTGCCCGGAGTGCGGTCATCGGATTTATCCACGGCTGAACCCGGCGGTTATTATCGGCGTGATTAATGGCGACCGAATCCTGATTACCCGTTACCGGAAAGGCTATCGGCATAATGCGTTAGTGGCCGGTTTTATTGAGTTCGGTGAAACGTTGGAGCAGGCGGTGGAGCGGGAAGTGATGGAAGAGGTGGGACTGCGGGTTAAAAATATCAGATATTATAAGTCGCAGCCTTGGGGCGTTAGTGCTGACCTGTTGGCTGGCTTTTACTGCGAAGTTGACGGTGATGATACTATTTGCATGGATCAATCGGAATTAAAGTACGCCGAATGGGTTACCCGGCAGGATATTGTGCTACAGCCGTCCGATTACAGCCTGACAAACGCAATGATGAAAGTTTTTAAAGCAGAGAAAGAAAAGGAATAAGGATTATCCTTTCACCGCGCCGGCCATGGAACTTTTCAAAATCATCTTTGAGCAGAACAGGAATAAAATCAAAATAGGAATGACCGATAAGGTAACGCCCAAATAAATTACCCCATAGTCGGTTTTATAAACTCCCTGCATTTGCTGAACTAAAATCGGCAGCGTCAGTTTTTCCTGAGAAAACAGCAAAATGGAGGGCTGGACATAGGAATTCCAGCAGCCGACAAAGGTAAAAATCGCTTGAGTCGCTACTCCTGGAACAATAACCGGAAAAATAATTTGATTAAAAATCTTAAATTCATTGCAGCCATCTATGCGAGCACTTTCTATTAACTCGTTCGGAACGTATGCGTCAATATACTGGCGAATCCAGTATACCATTACCGGCGTAGCAAAGCTGGGCGCTAAAATCGAAATATAGTTGTCCAAAAGTTTCAGTTCATTCATTTCCTGAAAATAACCAATAATCCCCAGTTGTCCCGGCAGCATCATCGTTGCCAGCACCACCCAAAATAAAACTCGACCTCCGCGAAACCGGTATTTGGCAAAACCATAGGCAGTCAGCGCACCGGTATACGTTGATATTACTGTAAACAGCGTCGATAAGAAAATGCTGTTGGCCAGTCCCCGCCAAATATTCACATTGTCTTGCAGGCGACGATAGTTGTCGGCAAAATGCGTACCCGGCAGCATTTGAAAAGAAGTGGCCAAGGCTGCGTTGTCATGTGTGCAGCCAATAATCATATTGTAAAACGGTACAATACTGGCGGCTGCCAAAAAAATTAAAAACAGATAGATTATCATTTGATACACTTTTGTCTGATTTTCTCTTTTGTTTTTATTCATTTAATATCGCTCCTTTTTGCCGGTCGTATATTTCATAAAAAGAATGGAAAATGCGATAATAATTACAAATAAACCATACGAGATGGCTGCGCCATAGCCATAATCCAAATTGGTAAAGGCGATATTATACATGTACATGACCATCGTCAGCAAGGACGCTTTGATCCCGCCGCCCGCACCGCCAAAGGTATAGGGAATGTCAAAAATCTGAAGTCCGCCGATAATTGAGGTAACAAAGGCGAATGTCATGATCGGCCGGAGTAAGGGAAGTACGATTTTAAAGAAAACCTGAGGCTTGGTCGCGCCGTCTACTACGGCTGCTTCAAAAAGTTCATAGGGAATGCCACGAATCCCCGCTGTAAAAATAATGGTATAATAGCCAAAATACTGCCAGAACAGAACCATTGCAACAATCAGCTGCGCTAAAAGGGGGCTGCCTTTCCAATGGATTGGTTCTTTAATCAGATGAAGCGCGCCCAAAACCTGATTGACGCTGCCGGCTTTCCAGTCAAACAGCAGGCTGAATAAAACACCCAGCGATACTGCGGTTACCAAGTTGGGAAAGTAAAAAACGGTTTTGAAAAAATTGCTTCCCGGCATCCGTTTTTGATTCAGCAAAAAAGCCAATACCAAACCAAACACCATTTGCGGCAGCATTGCCAGCAGCGCTATAAAAATAGTATTGCCAATGGATTTGAGAAACATCGGATCGCGCAGCAGCCGCTGATAATTTGCCAGGCCTACAAATGTCGATGCGTGAAATCCATCCCATGACATAAAGCTTAACTGGAATGTGTATAAAATTGGATATAAGGTAAACACCAAAAATACAATAAAATACGGCGCAATAAAGAAATATCCTGCGCTGTTTTTATTTAGCGTGCTTCTTTTTGATTTTTTGCTTGCCGCCGGCACTTTTTGCAGTCCTCCTTTTTGCGGAAAAAGCCGCTTTCGATATCCGATTTTCCAAATATCTTGAAAGCGGCTTTCCCCTATTTTCATCAATCAATTTTAATTTCCGGATAAATGTTTTTCATTTCTTCTTTGAACCCCTGTACGGCTTGCTCTGGTGTGGCCTGTCCGGTTGCTATCAAGTCCATTTGAGCGCCGGCGCTAATCCAGGCTTGCCGGTCGTATTTGGTCATCGGATCGCCTTTTACCTTTTTCGCTGTTTCATAGAAATCAGAAAAATACTGCTGGTCGCCGGTTACAATATCGGTGTGTCCCTCTTTGATACATCTTTCGATGGCCGGAATATATCCCGGAAAATCACCCCAAATGCCGGCCAGTCCGTTTACCAGCCACTCCTCATTTGCCGTCATTGTTTTAATCCATGCCCAGGCAGCGTCTTTATTTTTAGAGCCTGAATACATGCCGTACCATGTGCCGCCGTTTTGATACGGAATCGGCGCCTGCATATAACCCCAGCTATTGGCTGCTTTGTTCATTTCATCTGCCGGAATTCCCGGTTTAATACAAAAGTTTAATCCCCATGTCGGCAGGCAGGTTAAAATAAACATATCCTTAGAGTACATGCCGGAGGTCCAGCCAGCGGACCACATATCTGATTCGGCATCTACTTTATTAGAAACAACGGTATCCATCATTTGAAACATTTCCAGCATATAGCTGTCGTCGATAATATGGCCGTTTTCATCAACCCAAGGTTTTCCTTTATAAGAGGCATACAACTGAAGTACGGATTCAACATCGTCTAACAAGGCGATGTTTCCGCCTGATTTTTCATAGACCTGTTTACCGACTGCAATAATCTTATCCCAGTCCGAAAGCAGCTGATATAATTCATCTGGATCGTCTGTTCCAAGATATTCTTTAGCCAGCGCTTTTTTATACCAGAACCCGCCCGGTGTTGACTGCCAGGAAAGCCCCCTTAGCTGCCCTTGTTTATCCCTTGACAATTCATCAACGTATGGAATCATGTTTTTGGAGATATCTTCCGCTCCGTACTGCGCTTGACTTAGGTTTTCCAGCATATCCGTTTCCTTATACACACCAAGATCGGAAATTTCAAAAGTAGCGACATCCGGTGCGTTGGTTCCGGTGCGAAAGGCATTTTGAAGCTTGGTTCTGTATTCTTTGGATGGCATAACGGTTACGTTTACTTTTACATTCGGTACAATTTTGTTGAATTCCTCGACATAAAAATTCATTTCATCTTGGCTTAAATTGGTCCAAATTTCAATTGCGCCCTCCGTTTTGGCGGTATCTTGTGTAATCTTTTGTTCTTCTGTTTTGCCGGTGGAACTTTTCTGTCCGCTGTTATCTCCGCAGCCGGCAAACAAGATTGCTGTTGCTGCAATTACTGATAAAATTCCCGCAAAGCTTTTCTTCATCGTTACAACCTGCCTTTCCTAACAGTTCATAAATATCCTTTATTTCCCCTATTGCAGATTTTTTGTTTTTGTGCTATATTACTTATTGACGCTAAATACCACCCCCAATTTCCAACATTCTATACAGATACTTTTTAAAATCGCTTTAATAACTTGTTTTTATTATACAGCGAACCTTTTTTGTTGTCAAGGTTTAATTTGATTATGTTTACCAAAGATTTTCCTAAAGAAGGATAAAAAAATGTAAAAAACATGGATATCAAAGAGGAGGAGCTCAAAGATGCGCTGGCAATACATAAAAACGAAAAAGGGGAAAGAAAGTTTTTCTGATATTTTTGAATAGAGAGAAGAAAGCGGAATACTTTCCCTTTATAAATCAAAGCTTTTGGAATTTTACCCCCAAAATTATCATTGTGAAAGGAGAAAAACAATATGAATGAAATTTTTAAAACGATACCGGTTATCCCTTACGAGGGAGCGTCCAGCCGCAATCCGCTGGCATTTAAGTTTTATGATGCTGAGCGGGTGGTGCTGGGTAAGCCCATGAAAGAGCATTTGCCGTTTGCTATGGCGTGGTGGCATAACTTAGGCGCTGCCGGAACCGATATGTTCGGTCGGGATACGGCCGATAAATCCTTTGGTGCTGAAAAAGGGACGATGGCACATGCGAAAGCCAAGGTGGATGCCGGTTTTGAGTTTATGCAAAAATTAGGGATTCGTTATTTTTGCTTCCATGATGTGGACTTGGTGCCGGAGGCGGAGGACATTAAGGAAACAAACCGGCGCTTAGATGAGATTTCCGATTATATTTTGGAAAAAATGAAGGGAACGGATATTAAATGTCTGTGGGGCACGGCTAATATGTTTTCCAATCCCCGCTTTATGAATGGAGCGGGCTCAAGCAATTCAGCTGATGTTTTCTGCTTTGCGGCGGCTCAGATTAAAAAAGCACTGGAGTTGACGGTGAAATTAGGCGGCCGGGGCTATGTGTTCTGGGGCGGCCGTGAGGGCTATGAAACGCTGTTAAATACCGATATGAAGTTAGAGCAGGACAATATTGCCCGGCTGATGCGGCTGGCGGTTGATTATGGGCGCAGCATTGGCTTTAGTGGTGACTTTTATATTGAGCCTAAACCCAAAGAACCGATGAAGCATCAGTATGACTTTGACGCAGCGACGGCCATTGGTTTTTTGCGGCAGTATGGTTTGGATAAAGATTTTAAATTAAACATTGAAGCTAATCATGCTACTCTGGCCGGACATACTTTCCGGCATGACCTGAGGGTGTCGGCAATTAATGGCATGCTGGGCAGCATTGATGCCAATCAGGGGGATTCGCTGCTGGGCTGGGATACCGATGAATTCCCGTTTGATGTTTATGAGGCGGTATGGTGTATGTATGAGGTCTTAAAGTCGGGCGGCCTGACCGGCGGACTGAACTTTGATGCTAAGAGCAGGCGCTCCAGTTATTTGCCGGAGGATATGTTTGAAAGCTATATTTTGGGGATGGATACCTTTGCGCTTGGCTTATTAAAGGCGGCGGCACTGATTGAGGACGGGCGGCTTGACACTTTTGTGGCGGAGCGTTATGTTAGCTATCAGAGCGGTATCGGCGCTAAAATCATGAACGGCGAAGCAACGCTGGCGGAACTGGCGGCTTATGCCGAGCAGATGGGTGCACCGGCTTTGCCTGCAAGCGGCCGGCAGGAGCGGCTGGAGAGTATTGTGAATCAGGTGCTGTTTAACGGTCAGTAAAAAGAAAAGGGGAATCTTAAACAGCTTTTACAGCAAGGATGATAAACTTGGAAAAGGGCTGTCCGTTTAGTGGCAGCCCTTTTATGCAGAAAAATTCGATAGGGAAAGTGGAGTTATTTAATTCAGAGGAGGGGTTATGTACTATATTGGAATTGACTTGGGAACTTCGGCAGTTAAGCTGCTGTTAGTGGAGGAAAACGGACAAATAAAAAAAACAGTCAGTAAGGAATATCCCTTGCTTTTCCCGCAGCCGGGCTGGAGCGAGCAGAGACCGGCGGACTGGTGGGCGGCGGTGCGGACCGGGCTTGCTGAGATTCTTACCGGGATTGACCGGATGCAGGTGGCCGGCATTGGCTGCGGCGGGCAGATGCATGGCTTGGTAATTCTGGATGAAAAAGATGAAGTTATTCGTCCGGCTATTTTATGGAATGATGGCCGGACGGCAAAGCAAACCGATTATTTAAATCAGGTAATTGGCCGGGAAAAGCTGTCGGAATGGACGGCAAATATTGCTTTTGCCGGATTTACCGCACCCAAGCTCCTGTGGCTGAAGGAAAACGAGCCGGAAAACTTTGCCCGAATTCATAAAATTATGCTGCCCAAGGACTATATTAATTATCGCTTGACTGGTGTGCATTGCACCGATTATTCGGATGCTGCCGGTATGCTCCTGCTGGATGTCAAGGGGCGCTCGTGGTCGCCGGAGATGCTGGCGGTTTGCGGCATCAGTGAGCACCAGCTCCCGCAGCTGTTTGTCAGCAGTGCGGCGGTTGGCCGGCTTTTACCGGCGGTTGCCGCCGAGCTGGGATTACCGGAATCGGTTGCGGTAGCGGCTGGCGCTGGCGATAACGCCGCAGCGGCAGTAGGCACCGGCACGGTTGGTGCGGGCGGCTGCACGATTTCCTTAGGCACATCGGGCACGATTTTTATTTCGATGGAGCGCTTTGCTGCTGACCCGAACAATGCGCTGCATAGCTTTGTTCATGCGGACGGCGGTTATCATTGGCTGGGCTGCATGTTGTCAGCCGCCAGCTGCTATAAGTGGTTTTGTGAAGATATTTTAAAGACGGCAGATTATGCCGGCGAACAGGCTGCTATTGCCGATGACCGGCTGGGACGCAGCCATGTCTTCTTTTTGCCGTATTTGATGGG
>CAUUKX010000066.1:0-12277 GCA_963545585.1 uncultured Lachnospiraceae bacterium
TTGCCGATGACCGGCTGGGACGCAGCCATGTCTTCTTTTTGCCGTATTTGATGGGGGAGCGCAGCCCCATTAACGATGTCAGCGCCCGTGGCTGTTTTATTGGGCTGACCATGGACAGCAGCCGGGCGGATATGGTTCAGGCGGTGTTAGAGGGAGTGGCGTTTGCTGTGCGTGATAGTTTTGAAGCGGCCAAGGCACAAGGGATTGTCATTCAAAGCAGCAAGCTTTGCGGTGGCGGAGCGAAGTCGGCGCTGTGGCAAAAAATCCTATCGAATGTCTTAGGTATTCCGTTAGAGCTGCCGCAAACGGAGGAAGGGCCGGGCTATGGCGGTGCGATGCTGGCTATGGTTAGCTGCGGCCAGTATGATAGTGTGGCGGGCTGTGCAGCGGCTTTAACCGGAGTAAAAGCAGTTATTTGCCCGGAAACGGAGTTGACGGCTCGCTATGAGGAGCGTTACCGCCGCTGGCGGCAAATTTATCCGGCACTGAAAGAGTTGTTCCCGAGGTTGACGGTTTAGCGAGCGTCAACTGCGAATAACAGCGGAATCAATCAAAAAAACGGAGGTTATCATGAAGGAAATTTATCGGGGAAAGACGAAGGACGTATTTGATTTGGAAAATGGCCAGTATTTGCTGAAGTTTAAAGATGATGTGACCGGTACGGACGGTGTTTTTGATCCGGGCGCCAATACGGTGGGACTGACAATGGAAGGTGCTGGAGAAGCCGGACTGAAGCTGACGAAGTTCTTTTTTGAAAAAATTAATGCGGCTGGGATTGCCACTCATTATGTCAGTGCCGATATTGCCAATCGAACCATGACGGTGCTGCCGGCCAGCGTTTTTGGAGAAGGGGTTGAAGTGATTTGCCGCTACCGGGCAGTTGGCAGCTTTTTGCGCCGTTATGGCAAATATGCGGCAGACGGGCAAAAGTTAGATGCTTATGTCGAAGTAACATTAAAAGATGATGACCGGAATGATCCGCTGATTACCGAGGAGGCACTGGATATGCTGGGGATTATGACCCGGCAGGAGTACCGGACGCTGGCAGAGATGACTCGGCAGATTGCGGCGATTGTTAAAGCGGAGCTGGCGAAAAAAGGTTTGGAATTATATGATATTAAGTTTGAGTTTGGCCGGGTGGGTGCAGATAAGCGGATTGCTTTAATTGATGAGATTTCTGGTGGCAATATGAGAGCCTACCGGAACGGAGAGTATGTCGAGCCGCTGCGGCTGGAAAAACTCATGCTGGCAGATTAAGACGATGCACTCTTTAAACCAAAACCTAGCCAATATACCGATAGGGGCATACAAATGATTAAACTGATTTTAGCAGATATGGACGGAACGCTTTTAAACGGAAAGCATCAGCTTCCAGAAAAAACAATGGACACGATTTGCCAGTTGATGAACCGGCAAATCCGCTTTGGCATAGCTAGTGGCCGGGAATACAGCAATTTGAGGGAATACTTTCCGGAGCTGGCGGATGAGATGATTATAGTGGCCGATAACGGCACTTTGATTTATGATAAAACAGAGGAAATTTACCTTGATTTGCTGCCTGCTGATGAAGTGGAAAGAATAGTTAAGGAGCTTCGCAAGCTGCCGGGTGTATGGATTGTGCTGTGCGGCAAGAAAATGAGTTATATTGAATGTCAGGAAGAAAAGCGGGAGATGATTGCGGCGATTGCCCATAATTTTTATGAAAATGTGGAATTAACTGAAGATGTCTGCGTCAGAACCAAAGAGGAGCAGATTATGGAGATTTCGATTTTTTGTGAAAACGGCGCAGCTATGACCGAGCCGCTGCTAAAATGGCTGAAAAAGGACTATCAGATTTTTGTGTCCGGCCTCAACTGGATTGATATTTTAAATAAAAGTGCCGGCAAGGGCAATGCTGTCAAGCGTTTGCAGGAAAGGTACGGTTTGCAGCCGGAGGAATGTATGGCTTTTGGTGATTATTTTAATGATATGGAAATGCTGCAAAATGTAGGAGAAAGCTACGCCATGGCCAACGCTCAGCCGGAGGTACAGGCAGCGGCCAAATATATTGCTCCGGCCAACGAAGAAGGCGGTGTGATTCAGGTGCTGCGGCAAAGATTTGAACTTTAAGCAGCAGGCGGGGGTGAAAAAATGATTTGGTATTACTTGGCCATATTTTTGATTAAGATTCTGGAAGTAACCTTGGGTACGGTACGGTTGGTACTGATTACCAAGGGGGAAAGGGTCAAAGGTACGATTTTAGGCATAATAGAAGCCTTTATCTGGCTGGCATTGGTGTCGACGGTGCTGGATAATGTAACCCAAGACCCAATCAAGGCGGTGCTGTATGGAGTCGGCTTCGGCGTTGGCAATTTTTTAGGCTCGCTTTTAGAAGAAAAGCTGGCGCTGGGAACCAGCCGGATTGAAATTATTGTTTTGCAGGAGCATGAGGCGGAACTGACGGCGGCGCTGCGGGCAGCTGGTTTTGCGGTTACGGTAATGGAGGGCTGTGGCAAAGATTATGCCCGCAAAATCCTGATTAGTATTGTCAAGCGCAAGCAAGTCAAGCAATATGTTGAAATTGCCAAGGCCAATCAAAAAAATGCCGTGATTACGGTTTCGGAAAGCAAGCCGATTTACGGCGGTTATGGAATTCGAAAATAGGTTTGGTGCAAAAAATAACAATTCCGAAAGAAAAAGATTGCAATTTCTTTTAATATCAGTTAAAATAGTATTAAGAAATTGATTAATTTCTGGAAAACATATTAGAAATATACAAGACTGACAAGGTTGCTTTAGTTAAACTGCTTAAAGAGGGAGTGATAAAATGGTGGCAAAGGAAATGATCGGCTTGCTATTGGCCGGAGGACAGGGGAGCAGACTGGGAATTTTAACATCATCGACCGCCAAGCCGGCAGTACCGTATGGAGGGAAATATCGAATT
This sequence comes from uncultured Lachnospiraceae bacterium, assembly GCA_963545585.1. Classification (GTDB taxonomy): domain Bacteria; phylum Bacillota; class Clostridia; order Lachnospirales; family Vallitaleaceae; genus W11650. Next base: position 2,924 of record CAUUKX010000066.1, read on the forward strand.
ATTGATTTTCCGCTGAGTAACTGCGTCAATTCAGGGATTGATACGGTTGGAGTTTTTACCCAGTATCAGCCTTTGGAACTGAATGCGCATATCGGTATCGGCAAACCGTGGGATTTGGATCGAATTAACGGTGGAGTAACGATTCTTTCGCCTTTTACCAGCGAAGAAAACAATGATTGGTTCAAAGGAACTGCCAATGCGGTATTTCAGAACATTCACTATATTGATAAAATCAATCCGCAGTATGTCGTGATATTGTCGGGTGACCATATTTATAAGATGGATTATGCTAAAATGCTGGCAGATCACAAGAAAAACAAAGCGGACGGAACAATTTCCGTATTTGAAGTGCCGTGGGAGGACGCACATCGTTTTGGCATTATGAATACGGATGAAAACAGAAAAATTGTCGAGTTTGAGGAAAAACCGAAAGAACCGAAAAATAATTTAGCTTCTATGGGCGTGTATATTTTTACTTGGAGCGTTCTGCGTGAATATTTGATTCGGGACAATCAAAATCCGGAATCGGATTATGATTTTGGAAAGAATGTTATTCCCATGATGCTAAAAGAGGGGCGGGCAATGTACGCCTATTCTTTTTCCGGTTACTGGAAAGATGTCGGAACTATTGATGCCTACTGGGAATCGAATATGGATTTGATTAAGTTGGTGCCGGAGTTTGACTTGTTTGACCGGTCATGGAAGATTTACACCAATAATCCGGGAATGCCGGCACATTATATCGGCGGCTCAGGCAGTGTCAAGACTTCGATTGTCGGTGAAGGCTGTCAAATTTATGGAGTAGTGCGCAATTCCATCATTTTCCCGAATGTAACGGTCGGCGAAGGTGCCTATATTGAAAACTCAATCATCATGCAGGATTGCGTGATTGAAAAAAATGTCAAAGTGTGGAAATCAATTTTAGCGGCGGGAGTAATCGTTGGCGAAGGAACGGAAATTGGCGTGGGCGAAGATGTTCCCAATAAGCTGAAGCCTAACTTGTATTATACCGGGATTACGGTAGTCGGGGAAAGTGCAGCGGTTCCGGCGGGTAAGAAAATAGGTAAAAACGTGGCCATTCACCACGGAGCAGAGAAGGCAGATTTTCCGGCGGATGAAATAGCTTCCGGCGAAACGATTTTTAAGGGAGGCATAGCTCATGAATAATATTTTTGGCATCATTACAACGGGCAATCAAAAACCGCTGCTGGGAGAACTGGCAATGAAACGTTCTGTGTCGGCGCTGCCGATTGCTGGCAAGTATCGGGCAATTGACTTTGTTTTGTCTAATATGGTTAATTCTGGCATTGATAAAGTCGGTGTGGTTACGCAGTACAGCTTTCGCTCTTTGACGGATCACTTGGGTGCCGGTAAGGAATGGGATCTGGATCGGCGCAATGAGGGGCTTTACCTTTTCCCGCCGTATTTATCGATGGAGCATAAGGGCTGGTATCAGGGGACGGCCGACGGCATGTATCAGAATATGTCTTTCCTTAAACGTTCGCATGAGGAATATGTGCTGATTACAACTGGTAATTGTATTTATTCAACAACATATAATGATCTTTTAGAGAAACATATTGAGTCCGGCGCTGATATTACCATGATGTACTATGATATGGCGGGTGTGGAGGCAGAGGAATTAAAGGAATTTGGCTTGCTCCGCTTAAATGAAGAAGGACGGGTGATTGATCTTCAGGAAAAACCATTATCGCCGAAGGGTAGTTTGGTGTCGATGGCGGTTTATGTCTTAAAGCGTGAACTTTTGATTGAACTTTTGGAAGAAGCATCTGCTCATGGTCATTATGACTTTGTTAAGGACGTTTTAATCCGCAAGTTAAACGACTTAAAAATTTACGGCTATGAGTACAAGGGGTATTGGCGGGTGGTCAATAATATAAACTGGTACTATAAAATCAATATGGATTTTTTAAGGCCGGAAGTTCGGAGGGATTTATTTGGTCAAGGCAAGAAAGTCTTTACTAAGGTTAAGGATGAAACGCCCGCCAAGTATAATTCAGAGGCGGAGGTGAAAAACTCCGTGATTGCCGATGGCTGTATCATAGAAGGTTATGTGGAAAACAGCATTTTGTTCCGCGGCGTAAGAGTCGGTAAAAATTCGCGGGTCGTCAACAGTATTATCATGCAGGGATCGACCATTGAAAATGATGTCAACTTGGAGCATGTCATTTTTGACAAGGAGATTGTGATTACTGCTCATCACTCGCTCAAGGGCGAACTGAACGCACCGGTAATTGTTGCGAAAAAGAGCCGGATTTAAAGCTTTTTGTCTGGCTTTATAGTTTACTGACGAAAACCCCCCGATGCCGTTGGCGTTGGGGGTTTTTGCTGATTGGAGTTCACTATCGACTCGATGGATGTCGATGTCATGGCTGGGTTTTCTATTGTCAGTGAGGGCAAACTTTTTGATTGTTCTCTGCAGAAAGAACAGATTGTGGAAAAAATGCTTCTTGGAGCAGAACTTATTCCCCTACAATCTCCCTTGTTGTGGTGTGAATATTATCGGTTGATGGGAAGAAATGAAAAAGGTGAAATGATTGAGAGTGCCGTATCAAAAAGGGAACTTTCGAGTAATGTCATTGTAGCTGAGTATTTAGAGTGAGGTATTATGGGATTTTTTAAAAGAAAAACAGGGGAAGAAGAGCGGAAAGCGGCAATTTTTGTGAAAAACAGGCATCGCTCCGGCTATGCCTATTTAAATGTTATTGAAAAGATAGATGGTGTAAAAGAAAGGCATAAATTATACAGGCTCGGTATGCCGGCATATTATGTGTCGCCCGGTCGGCATATACTTACGGTAAATGCGGTCTGGTCAAATGAATATAAAAAAGATGTAAGTCTGAAAGAGTCGGTTGATCTGGAAGTTGAAGTTTTGGCCGGGCATTTTTATGCTTTAAATTACAATGTTTATACTCAGGATTTTGAATTTCTGGAATGTGATCCCAAACAGTACTCCTTGGTGGAGGATGAAATAGAAGCCGCACTTGCCCAACGAGAGTTTGATTTTAATTTTAAGTTAGTTGTAATTGACGAATTGCTCCATAAAACTCCCAGTTTTGAAGGCCAAATCAACGCTCATATAAGACGGAAAAATGAGTTTTGCGCAAATGAAGGGAATTACGATGATGAAAAGTACGAATTATTCATCAGTAATGCGATGGAGTGTTTTAAAAATATCGAGCTTACCAAAAAAGACTTATTAAAAGTTGAAAGCCTTATCTTTGACGGCGGTCTGGAAGTTTATCAAATGATAGTGCCGGACTGGGATGGAGAAGATGACCGGTTTGATATCCGCTCAATAAAGGGCATTGAGTATCTTCCTAATTTAAAGTCGGTAAATTATATTTCGATGATCGATGAAGAGCTGATTAAAGAAATAGAGGGGAAAGGGATAGAGATTTTATAGAGCATGTAAATTCGGGGAGAAGGAACGAAATACTTTTTTAAAAAGACCCCTTGACAAGGAGTTCTCCTTTATAGTATAATCAGTTGTCGGTAAAAAGGGATGCAGTTTACGGCCGGCTGTTTTGTCAGGCAGTGTCTGGCGGCATCTGTTTTATGCGGCAGTTGCTTTTAAATGCAGAGGCAGAGCGGCTTCAGCGGTCGCGGAAAAGTAAAAAGTATAGAATGGCAGTAGGCAGGGAGCATGGAAGAGTTTGTCAGAAAATCATTGTTATTTGACTTTTACGGAGAGCTTTTAACCGAGCGGCAAAAAGAAGTTTATCGCAAATACCATGCCGAGGATTTGTCCTTAGGGGAGATTGCTGAAGAATATGAAGTCAGCAGGCAGGCGGTGCATGATCTGCTCAAGCGCTGCGATAAGCAATTAGAGGGCTACGAAGCAAGATTACAGCTTCTTCAGCGCTTTGCCGGGCAAAAAGAAAAGATTTTGCGGATTCAGGCGATTGCGGGGCAGGAAGAAACGGACGCGATGCGGCAAATTGCCAAGCTGACCGGTGAAATCTTAGCGGAATTATAGAACAGAAAAAGCGCGGCGTTTAGAGCCGAATAAGAAAACCCAGTTTTCCAAAATACAAGGAGCAGTTATGGCATTTGAATCCTTATCGGAAAAGTTTCAATCCATATTTAAAAACTTAAGAGGCAAGGGCCGGCTGACCGAAGCCGACGTCAATGCCGCTATGCGCGAAGTCAAAATGGCACTGCTGGAAGCGGATGTTAACTTCAAGGTGGTAAAGGACTTTGTTGCGGCGGTAAAAGAACGGGCGGTTGGCGAAGAAGTTATGAGCAGTCTTTCTCCCGGTCAGCAGGTGATTAAGATTGTTAATGAGGAAATGACCAAGCTGATGCAGTCTGAAAACTCAGGCTTAACCTTTGCCAAAGAAGCACCGACGATTTTTATGATGGTTGGTTTGCAGGGTAACGGTAAAACGACTTCGACCGCGAAGTTAGCAGGGCTTTTAAAAAAGCAGGGTAAAAAACCGCTGCTGGTTGCCTGCGATGTTTACCGGCCGGCGGCCGTCAAGCAGTTGCAGGTCGTCGGTGCGCAGCAAAAGGTCGATGTTTTTGAGATGGGAACGGAGGTCGATCCGGTTGAGATTGCGGCGGCGGCGTTAGAGCATGCCAAAAAGAACCGCTATGATTTGATGATTGTCGATACGGCCGGGCGTTTACATATTGACGAGGAAATGATGCAGGAGTTGGTGCGGATTAAGGAGAAGCTAAATCCCCAGGAAATTCTGCTGACGATTGATGCGATGGCAGGTCAAGACGCGGTCAATGTGGCGGAACGTTTTCATCAGCTGTTAGATATCACCGGCGTGATTTTGACCAAGATGGACGGCGACACCAGAGGCGGTGCGGCGTTGTCGGTCAAAGCGGTAACGCAAAGGCCGATTAAGTTTGTCGGCGTTGGCGAAAAGTTGTCGGATTTGGAAGTTTTTCATGCCGACCGCATGGCCTCGCGGATTTTAGGAATGGGCGATATTCTGACTTTAATTGAAAAGGCCAGTGCCCATGTCGATGAAGAAAAAGCTAAGGAAATGGAGCGCAAGCTCCGCAAAGCCGAGTTTAATTTTGAAGATTTTCTGGATCAAATGAAGCAAATGCGCAATATGGGGCCGTTAACCGACCTTTTGGCGATGCTGCCGGGCGTAGCGGGACAGCTGAAGGATATTGAAATAGATGAATCCGGGATTAGCCGGATGGAAGCGATTATTTTATCAATGACGCCGGAAGAACGGCGCGACCCGTCGCTCCTTAATCCGTCTCGAAAGCACCGGATTGCGAAAGGCTCCGGCAATCAGATTCAGGAGGTCAATCGCTTTATCAAACAATTTGAAGAAAGCAAGAAAATGATGAAGCAAATGTCCGGTATGATGAAGGGCGGCAAAAAGAAAAAGGGAATGTTTAATATGCCGTTTTTCAAATAATGGCGGATCTGCCCCGGAATGTACATGTGCGCTTCAAGCCCCGAAGTTTTTCGGGTTTTGGATAGATAAAAATCAAAGAATAGGAGGTGAAAATAATGGCAGTAAAGATGAGATTAAAGAGAATGGGTGCAAAAAAAGCTCCTTTTTATAGAATTGTAGTTGCAGATTCTAGATCTCCTCGCGATGGCAAGTTTATCGAACAGGTGGGCTACTATGATCCGACCAAGAATCCTTCAGAATTTAAGATTGACGAAGAAGTTGCGAAGAAGTGGTTGTCAACCGGCGCGCAGCCTTCCGACACCGTTCGTAAATTACTGAAGATTGCAGGGATTGTTGACTAGAAAACGAGTCAACGCAGGAGGAAAAAATGAAAGAACTAGTTGAGTTGATTGCAAAATCACTGGTAGATGATCCGAACGCCGTGGAAGTTAATGAAGTGGAAGGCGAAAAGTCGACCATTATTGAACTGAAAGTTGCTCAGGAAGATATGGGCAAGGTCATCGGCAAGCAGGGCCGGATTGCCAAAGCAATCCGCACGGTAGTAAAAGCCGCAGCGATTAAATCGGATAAAAGAGTCGTAGTCGAGATTCTTTAACAGTAGACCGGCAGTCTTTGTGCAAACAAAGAAGCCGGTTTTTGTTTCCAGTTCAGGCAAGCAGGGGCTTATGGTTGATATGCCGGGAGAGCTTGCTCTCCAAAGGCATAGCAACTATAAGCCCCTATTTGCGGAACGCATACACTCGTAATTCGCTGCAAGCGAATTACGAGTGGCTTGCCTGAATGGTAGAGAACGACAAAAGAGCTTGCTCTTCCTTGTCGTGGCATGGATAAATATCTATTTGCGGAACGCATACACCGATAATTCGCAGCAAGCGAATTATCGGTGTAGCTTGCCTGAACTGGAATGGCAGCAGATATTATAGATGATATGTCGGGAGAGCTTAAATAAAGAGATATATATAAATTGGAAGTTGTATACAAGGAGAAAGAGGGATATCATGAGAATATCTAGTTTTAATATTAATAAATTTTGTGGAGCCTATAGTTCCATAAATGGTGGATATTATAATCCAAGAAATATTCCTTTTAAATTGCAAATAAAAAATATAGTTGATAATGTTTTGAGGGATATAGACGATATTATTTTTTTACAAGAGTTTATAGAGAATCAATATGTTGATGTTTTAAATCTTTTTAATAAAGAAAAATACACAATTTTTAGCAATAGCAATTATAAAAAGATTAAAAGCAGTGTTGTTGCAATGACACTTAAAGGTAGTACTTGGGAAAAAGAAGATTTTCATCAAGAAATAGAGTTTTCTAATAAGATTATTGAAATGAGAATGAAGGATTTGAAAGTATTAAGTTTTCATAATACTGATGATAATATACAAAAGATTATAAACTCATATTTTCAAGAAAAAAATGTTGATATTATAATTGGGGATTTTAATAATATAAAATGGATTGATACATTAAAAGAAGAAAAGATGGAATATAGGGATTTAGTTACAAACGAAATGATAACATATAAGCCAGCACAAACAGCAATTGATAGGGTGTTTATAAAAAAAGAAATAGATTCTAAACTTATTGTTTTTAATGGAATAATAGAAACATTTGCTTCAGATCACAATCTATTATCATTTTTATTAAATTGGATAGGAAAAAAGTAATATAGTAATTCATTTTAATAATTTCCGGTTTATCATCCAGTTACTCACCGTCAGACCAAATGCTTCGCTTGAAAGCATTCGCCGCGGGCCTTTTAGGACGTCGGATTTTGCTACGCAAAACCGACTGTCTGCTGGTGAAGCGCCGCAAAAGGAATATGCCCGCTGCGCGGCCGCATTCCTTTATGCTTGCGTGCTTCAGATTTCAAGTTGTAGAGGTAGAAGTATGAACAAACAGGAGATGGCGGAGTATATAGTCGCTATATTTCAAAATTGTGAATTCCGACGAAATTCGGGAAAAAATGAATATCTTCAACTGCTGTGGAGGTGACTATGAATTATACAAAAAATCTCATTTTAAAGAATGGAAAAAAGTGTTTGATTCGGAGTGCTGTCGGAGATGATGCACAGGAAGTTTTAAATATTTTTCTTCTAACTCACGAGCAAACAGATTTTTTGTCATCCTATCAAGATGAAACAACATTTGACGTAGCATTTGAGAAACAATTTTTGACGGAAAGAGCAAATTCAGATAAAGAAGTGTATCTTTGTTCTATTGTTGATGGACGTATTGTTGGAACTGCTGGTGTGAATCAGAAAGGTCAGAACAAAATTAGACACCGTGCAGTTTTTGGAATAGCGATTGAAAAAGATTTCTGGGGGATTGGAATAGGTCGGGCTTTGACTATGTCTTGTATAGCGTGTGCAAAAAATGCAGGCTTTTCTCAACTGGAATTAGAGGTTGTAAGTGATAACAGTAATGCGATTGCTTTATACAAAAGCATAGGATTTGTTGAATTTGGACGCAATCCCAGAGGCTTTATTTCACGGTGCAAAGGTTGGCAGGAACTGGTTTCAATGAGATTGGAATTGAATTGATAACTTCCGGTTTATAACAGGATCAACAAAATTTGAAGTTGAGGAGTAATACATATGTTGTTTGCAGATATTATGATGAATCATGAAGAACGGGAAATTGTCGGGCTTTGTAAAAAATTAGGTAAAAGTTGTTCTTTTACAAAAAATGCGGATATGTCTTCTTTGTGTGAACTTGCGTATTGGCTGTATATTTATGACTGCAAAGAAGAAGCATTGAAAGTTTGCGAACATGTAAATATTGAGATTCCAGAGAAAATTAATTACAATGTGTGGGATTTTATTATTTGGATCTGGGGATTGGAAGCATATATTTATAATGAAACCGGAAGAAAAGATGATAAAAATTTCAGAGTAGCTCAAATGAAAAAGGTTTGGTCTACACCGAAGCGGAACGATGAAACGGAAGAGGAAGCATGGAGATTTTGTCAGAAGATTATGAACAGAAAAACTTTTGAATCCATATGTAATACAGCAAATATAGAACAAGCATCCGCTGTAAATGATAAGAAATCAGAAAATCATTATCGCTTAACCGCACTTTACAGTATGATCGGCTATGGAGTTACAGGCTTTTATCTAAATTTGGAAAATAATAAAGAAAAGCTGTCAGAAAAAATAAAGGAATACATTATGCTTTTAAGGTAAATCCGAATTTACGAGCAGAGAACTTGTTTGAATATATGTAGGAAAGGCGGTAAAACCATTGGCTAAGGATTTTATTTGGCATGAATTATATGACTTGATGGAAGAGGACCGGTGTCCGGTTTGCGCGCTGATTGAAAAGCGGACGCAGCAGGCAATGGATCGCTTTTTGTTTGACAGCGTCAATGATCGGGGCTTGCGTCAAAAGATGGCCGCAGCGCATGGCTTTTGCAATTTTCATGCCCATCAGCTGCGGGAAATGGGCGACCCGCTGGCGCATGCCATTCTGTATACCGATTTTTTGGAGCAGCTTTCTGCTGAAATTGCAGCCGGTAAGCCCAAAAAACTACAGGTCTATTCCGGGCGGACGGACTGCTTTTTTTGTGACAATGCCCGAACCGGTGAAACAAGCTATGTCGCGGTCATGGCCGAGGGTCTGGCGGATGAAGTTTTTGCCGCCAAATATGAGCAGGGCGGGCTGCTGTGTGCCGCTCATACGGCGCTATTGCTGGCCAAGTGCCGATGGAAACCGGCGCTGGCGGAGAAGTTGATCCGGATCAATCAAAAGAAATACCGACACATGGTAGAGGTGTTAGCGGAAATCAAGCGGAAAAACGACTATCAAAATCAGCATGAGCCGTGGACGGAAGAAGAAAAGCAGATGTGGAAAAAGGTTGTTTCGGTCATGAATGACGAAGCGGGAATCCGCAAATAGATTCCCGCCGTTGAGTTATTAACTCAACTTTCCC